>CALUOV010000035.1 GCA_944322275.1 uncultured Bacteroides sp. | reverse complement strand
TCCAGTGTGCTGCCGGTTACGGTTATAGGCTCATTCGGGTCGATGGGATTACTATCGGAAGAGGTAAAGGTGATGGTGATGCCTTGGTAGAGGGGGACCTGGAAGGAGCTGCCGTCCGAGAGGGTGAAGGTGACGTACCCTTTGTCTTCGTCTTCGGTTACGCTCTGAAAGAGGCTTTCGCCACTCGTCCCGTCCTTACCGCTGACGCGGTGCCATGTCTCGCCGTTGTCTACGCTGAGGTACCAGGCGTCGTCGTCTTTCGTGCCATTATCGGTCGCAATCGTTCCGCTGTCAATAGAGCTGCCTATCTTGACTTGGGGCGTGGGGGCATCCTTGCCGTCTGCGCCCGGCCTGCCGTCCTGTCCGTCATCGCCGTCCTGCCCGTCGTCGCCGTCCTCGCCGTCTTGTCCGTCTTCACCGTCCTGTCCGTTGGCTCGGATGGGGTTGCCTTCGGCATCGGTCATCAGCTCTCCGTCGAGCGTCCAGTACCAGTTGCCGTCTTCCTGTTGTGTCAGTCCGATCTGGGGGGTATAGCCACTCTCTCCGGTCTCGCCTTTCGCTCCGTGGTAGATGGTGACGGGCTCACCGTGCAGGAACTGGATGATGTAGCCTACCTCCTGCCCTCCTTCGAGCAGTGGAGACACAGCGGTAATGCAGTCGGTGGTATTGAGCAGTTGCTGTATGGCAGCGATGTTGTGGTTCGTCTCCTCCTGCCATTGTTCGAGGGCCGCGATGCGCTCTTCGTGTTCGTTTATCTTCTCCCACAGCGATGTGTCGTCGTAGTCATCGCAGGAGGCAGACAGCAAAGCTCCGCAGAGGCAGCAGGCCATGCAGAGCATATAGTTAAACTTTCTTAAAATAGGGGGGGGTAAAATTCCCTTTCTCTGTTGTCGGCTCATGTCGGTATTCATGGTTAGTTAATGAAAATGGTATCAGCTGACAAAGATAGGCATTTACACCGAATATGCAAGAGGAGGGGCCTATTTATTTGTTACTCTTTTTCACCCTCCAGCTGCAGGCTTGCCGCCTCCCACTCGTCCATGGCCCTGTCCAGCTGCTCCTTCAGCTGGCGGTGCTGTTCGTAGAGGCTCATGTCCGCGGCGCCTTCGGGCGTGGCCATCTTCTGCTCCAGGATGGCGATGGCAGCTTCGGTCTGGCCTATTTCCGCTTCGCAGTCTGCCACCCGGCGTTCCAGCTTCTTCAGGCGTCTGTTGCGCTCCTTCTGCTCTTCGTAGGAGAGGCGGGCGGCGGAAGCCCCTTTGTCGGGCTCGGTGCCGGCCAGTGCCTGCACGGGTGCCTTCTGCAGCTCGTTCAGGCTGTCTATCTGCTTCTTTTGCAGGAAGTCGTAGATGCCTCCCAGGTGCTCCCTGACCAAGCCTCCGCCAAACTCGTACACCTTGGTGACGAGCCCGTCGAGGAAGTCGCGGTCGTGGCTGACGACGATGACCGTACCCTCGAAGTTGGCGATGGCTTCCTTCAGTATGTCTTTAGAGCGCATGTCCAGATGGTTGGTGGGCTCGTCGAGTATGAGGAAGTTCACCGGCTCCAGCAGCAGTTTTATCATGGCCAGGCGGGTACGCTCTCCTCCGCTCAGCACCTGCACCTTCTTCTCGGAGGCTTCTCCGCCGAACATGAAGGCGCCCAGTATGTCGCGTATCTTCAGTCGTATGTCGCCTACTGCCACGCGGTCGATGGTGTCGAACACCGTGAGGTTCTCGTCCAGCAGCTGTGCCTGGTTCTGCGCGAAGTAGCCTATCTGCACATTGTGCCCCAGGGTGAGGCGTCCGGTATAGTCGCTTATCTCGCCCATGATGCACTTCACGAGGGTAGACTTTCCTTCGCCGTTCTTGCCCACGAAGGCCACTTTCTCGCCCCGGTTGATGGTGAGGTTGACGTCGTGGAACACCACATGGTCGCCGTATGCCTTGCGCACGTCCTCGCAGATGACGGGATAGTTGCCGCTGCGGCTGCTGCACGTGAACTTCAGGCGCAGGGCGGAGTTGTCTTCCTCGTCCACCTCCACCCGCTCCAGCTTCTCCAGCTGCTTGATGCGGCTCTGCACCTGCACAGCCTTGGTCGCCTTGTAGCGGAAGCGCTCGATGAAGGCCTCGGTGTCTTCTATCTGCTTCTGCTGGTTTTCGTAAGCGCGGAGCTGCTGCTCGCGGCGCTCCTTGCGCAGCTTGACAAACTCGTCATATTTCACCTTGTAGTCGTAGATGTGTCCGCAGGATATTTCGATGGTGCGGGTGGTGACGTTGTTCAGGAAGGCGCGGTCGTGGCTCACCAGCACCACGGCGTTGGCCCGCGTGGCTAGGAACTGTTCCAGCCATTGGATTGACTCGATGTCGAGGTGGTTGGTCGGCTCGTCCAGCAGCAGCACGTCGGGGCGTTGCAGCAGGAGCTTGGCAAGCTCGATGCGCATGCGCCATCCGCCGGAAAACTCGCTCGTGGGGCGGTCGAAGTCCGTTCGCGCGAAGCCCAGGCCCATCAGCGTGCGTTCCAGCTCGGCCTGGTAATTGGTGCCGCCCATCATCAGGAAGCGGTCGTTCTCGTGCGTGAAGCGTTCGATGAGCTTCTGGTAGTCCTCGCTCTCGTAGTCGGTGCGTTCGGCCAGTTCCTGATTCATGCGCTCCAGTCCGGCCTGCATCTCGCGTATGTGACCGAAAGCCAGCTCCGCCTCTTCCATCACCGTACGGCTGTCCGCCAGCTTCATCACCTGGGGCAGGTAGCCGATGGTGCACTCGCGGGGCACGGAGACGGTGCCTTCCGTAGGCCGCTGCAAGCCCGCCAATATCTTGAGCATGGTGCTCTTGCCCGCTCCGTTCTTGCCCACCAGGGCGATGCGGTCTTTCTTGTTGATGACGTATGACACATCTTCAAACAGAGGCGTGGCGTTGAATTCCACCTTAAGTCCTTCTACTGATATCATATATAATTTATAATTCAGGTATATTAGTCGTTTCCGGCTGCAAAGGTAGCGATTTTTTATGAGTCACGCTATCTCCGGCAGGCTGTTGCCGTTTATCTTGCGATAGAGGTCGAGGGCGAAGACATCGGTCATGCCCGATATGTAGTCCAGCACCGCCTGGAGGCGTTCGCCCAAGTGGGGCGACCGGATGTTGTATTGGCTGGACACGCGGTCTATCAACAGGCGCGAATAAGCCTTTTCGGGTAAACAAACGGCATCCGTCATCAGCTCCAGCAGGGTGCCGATGATGCGGAAACCGGCCAGCTCGATGTCCAGCACGTCGCGTGAGCAGTAAATCTTCCGCATAGCCACTTCAGCGCAATGCCGGTAAGCCGAGGCAGGCCGTTCGCCGACATGGCGGATGAGCGAACCTTCGAACTCGCCCCTGAGCAACGCCTCTTCGTTCTCCAGAAAGACCCGGGTGCATTCACCGGTGAGCAGGCCGATAACGCACGAGCGCAGGTAGGCTATCTGCTCGTTTACGTCCGTCACCCGCCGCATCGTCTCCTGCATGTGCGCCTGGCGTGCCTCGTCAAAGTAGCCCAACAGCAGTTCGCGCGTCTCGTCCGTAGTCAATATCTTCAACTTGTGCGCATCCTCGATGTCCATGATCTGATAGCAGATATCATCGGCCGCCTCCACGAGGTAGACCAACGGATGACGGGCATAACGCAGGGGAGCATCGCTGAGTTTCCTCATGCCCAACTCCTCGGCTATGCGCCTGAAGGATGCCTCTTCGCTGGTAAAGAATCCGAACTTCGACTTCTTCCCCGCCAGGCTGGAGGCAAAGGGATACTTCACAATGCTGGCCAATGTGGAATAGGTCAGCACAAAACCGCCCGGCCTGCGCCCTTCGAACTGGTGCGTCAGCAGACGGAAGGCGTTGGCGTTGCCCTCGAAGTGGGTAAAGTCCTCCCAAAGTTCCGCGGAGAGGCCGTCATTGTCCCGCAAGGACAGCCCCTTTCCTTCGGAGAAGAAAGTGGAGATGGCCCGCTCGCCCGAATGCCCGAAAGGCGGGTTGCCCAAGTCGTGCGCCAGGCATGCGGCTGACACAATGGCGCCAATCTCTGGCAGATAAGTCTCGGCCAGCTCCGGCCGGCGTGCCAAGATGCCACGCGCCACATCGTTGCCCAGGGAACGCCCCACGCACGACACCTCCAGACTGTGTGTCAGTCGATTGTGCACAAACACGCTTCCCGGCAGGGGAAACACTTGCGTCTTGTTTTGCAGGCGCCGGAAGGGTGCCGAGAAGATGAGGCGGTCGTAATCGCGCTGAAACTCAGAGCGATTTTCGTGACGTTCGCGGTGAAATTCTTCCAAGCCGAAACGTTTGGCGGAGAGCAAGGTTTTCCAATCCATCATTTCATGATAATTTATCGGTTAAAATCCCGGTTTATAAGCCCTATTTGCAGGCGGTTACTATTATTTAACTGCAAATGTATGACTATTTGAGCCAAAATCCGTACTTTCGCCCGTTAAAAAAGAACAGAAGATGCTGAACGTACAAATCATCAACCGCTCCAAACACGCGCTTCCGGCTTACGCCACGGAGCTTTCCGCAGGCATGGACCTGCGCGCCAACCTGTCCGAACCGGTGACATTGGCTCCCCTACAACGTTGTCTGATTCCTACGGGACTCTATATCGCCCTGCCTGAGGGCTACGAGGCACAGGTGCGTCCGCGCAGCGGACTTGCCTTGAAGAAGGGCGTCACGGTGCTGAACTCACCCGGGACGATAGACGCTGACTATCGGGGAGAAATCTGCGTGATACTCATCAACTTGTCCGCCGAGCCGTTTGTCATCGAAGACGGCGAACGAATCGCCCAAATGGTCATCGCCCGCCACGAGCAAGCTGCCTGGCGGGAAGTGGAAGCGTTGGACGAGACGGAACGGGGTGCGGGTGGTTTCGGACACACGGGCGTATGACTAAAACTGAGGATGAAGAATGAAGACAAGAAACATAAGACATCTGCCGGCCTGCTTGTGGGGCATCGCGCTCATCGGCCTGCTTACGGCCTGCGGTTCGCCGCGCCAAAGCGTGCAAACCGCGGTAATACCCACAAAGGACATGGGCATTGTGCGTGACACCTTGTCGCCCGAGCAACAACGCAAGTACGACTATTTCTACCTGGAAGCCATGCGGATGAAGATGCAGCGCAAGTACGATGCGGCCTTCGATCTCCTGCAACATTGCCTGCGCATCAGTCCCCACGCCTCTTCCGCCCTCTACGAAGTGGCGCAATACTACGTGGCACTGAAGCAACCGGAGCGGGGCGAAGCCATCTTGGAGCAAGCCGTGCGCTATGCACCCGACAACTATTGGTATGCGCAAGGCCTGGTCAACCTCTACCTGCAACAGCAGGAGACGGACAAGGCCACCGCCCTGCTGGAGGACATGACCGCACGCTTTCCCGATAAGCTCGACCCGCTGTATAACTTGCTCGACCTGTACAACCGTCAGGAAAAATACGACAAAGTATTGGCCCTGCTCAACCAGTTGGAAACAAAGATGGGCAAAAGCGAGCAAATCAGTATGGAGAAGTTCCGCATCTACGTCCAGCAGCAGGACAAGGAAAACGCCTTCAAGGAGATAGAGAGCCTGGCGGCGGAATATCCCAAGGACACCCGCTATCAGGTCGTGTTGGGAGATGTCTATTTGGATAATGGTAAGAAGGAAGAAGCGTATAACCTCTACCGGAAAGTGCTGGATGCCGAGCCTGACAATGCCCTGGCTCTCTACTCTCTGGCCAACTATTATGAACAGACCGGTCAGACAGCGCTTTACGAACAACAACTCGACACACTTTTGCTGAACAAAAAGGTGGAGCCGGATGTAAAGATGGACGTCATGCGTCGACTTATCGTGCAAAACGAGCAGACCGACAAAGACAGCACCCGGGTCATTGCGCTATTCGACCGCATTCTGGAGCAGGACACTGACGACCCCAACATGCCCATGCTTTATGCCCAATATCTTTTGTCGAAAGGTATGAATACGCAAGCTTGGCCAGTGATGGAACGTATCCTTCAGATTGACCCCACGAATACCGCCGCACGTATGACTTTGCTGGGCGAAGCGGTTCGCAAAGAAGACTATCAGGACATTATCCGCCTGTGCGAGGCCGGCACCGAGTCCAACCCCGACATGCTGGAGTTTTACTTCTACCTGGCCATCGCCTACAACCAGGCCGAACGGACGGACGAGGTCATCACGACCTGCCGCAAAGCCTTGACTCACATCACCCCGAACAGCAAGAAAGAAGTGGTGTCCGACTTCTATGCCGTCATGGGCGACGCTTATCACATCAAGGCCATGGACGAAGCGGCTTACCAAGCCTACGACTCCGCTCTGGTGTACAATCCCAACAATATCGGTGCCTTGAACAACTATGCCTACTACCTATCACTGGAGCGTAAAAACTTGGACAAAGCCGAGGAAATGAGCTACAAAACGGTGAAGGCCGAACCCCAAAACGCTACCTATCTGGACACCTATGCCTGGATTCTCTTCGAGAAAGGCAACTATGTGCAAGCCCGCCTCTACATCGACCAAGCCATGAAGAGCGAAGAGGAGAAAAGCGCTGAAGTGGTGGAGCATTGCGGTGACATTTATTATATGGTGGGTGAAGTAGAGCAGGCGATAGGCTACTGGAAGCAGGCTCTCGAACTGGGAAGCGACTCCAAGACTTTGAAACAGAAGATAGAACAACGCAAATACATCCGCGAGCCGGATAAATGACAAAGGAAAATGAACATGAATGCAATAAACATACAAACTCAACGGTGGGGAATACTGCTCCTCATATTGGTGTGCTTGGCAGGATGCCGCACTTCCCGCCAAGCGGAGTCCGCCATCAATAAAGACACGGGGTGTCTCTCGTCCAAGGTGACACTGACCGTCCCTACTTCAAAAGAAGCCATCCTGACGGTGGACGGCACTTTGAAGCTCAAAGCGGGCGAACGGGTGCAAGTATCTTTCCTGATGCCTATCCTCCGTACCGAAGTGGCACGCATTGACCTGACACCTGATGAAATTTTGTTGGTAGACCGCATGGGACGTCGCTATGTGCAAGCTTCGCGTGAGGAGCTGAAGAGTATGTTGCCCAAGAAAGCCACCTTCGCCCGATTGGAGAAGCTATTGTATGAAGCCGCCCGTCCGGGTGCCAGAAACTACCTGACCGGCACCGACTTGGGCATCCCCTCATTAGAAAAAGGGAAAATAGAATTGACCAACTTCTCGTCCAAACCCTTCAATCTGACTCCTACTCAACTCTCTTCCCGATACAAACGGGTAGAATTGGAAGAGTTAGTCGGTTTGTTGCTTTCTTTAATGAACACCTGATATGCGCCGCACCCTCGTTCTTCTCATAGGTTTGCTTGTCTCTTTTCCTTTGGTGGCTCAATCCAATAAGCTCATCAAGGAATTGGAAGGGAAACGTGGCGCCTTACAGAAGAAAATAGCCGAGTCGGAAACCCTGTTACAAACAACTCAAAAAGACGTGGGCAGTCAACTGAAAGGTTTGGCTGCTCTTACCGGACAAATAGAAGAGCGCAAGCGATACATCGTGGCCATGAACAACGATGTGGCAGCCATCGAAACAGAACTCCTCTCTCTGCAACGGCAATTGAGCGATTTGCAAAAGGAGTTGGGGCAAGTCAAAGAAAGCTATGCCGCCTCCGTCCGTTACCTCTATCGCAACCGCACCATACAAGATAAGCTGCTGTTCATCTTCTCAGCAAAGACCTTGGAGCAAACCTATCGCAGGATGCGCTACGTGCAAGAGTATGCTTCTTATCAGCAACGGTTGGGCGAAGACATTAAACGGAAGCAAAATCAGATACAAGATAAAGGGCAGGAACTGGCACAAGCCAAGGCATCCAAAGAACAACTCTTGCAAGAGCGAAAGGACGAGAAGATCCGTCTGGAACAACAAGAACAAGAACAGAAGAACTTAGTCAACACCTTACGTAAAAAACAACGGAGCCTGCAGAACGAAATAGCCCGCCAACGCAAGGAAGCCAACCGTCTCAACGCCCGCATCGACCGTCTCATCGCGGAAGAAATAGAGAAAGCACGCAAACGTGCAGCAGAAGAAAAAAGGCGAGAAGCCGCCAACCGAGAAGCCGCTGATAAGAAATTGCCCGATGTGAAACCGCTTGAGACCTATACTTTGAGCCGTTCCGATTATAAGCTCTCCAATAACTTTGCCGACAACCGAGGTCGCCTGCCCATGCCGGTCAACGCTCCTTACATCATCACCGGCCATTATGGCCAATATAGTGTTCCAGGTCTGCGAGGAGTAAGGCTCGATAATAAAGGCATCGACATACAGACCCGTCCCGGTGCGCAAGCCTGTGCCATCTTCAACGGTAAAGTTGCGGCCGTTTTCCGCCTGGACGGCCTGCTGAATGTCCTTGTGCGTCACGGTTCCTATATCTCCGTCTATTGCAACCTGTCTTCCGCCTTGGTTAAGGCCGAGGACACCGTTACCACCGGCCAGCCTCTAGGTTCCATCTTCTCCGACAAGAGCGATGGAGGCCGCACAGTACTCCATTTCCAACTCAGGCGTGAGACGGAGAAACTCAACCCGGAACATTGGCTCAAACGGTTCTAGGACAACTCCGCCCCGTCCAGCAACTCCAAATATAGTCCTATAGCCTCCTCTATCTCACGAACAAAGACAAACTCATCCGCCGTATGCGAACGAGCACTCTTCCCAGGTCCCATCTTGAAAGAAGAGAAAGGCATCAATGCTTGGTCGGACAAAGTCGGTGAGCCGAAAGGCACACGCCCTAATGCCACGGCACGCCGTACTAACGGGTGCTCAGCCGGAGCGTGCGAAGAACCCAAACGAAAAGAACGCGCTTTGGCCTCACACCGGATATGCCGCACGATTTCATCGTAAATTTCCCGATTCGTGTAACACTCATTGCTACGGACATCTACCACAAACGTACAGCGGTCAGGAATCACATTGTGCTGCGTGCCCGCATCAATCATCGTCACACTCATCTTCACCGGCCCCAACAGAGGCGACACCCGTTCAAACTGATAATCACGAAACCAGGCGATATCATCCAACACCTTATAAATGGCATTGTCTCCTTCATTACGAGCCGCATGTCCCGAACGTCCCGTAGCCGTTACATCCAGCACCATCAATCCCTTTTCCGCAATAGCAGGCTGCATCTCTGTCGGCTCACCCACAATAGCGAAACTGACCGGAGGCAACTGTCCTAATACACTTTCAATTCCACCCGCACCGCTTACCTCTTCCTCACACGAAGCCAGATAAATAACATTATACAGCTGATTGGTACGGCACAACGTAAGGAACACCTGCAACAAGCTTACCACACTGGCACCCGCATCATTGCTGCCCAGCCCATAAAGCTTACCGTTTACTTCCAACACCGGCTTGAAAGGATCGTGTCGCCATCCCTGCACCGGCTTCACTGTATCAATGTGAGAATTCAGTAGCAATGTAGGCCGTCCCAAGTCAAATCCCGGACTCAGGCACCACACATTGTTGCCCGACCGCCCCGTCTCCATGCCCTGTAACTCAATATATTGTTGCAGACAATCTGTAGCCTGCTCTTCATCCCGACTTATGGAAGGAATACTTATCAACGACTTCAGCAAAGCCACAGCCTCTGAAGTCAAAGCAGAAATATCGTATCGCATTTTTCTTCTTAATTGAATCCGGCTACAAACTTACGGATTATTTCTCAAAAAACTAACAACGACTTCAAACGTTCCTCGCAAAAAGGGCAGAAAACCTAAGATAACACGCTATTTACAAGAAAAAAATGGCATTTTGATGAAAATGAGCAAAAGAAATGATGAAATAAGTAAACCTATCTCAAAATAAACCTCATACTTTTATACACTCGAAAAAATAAATCTAAGTATTATGAATATGAAAAGAGACTTTTGTAAATGGAAACTGGCCTTAACGGCGATAGCTCTGCTCTCGCTTTCGCCCCAGGTAGCGATTGGCGTGCCGACGGGGGAGACGGAGCGTCCCTCCGAGGTCCGCGGACAGGCGTCATGGATGACGGACCTAGTACAAATCAACCCCACGACAGTGGAAGTGCGCCTTACGGGCGGTCGTCGCATGACGATAGACTTCTATGGCGAAAACATCTTCCGCCTGTTCCGGGACGACACGGGCGGCATCCTGCGCGACCCCGAAGCGAAGCCCGAGGCGCGGATACTCGCGGACTGTCCCCGCCAGAATGTGTCGGGGTTGACGGTGGAGAACGGCAAAGGCCGCATGTCCGTGTCCACCTCCCGAGTGAAAATCGCTTTCGACCTGCGGACGGGACTGATGAACGTCACTAATCTGCAGACCGGCGCCGTCGTACTGGAAGAGGCGCGCCACATCCTGATGGACAAGTCGGGAGTGACACTCATGCTCAAAGAGTCACCCGATGAGTATTTCTATGGTGGAGGTGTGCAGAACGGGCGTTTTTCACACAAAGGGCGCACCATTGCCATTGAAAATCAGAACAGCTGGACGGACGGGGGTGTAGCTTCTCCTAATCCTTTTTATTGGTCTACCAAAGGCTATGGTCTGATGTGGTACACCTTCAAGCGGGGTGTTTATGATTTCGGGAACGAAGAAAAAGGCATCGTAAAGCTGTCGCACAAGACGGATTACCTCGACCTCTTTATCATGGTGAACGATGGAGCCGTACCTTTGTTGAATGATTTCTACCAATTGACGGGCCATCCGGTGCTGTTGCCTAAGTTCGGTTTCTACGAAGGACACCTCAACGCCTACAACCGTGATTATTGGAAGGAGAACGAAGAAGGCATCTTGTTTGAGGACGGCAAGAGATACAAGGAAAGTCAGAAGGACAATGGCGGCATCAAAGAATCGCTGAACGGAGAGAAGAACAACTACCAGTTCTCGGCCCGAGCTGTGATAGACCGTTATAAAAACCACGATATGCCTTTGGGATGGTTGTTACCTAACGATGGCTATGGCGCAGGCTATGGTCAAGACAGCACCCTAGACGGAAACATCCGGAATCTGAAGAGCTTAACGGACTATGCGCACAAACATGGGGTGGAAATCGGATTATGGACGCAATCGGACCTACACCCGAAAGCCGGTGTGGAAGCTTTGCTCCAACGTGACATTGTGAAAGAAGTCCGCGATGCAGGCGTTCGTGTCCTAAAGACGGACGTAGCCTGGGTAGGTGCCGGCTATTCGTTCGGTTTGAACGGCATTACGGACGTGGCGCAAATCATGACCTATTATGGCAATGACGCCCGCCCGTTCATCATCAGCTTGGATGGCTGGGCAGGAACACAACGCTATGCGGGTATCTGGTCGGGCGACCAAACGGGTGGTAACTGGGAATACATCCGTTTCCACATTCCTACTTACATCGGCTCGGGCTTGTCGGGCAATCCCAACATCACCTCCGACATGGACGGCATTTTTGGCGGGAAGAATCCGATTGTAAACACTCGCGACTTCCAGTGGAAAGCCTTCACCCCCATGCAGCTGAACATGGACGGATGGGGATCCAACGAGAAATATCCTCACGCCTTGGGTGAACCTGCCACGTCCATCAACCGTTGGTATCTGAAGCTGAAATCGGAAATCATGCCTTACGCTTACACCATTGCGCACGAAGCCGTAGACGGACTGCCCATGATGCGGGCCATGTTCCTGGAGTATCCCAATGACTACACGTTGGGCAAATCCACCCAATACCAATATTTATATGGCCCTTACTTCCTGGTAGCTCCCATTTATCAGGCGACAAAAGCCGATGACAGGGGTAACGACATACGTAATGGCATTTATTTGCCCGAAGGCCAGTGGGTGGACTACTTCACGGGGGATCTCTATGAAGGCGGACTCATCCTCAACAACTTCGATGCTCCGCTTTGGAAACTTCCGGTCTTTGTGAAGCGGGGTGCCATTATTCCTATAACCACCGCCCACAACAACGTACGTGAGATGGACAAAGCGTTACGTGCTTACGAACTCTATCCTTTCGGACAGAGTGAATTTACGGAATATGATGACGATGGAACGACCGAACAATACCGTACGGGCAAGTGTGTGACTACCCACGTTACATCTGCGCTCAATGACAAAGGAGAACTGACGGTCACCATCGACCCTGCCGAAGGCGATTACGAAGGCTTTGTGCGAGAGAAAGTAACCGAGCTCCGTATCAACGTAACTGCCAAGCCCAAGAAACTTGCTGCAACCATGGGCGGACGTAAGGTCAAATTAACCGAGGCTACTTCATTAGAAGAGTTCAAACAGGGTGAAAACATTTATTTCTACAACGAAGCGCCGGAGTTGAACCGCTTCGCCACACCCGGAAGCGAGTTTGCCAAAGTATCTATTGTGAAGAATCCGCAATTGTTAGTGAAACTGGCTGCCTCGGACATTACAGCAGCACAAACCGTCATCAGTATGAAAGGCTACGTCTATGCTCCGGCAGAAAAATACCGTCTGACAACCGGTGCTCTGACCGTTCCTCAGCCACAAATTACGGAAGCTAATACGGAAGCCTACACATTGAAACCTACATGGGAAAAAGTAAGCAATGCCGACTTCTATGAAATCGAGTTCAACGACATGCTCTACTCCACCATCCGCGATACGGAATTGTTGTTCGAAGACTTGAAGGCGGAAACAAACTACGAGTTCAAAGTGCGTGCGGTAAACAAAGACGGTTACTCCGACTGGGCCACATGCAGCGCTACAACCAAGCGCAATCCGTTGGAGTTTGCTATCAAAGGCATCACAGGCGAAACTACGGCTGCCAACCAAGGACGTTCACTCCGTCGTTTGTTCGACTTCGAGGAAGGTGAGTTGTGGCACACGAAGTATAACGTCAAGGCAGTACCCTTCGACTTGGTTATGGATTTGAACTCTATCAATCAGATAGACAAGCTGCACTACCTGCCTCGCGGAGAAGCCGGAAACGGAACATTGTTGAAAGGTACAGTCGCTTACAGTATGGACAAGGAAAACTGGACAGAAGCAGGAGCATTTGAATGGAAACGCGATGGCGAGACGAAGCTGTTCACCTTCGAAAGCAAGCCGACCGCACGCTACATCAAGCTGCATGTAGATGAGGCTGTGGGCAATTATGGTTCAGGACGCGAAATCTATGTATTCAAGGTTCCCGGAACGGAAAGCTATTTGCCGGGTGACATCAACAACGACAAGAAGATTGATGAGAACGACCTCACCTCTTATACCAACTACACCGGTCTGCGTAAGGGTGACTCAGACTTTGAAGGCTACATCAGCCGTGGCGACCTGAACGTCAATGACCTGATTGACGCTTATGACATTTCCGCTATAGCTACCAAATTAGAGGATGGAGCCCATATGTATAAGGTAGAGAAAGTGGGCGGATCCGTCAGCCTGACAGCAAACAAGCGTACTTATACCAAAGGTGAGATTGTGGAAATCACAGTGAAAGGTACCGGCCTGAGTGCTGTGAATGCCATCAGCCTTGCTTTGCCTTACAAGCCTGATGATTATCAGTTTGTAGGCGTTGAGGCCAAGGCAACGGCAGAGATGCACAACATGACGAACGACCGTCTGCACACCAACGGTGAGAAAGCACTCTATCCTACATTTGTCAACTTAGGTGAAAAGAATACGTTGGAAGGCGATTGCGACCTGTTTGTCATCCGTCTGAAAGCCAACCGCAACCTGACGTTCGACCTGCAGGCCAAGGACGGCTTCCTGGTGAACAAACGGATGGAAGTGGTGAGATTCTAAATAGATAACAGATTGAAAAAGAAGCGGATTCTTTGGGTTGATACAATCCATGGAATCCGCTTCCTCTATTCCCGTTCACAATAGACATCACCGCCATACAGTTCTTCTGAATGTTGTAATGGCTTCCGCAAGCGAATTCCTCTTTGACCGTCAGCACCTGGCATATAGCGATGTCTTTGTGCCTGCGTGACATCATGAATTACATTTATTTTTCAGAACGACATGTTTTGTCGTTAAAGGCGGTTATCTTTGTTTCTCAAAATATAAATAACTTAATGCAATATGGGGAGAAGACTGGAAGGACTGCAACGGATGCTGGTCATTGTAAACAAGCTGAAAGGGAAACAGACGTATGTATCCAAGGACGAATTGGAGAAATATGTGGCACGGTGTATGGAGAACCGCGGTTATCCGTCTGTACATTTCCGTACCCTTGAACGTGATCTTAATGAAATAAAGTTACTGTTTGGCATAGTCATCGCCCATGACAAACTCCATAACGCCTACTACATTAAGGAGCAGGATGAAAAACTGATGGAACGTTACGAGCAACTTTTGCTTAACTTTGACCTGTTAAGTGCCTTGTCGGACGATAATGTCCTCTCGTCCTACGTGTTGGCAGAGCATCATCGCCCCCTCTACAGTGAATGGATTTCCCCACTGATTGAGGCTATCAAACATACGCATCCGGTTATGTTTCGCTATCTGTTGGTGCGTCATGGCAATGAAATGGCGGAAAAGAAAGTGCTTCCCCATTTTTTGAAAGAGTCTAACCAGCGGTGGTATTTGCTGGCCTATGAGGGTGATACGTTGAAAACCTTTGGCGTGGACCGCATCCGCGAACTCCATGTGGTGGACCATGAAACTTTTAAACGAAATACATCAATAGATGTGCAAGTGTTGTTCCGGGATTGCTACGGTATCTGGAACCAGGCGGACATCCCCGTGGAAGACATCGAATTGAAGTACGATGCCTTGGACGGCAGTTTCCTGAAATCCATGCCTTTGCATCATTCGCAGCAAATAGTGGCAGATACACCCGATGAGTTTCGCGTCACTTTGCGCCTGCGTATTACGAATGATTTTGTGATGGAACTGCTTTCGCGCAGCCGGTCATTAGAGGTGATACGTCCGCAGCACTTGCGTGAACGGGTGCGACAAGTGTATGAAGAAGCATTGAAAAGAAACTCTTAAAAATACAGCCATGAGAAGGAAAAGTTTATTTGTAATGATTGCCGGCTTGTTATTGGCGTTTTTCATGTTGCCAATTTCAACCAATGCTCAAACGCTCCACCGTTATGTAGTGGAAGTAGAGACCGCTCCTTTAACGCAAAGGTATAAAACAGAAAAGCTCATCAACGGAGAAATCAAGGTAGAACCTCAAGGCAGGCGGAAAACGGTGCAATACTATGAAATCATCTCCAAAACACCGCTGACCACCGAACAATGTTACCGTCTCATTCAGCAAGGAAAGGCCAGACTGATACCCAACCCCCGCCGTTCCAAGTATGTAGAGTACGACCTGTGGAACCGCAGGAACATGACTATGAATGGTGAAGAAGGCATCAATCCCTGGGACATTGACCAGACAGAATATGATTTGATGTACGAAGATCCCGACCTGTATGATTTCATAGCGGACTGATGATTACGAATGTCCGCCTGATGTGTAGTTAAAATTATGTGGTAATTAATAAATAGAAGAAAACAACATGAATGCAATCAGTAAATTCTTAGACGAGTATTTACAGAAAACCAGTCGCAAAAGCATCGGTGCGGTAGAAGCCAATGCCTTACTGGACAAGGCTGGTATCTTGAAAGACAATCCGGAAAGGCCGGGCTTGCCTTTGCGGAACAAACTGCGTAAAGGTGAGTTGCCCTATGCTTATCAGGTAGCGGGAAAAGGTTCGGAATGGGTCATTCCACTTTCAACGGCCAAACGTGAGGACATGTCTCTGCGTGAAGAAGGTACAAGCAAGTTTTTTCAAAGAGTTAAGGAGGTGTTGTTTGAAGAAAGCAATCAATAATGGAAAGACTATAGTTATCCTTGAGTATCTAATCACCCCAATATAGGTTCATATACGAACTTATCGACCTTTATGAGCTTATAACGGCTGAATTTTACAACAATATCCCCTAATGAGTTTGTTTATCAATTAGAAATCACTATCTTTGTCGTGTCGGACGGAAGTGTCTGCCGACAAATTTTAATGAGTTAATTGATGAAAGTGTAGCTTTTATCCTTCGTCAGAAAATCTGCTAAATTTAAATGAATGTAAGGATGGCAATCACGCTCATCACTTGTCTGTATATGTTTCCAATCATATACACCACAAGTGTGGGGATATTGTCTATTTACATTCGGGTTTTAGCAGAGCCTCTGACGAGATAGACAGTGGGACTCCACACTTTCTTTTTATAAATCTCGTCTTAGGAGTTCGGACGGAAAAAATAATGTAGCAGTATGGATGGAGAACAAATAAGCTCTTCAATAGATGTCAAATCTGTTCTTTCCCCAAATGGAAACGTGAAAAAGGTCGTAATCGGAGTACGGCCTATCTTTTCGAAGAAAATAGCAGTGGAAAGACATAATGGCTATTATTACGTTTTGTGTGTTTTGGCCGTTTTATTTACCGCTTGCTGGTTAATGGCATTTTGTGATTTAGTTGGTATTATATAAAGAGTGTTTGGTAAAAGAATAAAATAAGAAAAATATGAATCAAGATATGCACACAGAAGAATGGGTGGAATGTCCATATTGCCGCCGAGTAATTCAGGCACCGAATGAACCAGATGTTACATTTTCTTGTCCTGATTGTGGTAGAGAACTAATAACTTATAGCAAAGAAGAGGTAAATAATGCACTTACAGTAGAAGTGCCAACAGAAATAGACAAATGGAATTGGGGGGCTTTCATATTTGGAACATTATGGGGACTTTTTAATGGTGTATATTGGCCATTGATATTCACATTAGTAATATGCGTTTTAGATCTTTTATCAGATTTTTCTATTTTTATGGATATCGTATGGATAATTAGTTCTATAGCAATTAGCATTATATTAGGTATCAATGGAAATAAATTGGCATGGAAAGCAAAACCCAGAAATGATATAGCCAAGTTTTTGAAGGTACAGCACAATTGGATGGTGGCAGGATTAGTGTTCGTTTTTGTTACTACAGTTATTTGGTTTGCTATTATAGAAGACGCTTTTCATATTTTAAAAGGACTTCAGAGTCCGGAATAAAAACTAACAACAATTTATTACCATGGAAAATGTACAGAAATCTGGCAACAAAAGCTGCCGTTTATAAGACTTCACGTGTTTTAATTTGCGTTCATAGCATAAAAATGAAATAAAACTAATTTAGATGGAGGAATGAAATATGACGAACATTGATGAATTCTTAATGCAATTCCAAAAATATAGTAAAAAGAAACAAGATCGAGATGAAGACTATGTGATAGACTTATGCGATGAAGTCTTAGGTGAAGAAGCTTCACGCCAACACCGTTTTGATTTCTTAAGAGGTGATGCAGGAACTAAATTACCTGTTGATGCTTATTATGCATCAAAAAAATTGGTTGTGGAGTATAACGAAAAACAACATACGGAGTCTGTGAAGCTTTTTGATAATAAACCTACAGTTAGTGGCGTCTCGCGCGGAGAGCAAAGAAGAATATATGATGAACGTAGAAAAGAAATTTTGCCCAAAAATGAGATTAAACTTATTGTCATTTCTTATGATGATTTTAAACATGATGGAAAAAAGAGAATTAAGCGTGATAAAGAACGTGATATAGAAGTCGTTAAGAACAAGTTTATTGAAGCAGGCGTCCTCATTGTATAAATAGAAGCAATTTTTATAAAGAAGTTTTGGTAGTTGCGTGTAGAAAACGTCAACAACTTAAGGAAGATTATTTGGAAGAAGCGTATATCCTTATATCGTGCGCTATGAAAATATGCACTTTCTTATTTATTAATTTCAGAACAACTTTACCATGAAAAAGGAATTAACAAAAGACCAATTCGTAAATTTACCTAAAGAAGTTAAAGAAGCAACAAGTGTACAAGGAAAACATTACAGCCATGTTCGATTAACAATAGGAAAAAGGAAATAATGGAAGTGGTAAGATCCTAAAGACAACTTGATTGAAAAAGAAGCGGATTCTTTGGGGTGATCCAATCCCATAGAATACGCTTCCTTTTTGTTCACGCTTTCCGTATTTGTCCGTCTCCATCTATCAGCCATTTGTAAGTGGTGATTTCCTCCAGTCCCATTGGGCCACGGGCGTGCAGTTTCTGGGTGCTGATGCCTATCTCGGCCCCCATACCAAACTGGCCTCCGTCCGTAAAGGAAGTGGGTGCGTTGACGTAGACGCAAGCGGCATCAACCTCTTTTCGGAAGCGGGCGGCATGAGCGATATCTTCCGTCACGATGCATTCGCTATGACGCGAACTATACCGACGGATGTGCATCAAGGCTTCTTCTATCCCTTCCACCGTCTTAATCGCCATTTTGTAATCCAAAAACTCTGTGCCATAACTCTCTTCCGTGGCAGGCTGCAATAACTCAGCCGGATAATTCCCCTCCAACACCTGCAAGGCCTGAGAGTCGGCATAAAGCGTGACGCGGCTTTCGGCCAATGGGGCACACAGAAGGGGTAAATCCATCAGTCTGTCTGCATTTATCAAAAGGCAATCTAACGCATTGCATACGCTCACCCGGCGTGTCTTGGCGTTGTGGATGATAGCCGTTCCCTTGCCCGCATCTCCATAACGGTCGAAATACGTGTGACAAATTCCTGCTCCCGTTTCTATGACCGGCACCGTAGCTTCCTTGCGCACAAAGTCGATCAACGCACTGCTTCCGCGCGGAATGAGCAGATCCACATACTTATCCGCATGCAGCATCTCACTTGTAGCCTCACGAGTAGGAGGAAGAAGCTCAACGGTGTGTCTGTCCATACCGAACGCTTCCAGCACTCCACGGATGGCTTTCACTAAAGCCCGGTTAGAGCAATCGGCCTCATGTCCACCTTTCAGCAGACAGGCACTCCCACTCTTCAGACACAAGGCAGATACATCGAGCGTCACGTTGGGACGGGCTTCGTAAATGATTCCGATAACCCCGAAAGCCACGCTCATCTTGCGTATATGCAAGCCGTTAGGGCGTATGGTCTCTTTCAATGTCCTCCCTAACGGGGTAGGCAATTCGGCCACGTGACGTACTCCGTCAGCCATCTCTTTCAGGCGGGATTCGGTCAGTTTCAAGCGGTCGTACTTGGGATTGTCCGGACTCATCCGTTCCAAGTCCTTACGGTTTTCTGCCAAGATATAATCGGCTTGCTCTTCTACCGCATCGGCTATGGCATACAGCAGACGGTTGATGTCCTCGGTAGAGAAAGCGGACAACTTGACACTTGCGTTACGTACAGCGGCAAACGTTGGCTCCCATTGTGAAGCAGGCTTCTGAACCTCCATAAAGGATTGTGTCGGAATAAAATGCGTACAGGGCGTGTCTTCGCGATGTGTCATCAAGTCGGCCAGGATGTCATTCCGTTTGCCGTTGGCGATGTAGACGTGAATGCCCTGTGCCGCCACCTCACGGGCAATGCCCGCTTTGGTCTGCATCCCTCCCCTACCCAACGAAGATTTACCCGTCTGTATATATCCCGAGAGGTCATCTCCCGGCATGATTTCCCGCAAGAGGTGTGTGCCGGGTTGCGTGGGGTCTCCATCATAAAGACCGTCCACATTGCTCAAGATAACGAGCGCCTGCACCTCCATCATGGTGGCGATGCGTCCGGAAAGCTCATCATTGTCGGTAAACATCAGCTCAGTCAACGAGATGGTATCATTCTCGTTCACGATGGGGATGACCCCATTTTCCAACATCACCGCCATGCAATTCCTCTGAATGTTGTAATGGCTTACGGAAGCAAAATTCTCCTTGACCGTCAGCACCTGGCCTACGGCGATGCCATGGTCGCGGAACAATTCGAAATAACGATTGATGAGTTTGGCCTGCCCCACAGCGGAAAACAACTGCCGCTGGTCCACCTCACCGAGCGTACGCAACGGAGTGATTTCACTCTTTCCGGAGGCCACCGCACCCGAGGATACCACGATGATTTCCATCCCCGCCTTATAGAGTCCGGCTATCTGGTCCACCAAGGCCGACATGCGGGTCACGTCCAGCGTCCCGTCCTGTCGAGTCAATACATTGCTGCCTATCTTGACGGCAATTCGTTTGAATGATTGTTTCATATTATCAGCTTTATGCCGACAAATATAGCAATTATCTTCCGAAAAAGCCTGAGAGCAGACCATAATTTACAGGAACAGACTATTCGATGTCATTCTTTACCTTCGGCGATATGCTCCAGCCTCCGCATGCTGAACTCGCACCCGCAATACTGCTGATTATAGAAGCCATATTCCTTCAGCAGCTGGTTGCGGCGTTCCTGCAGTCCGCCCTTGCGCCAATTCTGTTCCCAAAACACCGTGCCGGGATAGCGCGAAGCCGCCAAACGGCCCGCCTCATTGATTTGCTCCAAACTCTTCCAGCGCGAAGAAACCAAGGTGGTAGTAAACAGCGTGAAACCATTCCCGGCGGCATAACGTGCCGTCTCCGTCAGGCGCAAGGTGAAGCATTGCAGGCAGCGTGCCCCCCGCTCCGGCTTCCCTTCCAGCCCCGCCATACGGGCTTTCCACCGGTCGTAGTCATAATCGGCATCCACAAAGTCCAGTCCTTGGGCGGTGACGAAGCGGATAGCCTCCTGCTTCCTCGTCTCATATTCCTCACGAGGATAGATATTCGGGTTGAAGTAGAACACGGTAGGACGCAGACCGTTCTCCAGCATGCATTCGATGATGGCGCTGGAGCACGGGGCGCAACACGAGTGAAGCAACACGCGGTCGGCACCGTTAGGAGTAGTGAGTTTCAGCATAAGCAAATATAAGTCTAATCGCCCCGCAAAGATACAAGTATTTCTTCAATAACTGAAATATACTCCCGCCACGCTTGCATGTATCACCCGAATGCCTTATCTTTGTGAACCGATATAGAATCATTGCCAATGATTGTATGAATCATCCCCAATGATTATAGGAATCATCGGCAATGATTCCCAACCATGTGTCTAAGACGAGCAAGTTATGTCTATACAATGATAAGATTATGTTCTACAAGAAACAAAAGCTAAACGGAAAGTGGT
>CALUOV010000034.1 GCA_944322275.1 uncultured Bacteroides sp. | reverse complement strand
ACTATAAATTTAATACTTTTATCGCTATGTTCCTAATTATCAGAAAAATATATTTATCCTTATTTCGAACTCACGTTCATTACGTACATATATACATAGAGCAGCTTCCCCCAAGTTTTACATACCATAAAATAATGTCTAAACTCAATCTGCCACTAAAATACACCTTTCTTTTCATGTAATTCATATAAAATGATTACCTTTGCGACTATTAATGAATATACAACTCCAATGAAAAACTATACAATCGCTGTAGCCGGCACAGGTTACGTAGGGCTTTCAATAGCCACATTGTTGTCACAACATCATGAAGTCATCGCTGTGGATGTGGTGCCTGAAAAGGTAGAAAAAATAAACCATCGTGTCAGTCCTATCCAAGATGAATACATCGAAAAATATTTATCAGAAAAGGACTTGAACCTGACAGCTACTTTAGACGGGGAAGCAGCTTACCGTAAGGCGGATTTTGTTGTCATTGCCGCTCCCACCAATTACGATCCGGTGAAAAACTATTTCGACACGAGCCATGTGGAAGAAGTAATAGACTTGGTATTGGAGGTGAATCCGGATGCCGTGCTTGTCATCAAAAGTACCATCCCTGTGGGATACTGCCGAAGTTTATACGTGAAATATGCCCAACGGTTCAAAACATCTTCTACTTTACAAGGCAAACGTTTCAACCTGCTGTTCTCTCCTGAATTCTTGCGGGAAAGTAAGGCTTTGTACGACAATCTTTATCCTAGCCGCATCATTGTAGGTTATCCGAAAATCATCCAAGGACGCGACAGGGAAAACGAAGCTATACGTGCCATCGCAGGCGAACATCTGGAAGAAAAAGCCCGCGAGTTTGCGGCTTTACTGCAAGAAGGCGCCATAAAGGAAAACATCGACACCCTATTCATGGGACTGAAGGAGGCCGAAGCGGTAAAACTATTTGCCAATACGTATCTGGCGTTACGCGTAAGTTATTTCAATGAATTGGACACTTATGCGGAAGTGAAAGGACTGGATACGCAAGCCATCATCGAAGGAATCTGCCTCGACCCCCGTATAGGAACCCATTATAACAATCCTTCTTTTGGCTACGGAGGTTATTGCCTGCCTAAAGACACCAAACAATTGCTGGCCAATTATCAGGACGTACCCGAAAATCTGATTCACGCCATCGTAGAGTCAAACCGTACACGAAAAGATTTCATAGCCGACCAAGTATTGAAAAAGGCTGGATACTACGATTATTACAACAACGGAGACTATAGTCCCTCCGAAGAGAAAATTTGTGTCATCGGTGTATATCGCTTGACTATGAAGTCGAATAGCGATAATTTCCGCCAAAGCTCCATACAAGGTGTGATGAAGCGCATCAAGGCCAAAGGCGCCATCCTCATTATTTATGAACCCACGCTGGAAGACGGCACAACATTTTTCGGCTCGAAGGTGGTGAACAATCTGGATGAATTCAAGCGCCAGGCAAACGCCATCATCGCCAACCGTTATGATAAATGCCTGGACGATGTAAAAGCGAAAGTCTATACCCGTGACATCTTTAGAAGAGACTGACCGATGAAAGGAAAATTCATAGTTATAGAAGGTTTAGACGGTTGCGGCAAGTCTACCCAGGTGGGTTTAATGCAACAACGCCTGCAAAAAGAAGGGGTAGCTCATCAATTCATTCACTTCCCGATGCTTAACCAAGGCCTTTACGGTACTTTGATAGCCGAATTCCTTCGCGGAGAGTTCGGGACATTGGAAGAGGTTCATCCCAAGCTGGTAGCACTATTGTTTGCCAACGATCGTTTGGAGCACATGCATCAGATACTGAAGTGGTTAGATGAAGGCTACTGTGTATTGGCCGACCGATATGTGGCCTCGAACATCGCCTTTCAATGCGCCAAATTAAAGGGAGAGCAAGAAAAGGCAGCCCTTAAAAACTGGATACTGGACTTTGAGTTCAATCAAAACAAATTGCCCAGACCGGATAAAATGTTCTTCCTGAATGTCCCCCTGGACTTCATCCGGAAGTCACTGACCACCAACCGGGAAGGAAATGACAGGGATTACCTAAACGGGAAACAAGACATTCATGAAAGTTCAATGTCCTTCCAAAACGAAGTGTATAAAGAATACATCCAAATGACCAGGGAAGGCCGTCTACAGGAAATACGTTGTTTTGACGAGCGACAGCAATTGTTGAGTAAAGAAGATATACATCAGCGAATCTTTCAAACAATCCAATAAAAATAGTCATGGAAAGAAAAGTAGCATTAATCACCGGCATCACCGGACAAGACGGCTCTTACCTGGCCGAATTCTTGATTGAAAAAGGATACGAAGTGCATGGCATACTCCGGCGCTCGTCTTCCTTCAACACAGGACGCATCGAGCATCTTTATTTAGATGAATGGGTACGCGACATGAAAAAGAGCCGTTTGGTGAATCTGCATTGGGGTGACATGACGGACTCCAGCTCCCTGATCCGCATCATCAGCCATGTTCATCCTACGGAAATATACAATCTGGCCGCACAAAGCCATGTGAAAGTGTCATTCGACGTACCCGAATACACGGCCGAGGCCGATGCCGTGGGCACACTTCGCCTGCTGGAAGCCGTGCGCATCTGCGGGTTGGAGAAGACTTGCCGTATCTACCAGGCTTCCACTTCCGAACTCTTTGGCAAAGTGCAGGAAGTCCCCCAAAAAGAGACAACTCCTTTTTACCCCCGCTCACCTTACGGTGTGGCTAAGCAATATGGCTTTTGGATTACCAAGAATTATCGCGAAAGCTATGGTATGTTTGCCGTCAACGGTATTCTCTTCAATCACGAAAGCGAACGCCGAGGTGAAACTTTCGTGACCCGCAAAATCACCCTGGCCGCCGCACGCATCAAGCAAGGATTCCAAGACAAACTATACTTAGGCAACTTAGATGCCCGCCGCGATTGGGGATACGCCAAAGACTATGTGGAGTGCATGTGGCTCATCCTGCAGCACGACACTCCGGAAGACTTTGTCATTGCTACGGGCGAGATGCATACGGTGCGCGAATTCTGCACCTTAGCTTTCCACTATTTAGGTATCGAACTGGAATGGCAAGGCAGCGGAACAGAGGAAAAAGGCATCGACAAAGCCACGGGACGTGTGTTAGTGGAGGTAGACCCCAAATACTTCCGCCCATGCGAGGTAGAGCAACTTTTGGGTGACCCGACAAAGGCCAAAGCCCTGTTGGGATGGAGTCCCACAAAAACCCCGTTTGCCGAGCTAGTGCGTATCATGGTAGAAAACGACATGCGTTTTGTAAAGAAACTACATCTGAAAGCGGAATTGGATAAGGAATAAATTTATGTTGGAGAAAACAACCAAAATATATGTAGCAGGACATCGGGGACTGGTAGGTTCAGCCATTTGGAATAATCTGTTGCAACGAGGATACACTCATCTGGTAGGTCGCACCCATCAAGAATTGGATTTGTTGGACGGAGTAGCTGTCCGGCGCTTCTTTGATGAAGAACAGCCCGAAGCTGTAGTATTGGCTGCTGCTCACGTAGGAGGCATTATGGCTAACCTGCAATATCGTGCCGACTTCATCTACGAGAATCTGCAGATTCAGCAAAACGTCATTGGCGAAAGTTTCCGCCACGGTGTCAAGAAACTGCTTTTCCTGGGCAGTACCTGTATTTATCCACGGGAAGCTCCACAGCCCATGAAGGAAGACTGCTTGTTGACTTCACCCTTGGAATACACCAACGAACCTTACGCCATCGCCAAAATAGCCGGACTGAAAATGTGCGAAAGTTTCAACCTGCAATATGGTACCAACTACATTGCTGTAATGCCCACAAACCTATATGGCCCCAACGACAATTTTCATCTGGAAAACAGTCATGTCCTGCCAGCCATGATACGCAAAATACATCTGGCAAAATGCCTGAGTAACAACGACTGGAAATCCGTACGTAAGGACTTGAACCTGCGCTCGGTAGAGGGCGTAAGCGGAGAGGCGGACGAGACGATGATAAGCGGTGTGCTTGCCAAATATGGCATCGGGAGCGACCATGTCACTTTGTGGGGCACCGGTAAACCTATGCGCGAATTTCTATGGAGTGAGGAAATGGCCGATGCTAGCGTACATGTCTTGCTAAATGTTGACTTTAAGGATACATATGTACCCGACTGCAAAGAGATACGTAATTGTCACATCAATGTGGGCACAGGCAAAGAAATCAGTATCAATAATGTGGCTTTGCTGATACAGAAAGAAATAGGTTTTGCCGGTGAGATACGTTGGGATAGCAGCAAGCCGGATGGTACACTCAAGAAATTGACAGACGTAACTAAACTTCATCAACTGGGATGGCGCCACCAAGTAGAGATTGATGAAGGCATTCACCGACTATACAAATGGTATAAACAAGGCATCTGTATCAACCATCAAGGGCATTAAAAAACGAAAGATTCATCAGGGCTCTCAAAACCTATCAGCGCGTTTATTCTTATCAGATATGGAACTATTAGTCTATAAAGCTTCTGCCGGTTCAGGTAAGACTTTCACACTGACTGTGGAATATATCAAGCATCTCATCCGGAATCCCCGGGCTTACCGGCAAATCCTGGCTGTTACTTTTACCAACAAAGCTACAACGGAGATGAAGGAGCGAATACTGCAACAGTTATACGGCATTTGGCTAGGAGACCCGAATTCAAAGCCTTACCGTAACCGCATTCTGGAAGATCTTCATGAATCGGTATCAGCCGAAGATCTGAGAAAACGGGCTGGCATGGCTTTGCAATACATATTACACGACTATAGCCGTTTTAGGGTGGAAACAATTGATTCTTTTTTCCAATCGGTCATGAGAAATCTGGCAAGAGAATTGGAACTTAGTCCTAATCTGAACATCGAACTGAACACTATAGAAGTGTTGGACGAAGCAGTGGATAGCCTGATAGAAAAGTTAACCCCTGATTCTCCGATTCTTGCTTGGTTGCTGGATTACATCAATGAACGTATTGCCGATGACAAACGTTGGAATGTATCAAATGAAATCAAGAATTTCGGCCGATATATCTTGGACGAAAATTACATTGAAAGAGGCGAAGGGCTGAGGAAAACACTTCAGGACAGAAGTATACTGAAGACATATAAAGACAAACTGAAAGAGCTGGAAACAGAAGCGTTGGAGCAGATGAAAGCTTTCAATGACCAATTTGAAGGTGAATTAGAAACCCACGGCTTAAAACCAGAGGATTTGAAAAACGGTTCGAGAGGCATCATGAGCTATTTCCGTAAGTTAAGTCAGGGGAAACTGAGTGACAAAGATGTGGTAAACGTCACCTTGAAAGGCTGCTTGGAGAGTGCAGATAACTGGACTTCGCAAGCATCGCCCTACAGGCAGGCCATCGCAGCCCTGGCTCAGGAAAGTCTGATGTCCCTGCTGAAAGACGCCGAGCGGATGCGCCCCGAACGATGCCGACTGGTAAATACTTGTCGGTTGACCCGCCTGCATTTGAACAAACTGCAATTATTGAACCACATCGATGAAGAAATGCGGACGTTGAATCAAGAGAAAAACCGTTTTCTTCTGTCCGATACCAATGCTTTGCTTCACAGACTGGTACATGAGGGAGATTCCTCGTTTGTATTCGAGAAAATCGGTGCCAGCCTAAAAAACGTAATGATTGACGAGTTTCAAGACACCAGCCGTATGCAATGGGATAACTTCCGATTGCTTTTGTTGGAAGGTTTGTCCCAAGGAGAAGACAGTTTGATTGTAGGCGATGTGAAACAGTCTATTTACCGTTGGCGAAACGGCGATTGGAGAATTCTAAACGGATTGGGTAATGAAGACGGTTTGCCTTTTCGTATTCGTGTAGAAACATTAAAAACCAACCGACGCAGCGAGACACGTATCATCGAATTCAACAATCACGTTTTCCGTGCCGCCGTGAACCATTTAAACGAAATGCATAAGCAGGAATTAGGCATTGAATGTCTGGCTCTTGAACATGCGTATGCTGATGTAGAGCAAGAATCACCTAAAATAGAAACGAACGGCTATGTAAAAGTAGCATTTTTAAAACCGGATAATAATAAAAACTACCAAGAAAAGACATTAGAAGCCTTGGGTAATGAAGTAGAAAGGTTGAAAGCGCTCGGTGTACAATTGAACGACATAGCTATTCTAGTCCGCAAAAACAAAAACATTCCTCCCATTGCTGACTACTTTGACAAAGTACTGAAAGTACCAGTGGTATCCGATGAAGCTTTCCGACTGGATGCTTCGCAAAGCGTTAACATGTTGATGGATTCCTTGCGATATCTGACCAATCCGAATGACCAAGTATCACTGGCTTCGTTGATGATAGCTTACCAAACCCAAATAAAAGGTCACGCCGATATAAAGGATATCCTGCTTACCCAAAAAGCTGAAAACTATTTGCCGCCTCAGTTTGTCCAACAGAGTGAAGAACTGAAACTGATGCCCTTATATGAATTGTTAGAAAAGTTAGTGGAGGTTTTTGAACTGAATGTTTTAGATAATCAAGAAGCCTATCTGTTTACTTTCTTTGATTCTGTAACCGAGTATTTGCAATCTAACCCTTCCGAGCCGGAAGGCTTCATCCGTTATTGGGATGAGAAATTGTGTATGAAGACTATACCAAGTGGAGAGGTGGAAGGAATCCGTATCTTCTCCATCCATAAGTCCAAAGGCTTGGAATTTCATACTGTATTGATTCCTTTCTGCGATTGGAAATTAGAGAATGAGACGAACGACCAATTGGTTTGGTGCACTCCCAAGGAAGCTCCTTACAATGCATTAGAACTGGTTCCTGTTAACTATTCATCTGCCATGGCCAGTTCAGTGTATCGAGATGATTACTTAAACGAACGATTACAATTGTGGGTTGACAATCTTAATCTGCTGTACGTAGCCTTTACTCGTGCCGGTAAAAATCTAATTGTATGGAGCCATAAAAATCAGCATCGTACGATGGCCGAGTTACTTACCAATGCTTTGCCCCAAGTAGAGCAAGCAGGAAACGGCATATGGAATGAAGAAGAAGGACTTTACGAATGGGGCATTCCTTGCGCTTCGGCAGAAAAGCAAGAAGTGAAAGAAGAAGTCATAACCAAATCACCCATGAACAGATTGGCCCAAAAACCAACCAAACAATTGGTACGTATGACAAGCATGCATCATGATATAGAGTTTCGTCAATCCAATCCCTCTGCTGATTTTATTGCAGGCGTAAACGAAGAGACATCCTCTCATCGGTTCATCAACCGAGGTAGTATGTTGCACGCACTCTTTTCAAGTATACGCACAAAGGACGATATTGAAGATTCCATCAACCGTTTGATATTTGAAGGCATCATTGGAAGTCGGGAAGTGGAAGACGAGATCAGACAATTGACTCGAAAAGCTTTTACTTTACCTCAAATAAAGGAATGGTATGACGGTTCATGGCAATTATTCAACGAGTGTGACATCATTTGGATGGAAGACGGAAAATTAAAGAACCGCCGCCCGGACCGTGTCATGATGCGGAACGGTAACATTGTCATAGTAGACTTTAAATTTGGCAAACCTCATCCGAACTATAACAGGCAAGTGCAAGAGTATATGCAGCTACTAACCCGTATGGGATATGATCGGAATCATATTCAGGGATATTTGTGGTATGTAGAAGAAGGACACATTAAATGGGTAGAATGAGCCACTTGGCCTTTTGAAACAAAAAAATACGACAAACCATGCATTTTAAGACATAAACCCGTATCTTTGTTCCGTTTTCGGTCAGATAAAACCGAAAACATGTCTCATAGAAACAGACTAATATTCACCATTATGACAATAACAGAAGTTCATCTGATTACGTTCTCGCCTACTCATACTTCCAGGAAAGTAGGCGAAGCCATTACGCGAGGCCTGGGCATAAAAGATGTGTTCATCGAAGATTTGACACAGCCGTGTGACATTCACAACAAAGAGCTCCCGGCAAACGCATTGGCCGTCATAACAGCGCCTGTATACGGAGGGCATGTTGCCCCATTGGCTTTGCAACGCATGAAGGAGATTCGCGCGAATCATACTCCCGCCATTATTGCGGTAGTATATGGCAACCGGGCTTATGAACATGCCCTGCAGGAGCTCGACACTTTCATCGGCAGTTTAGGATTTCAAGCCATTGCCGGAGGGACTTTTATCGGCGAACATTCGTACAGCAACAAAAATCATCCCATTGCGGAAGGACGCCCCGATGAAGAGGACCTTGCATACGCCGAAATCTTTGGCCAGAAAGTTCGGACAAAGATTGAAAAAGCTGCTGACCGTGATCACCTTTACGGCATAGACGTAAAACGCATCCAACGTCCGCACCAACCATTCTTTCCTTTATTGCGCTTCCTGCATCGGGTTACCAAGTTCCGCAAGAGTGGAGGAACCATTCCTCGCACACCGCAAGTGGATGAAAGGTTATGTACTCATTGTGGTGCGTGCGTGAAGCATTGTCCTACGGGAGCCATCACGAAAGGAAACGAATGCAATACCCATGCCGAAAGGTGCATCCGCTGCTGTGCCTGTGTTAAAATCTGCCCGCAAAAAGCCCGCACGTTCGACACACCTTTCTCAGCCATGCTGAGCGATTGCTTCCAACGCCCCAAAGAAAATCGGATTATTCTTTAATCCACTCGATGACGGTCACCCTACGAGTCTGTCCGTCTACCCGATAGCGGTTATCTGTCCGCTCGCCCACCAGCCAGACGATAGCATCATCGCAACACAGCACCCACTGCCGTCGCTTCTGCAGAATGGAATATTTCCGGTCGGTCAGATAATCGCCTATCGTTTTCTTTCCTTTCATACCGAAGGGAACAAAAACATCGCCCGGTCTCCAAAGACGCAAGTACAACTCTCCTTTGAGCTTATCCGTATCAAAACATGCACGATGCTTTTCACGCGGGATGACGAAGTTTTCATCGTACGGGTATTCAGTGATTCTTAGCCGGGGAGGAACAGGGAGCGCTTCTTCTTTTTTCTGGATAAGCAGCTTCTCCCGATCCTTTACGACACGCCAAGCCTCTGACTCGAATACCCTACCCGACTGTCCCGTACAAGCCCGAAAAATATCTTCCAACTGCGCTTCATTGAAGCCCAACGGATGAAGTATCTCAAACAATACTGAGCGAGACGAAACCTCCTTTCCTAACGCTTCAATCCCGATCCCTTCTTTGTCCAACACACGTTGCTTGGCCGCTTCTATACCTATATTATATATATCGGCCGCTTCGTCCAAATGGGTTGCCGTGCCGAGCAGACTACGCCGGACAGCCGGATTGATTTCTTCCATCAACGGAAGCAGGCGCAGGCGTATCTTGTTGCGCGTATATTCATCTTGCAGATTCGTGCTATCTGTCACATAGGCTTGCCCCTTGCGCTCCAAATAGTGCAAAATGTCCGCACGGTTCAGGCAAAGTAACGGACGGACGATGTATCCGTTACGTGGACGAATGCCTCGTAGCCCGTTGATACCCGTCCCCCGCAGCAAGTTCAGCAGAAATGTCTCTATGCTGTCATCCGCATGATGGGCCACGGCTACGGCCTGCGCGTCTCTTTCTTTTCTAAGCTTTTCAAACCACGCATACCGAAGCTCACGGGCCGCCATCTCGATGGACAGATGATGAGTGGCCGCATACTCCATCGTATTGAAATGAATCACATGCAAATTCACCTGCCTTTCCTGACATAACCGACGGACAAAATCCTCATCCCTGCCCGACTCCGCTCCCCGCAAGTGAAAATTGCAATGAGCCGCCTCGCACGCATAGCCCAAATCTTGGAGCAACAGTAACAACGCCACCGAATCGGCACCGCCACTTAAAGCCACCAGCACAACGCCTTTCTTCGTCAGCAGACGTCCGGACTCTATATATCGTTCAACCATCTTCTTTTCCATGCTGACAAAGATACGCCATTCTTGGCTTTTTCCAAAAAATTATGCTTATATCCAATCCTTCTTTGTCCTATTTGTGTAACATTTTCATCACACAGAAACGCCCTCCAAAGACAAGCCATAGCATCTGTATAGCCACAAACACCCGTAAGCACCTAATAAGCTTATAATAAAGAAACTACAAGTCTGATGACTGGTTATATCCCGCATTAGGCAAAGCCTTTTCTCAGTCCTGCTTAAGGAGGACTGGAAAGAATTTTCATCCGAATGGAAGATGTAAACATATTATATTTTCTTTCACAAGTCCTCTTTGCAATCGTTTGCACCCATCTTGCACCATTTTTCAGCTTCTTCACAGCCTTGTTACATATATTACACCTACATTTGTTCAAGTCTTATAGCGACTGTTTGGATCGATACCATGAAACATCCTCCCGCCGTTGTAAGCCGACAGCCACTCCGTGTGGCACGTGAGAAGTGAATTGTATTAATTTTATTGTTAACTTTAATTGTTTTAAATGCATGAAGCAAGTTAATCTTAGAATCAGTCAAAAGATTCTTTCCCTACTCGTAGGGTTATTCTTGTGTGTAGGCGCTTATGCACAGACAGTCACCGTGAAAGGGCACGTAGTGGATGCCACGGGGCTGGAAGTGATTGGCGCGAATGTTGTAGAGAAAGGCAATCCCTCTAACGGTACGATTACCGATTTTGAAGGAAACTTTACATTAACCGTTCCGCAGGGGGGGGTATTGTCCATTTCTTTTATCGGCTACAAGACAGCGGAAGTGGCTGCCGCTCCTACTGTCGCGGTAACATTGCAGGATGATGCAGAGTTGTTGGGCGAAGTTGTAGTCATCGGTTACGGTGTCGCCCGCAAGAACGACCTGACCGGTTCAGTGACAGCCGTAAAGCCGGATGAAATGAACAAGGGTCTGGTAACAAACGCCTCGGACATGATGCAGGGTAAGATTGCCGGTGTGAATGTGCAGAACAACGGTGGTCAGCCAGGCGGTGGCGCTACCATCCGTATCCGTGGCGGTTCGTCTCTGAATGCCTCCAACGACCCGTTGATTGTCATCGACGGTCTGGCCATGGACAGCTATGGTGTGCAAGGTTTGGCCAATCCGCTTTCACTGGTCAATCCGAATGATATCGAAAGCTTTACGGTATTGAAAGACGCTTCGGCTACAGCCATCTATGGTTCGCGCGCCTCGAACGGTGTCATTTTGATTACCACCAAGAAAGGAAAGAAAGGTTCCAAACCCCGCGTGACTTATAATGGCAATGTGTCTTTCAGCAAAGTGACCAATACTGTAGACGTAATGAACGGTCAGGAGTTCGGCGAATTTGTGGAAGACATGTGGGGGGTCGGCAGTGAGCAATGGAATCTGGTGACCAAACAGACAGATGCCGCAGGAAACTATCTGATGGACGCCAATGGCAACTATCTGTACGCCAACACCGATTGGCAGGATGCCATCTATCGCACAGCCGTAAGTACCGACCATAACATCACGGTTTCCGGTGGCTTGAACAACATGCCTTATCGTGCATCGTTCGGTTACACCAGCCAGGAAGGTGTATTGAAGACGTCCGACTTTGAACGTGTTACCGCAAGTTTCAACATCGCTCCGTCCTTCTTTGATGATCATTTGAGTGTAAACCTGAATGCCAAAGGAATGTTCAGCAGAACGGGTTATGCGGACGAAGGTGCCATTGGCCAGGCTGCTACCATGGACCCGACCAAACCTATTTACGACCTCTCTGAATTCGGTATGAAGAACTATGGCGGTTATTGGCAATGGCCTTATGCCACCGATTATGACCCCGAATGGCAGTATGGCGTGAATAATCTCGCTGTGGCCAACCCTGTGGCTACCTTGATGTTACACTCCAACGAAGGTAAATCAAAGGTCCTGATGGGTAATCTGGAATTGGACTATAAAGTACACGGCTTGGAAGACCTCCGCTTGCATGTCAATGGCGGTATGAATTTGTCTTCCGGTGATACGGATCAGAGCTATTCACATCAGTTCTATAATACGGGTAACTATTATTATGGTAATTTCGGTTGGAATTCCCAAGACTCCTACAACCTGTCTTTGAATGCGTATGCCCAATACATGAAAGACTTTACCGAAGACCATCATTTTGACATCATGGCAGGTTACGAGTGGCAGCATTTCCACAATGAAACCGATTATTTCTATTGCGGATATTATCCGGAATCACATCTGGAATTCCCCGGCCAGCAGTATAATCCTTCAGAAAATACACTGTATAAGACGGAGAACTATCTGGTTTCTTTCTTCGGACGTTTAAACTATTCGTATAAGAACAGATACCTGTTGACAGCCACAGTACGTGGTGACGGATCTTCCCGTTTCTCTCCGGGTAACCGTTGGGGCGTATTCCCCTCGGTAGCTTTGGCATGGCGGTTGAAAGAGGAAGCTTTCTTGAAAGACGTAGAGGCTTTGTCGGACTTCAAACTTCGTTTAGGGTATGGTATCACCGGTCAGCAGGAAGGTATCGGTGACTATACGTATTTTGCATCTTATACACCGAACCGCAACGGTGCTTACTATCCAATTGTTGGCGACGGTATCACTTATCGTCCGGATGCCTATAACAATGACCTGACTTGGGAAAAGACAACGACTTACAACGCCGGTATCGACCTGAGTTTCTGGGACAACCGCTTGACGGCCAATATCGATTATTACTATCGTAAGACAACCGACCTGATTAACACCGTATATATTGCCGCCGGTTCCAACTTCTCTAACCGCCTGACCAGCAACATCGGTTCGCTGCACAATCAAGGTGTGGAACTGGCTTTGACATGGCGCCCCATCCAGACGGAAGACTGGAACTGGGAGCTGGGTTACAACGTGACTTGGAACTCCAACGAGATTGACGAGTTGGTAGCTAGCCAAGGTGATGATTACGTGGTACAATATGGAGGTAGTGCCGTAGGTGCCGGTGGTACGGACGGCATCAAGGCTTATGCTGTAGGTCATCCTTCTACCGCTTTCTATACCTACCAGCAGGTGTATGACAAGAACGGACAACCCATCCAAGGCGAATATGTAGACCGTGACGGCAATGGAGTCATCAACGGTGATGACCGTTACTTCTACAAGAAAGCCGATCCGGACGTGTTAATGGGCCTTACTTCCAAGTTGCTATATAAGAACTGGGACTTCAGTTTCTCGCTCCGTGCCAGCTTGGGCAACTACAACTACAATGCGGTAGAGGCGGGCAACTCCAATCTTTCTCCATCCAGCATCAACTCGGGTGGTACGCTGAAGAATATCTTGGACATGACTCGCGCCAAAAATTGGCAACAAGTATCTACCATTGACGGTTTGTCCGACTACTTCATCCAGAACGCTTCTTATCTGAAGTGTGACAACATCACGCTGGGATATTCGTTCTCGAACCTCGGCAATACGTCCATAGGCGGTCGTGTTTATTTCACCGCTCAGAACATATTCACCATTACGAAATACAAAGGACTGGATCCCGAAGTAAACGGTGGTTATGACGGCAACATCTATCCGCGTCCGTTTATGGGTATCTTTGGTGTAAGTCTTAATTTCTAATCATATAAAAAGAATTGCAATATGAAATTCAATAAAATAAAAGCATTTATACCTGTTGCAGGTCTGGCTCTTTTGATGGGCACCAGCTCTTGCATAGGCGATTTGGATGTAACTCCCATCAACCCGCAACAGACCATGGAATTGGACGGAGATGCCTTGTTCAACAAGATTTATGCCAGTTTCGCCTTGACCGGTCAGGAAGGACCTGCCGGTAGCGGTGACTTGCAGGACATTGACGAAGGGCAGTCCGACTTTTACCGTATGTCTTGGTACCTGAACGAATTTACTACAGACGAAGCCCATTGGGTATGGGCGACCGATGCCGGTGTACCCGACTTGCTGCACAACTCTTGGGGTGCCAGCAACGCCTTCTCTGTAGGTCTGTACTATCGTTTGTACTTCACTATCACATTATGTAACTTCTACCTGGAGCAGGTTCCTGACGATGGAACGGGCGAGACGGCCATGCGTCGTGCAGAAGTGCGTTTCATACGTGCCTTGAACTATTATTATGTATTGGACATGTATGGAAATTCCGCTTTCATCACAACGGTAGGTTCTGAACTTGCCCAGTATTACACCCGTCAGCAGATATTCGATTTTGTAGAGAGTGAATTGTTGGATTGCGAGCAATCTATGGCGGAAGCCGGCCAAAATACTTACGGACGTGTGGACAAAGTAGCCGTTTGGAACTTGCTTTCCCGCTTGTATCTCAATGCGGAAGTTTATACCGGCACCGCCCGCTGGCAAGAGGCACAGAACTATGCGGAGCGGGTCATCAACAACGGTTATTACCACCTTTGTACAACAGGCGCTACCAATCCGGTGACGGGCGAAGTATATTCTCCTTACCAGATGTTGTTCCTGGCGGACAACAATGAGACGGACGCCCGTTATGAAATGATTTTCCCAGTAATGTTTGACGGTGTAAATACCCGTAGCTATGGCGGTATGAACTACCTGATACTTGCAGCTTACAGTGCAGGTATGAGCGAGGATGTACCTTCTGGAACAAACAACAGTTGGGGGAAATGCTCCCGAGTACGTCAACAGTTGTTGGATAAGTTCTATCGGAATACGGCTGCTCCCGCGGCTGACAATATAGAAGAAATGACTTCGGCTGCCAATGATGACCGTGCCCTGTTCTATGGCGCCGGTTTCACCACTTCCATAGAAGACGAAGCTGATCAGAATGCAGGTTACGGTTGTGTGAAGTTCCGCAACGTACGTTCGGACGGACAGACCCATCCGGTTATTGACTATGTATATACGGATCTGCCTTTGTTCCGTATTGCAGAAGCCTATCTAACCTATGCGGAGGCATCTACCCGCCTGAACGGTGCCAATGCCGATGCTTCAGGAAAGATAAGCGACTTGCGTCGTCGTGCAAACGCCTCTACACAAAATATCTATACGTTGGACGAGATTCTGGATGAATGGTCCAGAGAATTCTGGTTTGAAGGCCGTCGCCGTATGGACTTGATTCGTTTCGGACGTTTTGCCGGCCAGGCCAACTACCGTTGGGAATGGATGGGCGGCACGTATACCGGTGCCCAATTCGGTAGTCACATGAATATCTTTGCGATTCCGGAAAATGACTTGACGAACAACAGTAACTTGACTCAGAACCCCGGTTATTAATCTTATCTAATTCTAAAAAGAAAGAAGTATGAAAAAACTGAATATATTGGCTGGGCTTTTCTTGGGATGTGTTGCTTTCACAGCCTGTGAGGATGACAACGACTCCAATCCCGTAGTTCAACAGCCCACGACATTTGAACTGAACACACCTTCCTTAAGCGGAAACGTGTATGACCTGGAAAATACTTCAACCATTCGGCTGACTTATAAGCAACCGGACTATGGCTACACAGCTGCCGTCACTTACTATGCACAGGTATCCATGGACGACACGTGGACAGACGGAACGGAGGAGACAGAAGCCACTTATACGGAACTGAATGGTAACTCCACTACGTGCGAGATGGAAGTAGAGGCTTCCCAGATAGACCGTGCCATCATGGTAATGGGTGGTTACGATGAGAGCAATGTACCTACGGAACCGATAACCATCTATGTCCGCATGCGTGCTACGTTGGCTTCCGGGTATGTTTGCCATTCCAACTCGGTGGCATTATCCGTCATGCCGTACTACATGCCGGTAGTGGATGCCGAGCCGGAACTCTGGTATCTGACAGGCGATTGTATTGGTGACGGTACTTGGACAAACAATGGCATACAGGATATTGGTGTAAGTTTGGTACCTATGTCTTTGATAGATGGTTATGAGTACGATGCTACGACCGGACAGGGCGAAATCCAGTTTACGGGATACTTCCTGGCAGGCAAGGGCTTCAAGCTTATCAAGACACCGGGTAGCTGGGATGACCAGTGGGGTAATTCCGCAGCAGCCGGCATTGATGCTCCCGTGAAGAATGATGGCGGCTCCTCTAATCTTGCTGTTCCGACTTCCGGCTATTACACTGTCCGTCTGAACACCGCTACGGATGTGCTGACGATTGAGGCTGCAGATGCGGCGGATGTTTACCACATCCAGATTCAAGGTGACTTCAATGGCTGGACAGACGCTGCCATGACAGCGGTAAATACCGTTGAAGACATGAACAACCACATTTGGAAGTACGAACTGAATGCTACGGACGGCGATACGACAGCCAAGTTCAAGGTAGCTCCGGGTGAAGCCGGAAGTGCCGATGGTTGGGGTCTCAACTGGGGTGGAACCGGATTCCCCTATGGCTTCGGTTCAAACGGTGGTGCCAACATCCCTGTGACGGCCGGACATTACAACATCATCTTTAATGATATCGATGGCTTCTATTATTTCTACACCATCGAAGAATAATAATGATTAACGGGAGGACGCTTTTCCCGTAAAAGTGTCCTTCTTTTCAAACCGATAAAAAAGATTTTTTATGAATAAGAAAGTATTATATGTCCTGTCTTTAGCAGGTTTGGCATTAATTGGCTGCAAGGGCGAATACGATGATTGGGCAGCTCCCCAAGGCTTCGAGCAGGAAGAAGCCCGCAGTGTCTCGTTGACGGCTACAGCCGCATCACCTATTGACATGGCAGAAGTGACAACAGACTCGTTGGTTCTGTTTACCCCTTCCGTAACAATGGGTGAGGGCGACCAGGTAGTAGGTTACAAATTAGTGTTGGACGGTACGCAGAATATTCCTGTAACTTTGGAAGCGAAGGGAAGTGTGGAAGATTTAACGAATGCAGTTGTCGCCTTGTATGGACAGGCTCCAGTAGAACGTACGCTGAATGGCGTAGTGACAGGGCTTATTCAAGCCGACGGTTCAGTAATGACCGTTTCTACAAACATCACGCTGAGTGTGACCCTCCACGTAGATTATGAAGAGTTCATCTACCTTGTGGGTAATCCCGCATGGAGTCCGGACAACGGTGCTGCTTTGCGTTCTCCGAACTTTGATGGAGTCTACACGGGTTATAGCTATGTGGACGGCGATTTTAAGTTTACCAAACACCACAATTGGGATGATGGCGAATATAACTTTACCGACTTTACGACATTAGGCGAAGGTATTGCACAAGGTGAAGGAACTAACATCAATATTGCTACTCCAGGTTATTATTATTTAGAAGCCGATTTGTCCACGGGCTCGCTGACCGCTACACTGATTGAGCGTTGGGGTGTCATCGGTGACTTCAACGGTTGGGCGGACGATGTGCCTATGACTTATGATGCCGTAAACGATTGTTGGTCAATCACGTTAGATATGACAGCCGGAGGATTTAAGTTCCGTGCTAACGGAGATTGGGTAGACTATGGTAATGTCGGTGGTTCGCCTGACAATCTGGAGGTAGGTGGTAGTAGTCCTAATATAAACATAGAAGAAGCAGGAACTTACACCATTACCTTGTATGCCAGCCGCACCACTTCCGACAATATCTATTGTACGATAGAAAAACAATAACTTAGCTTCATCGCATTTAACGAAAAGGATGCTCCTTCGGTTTCTTAACGCCGGAGTTCAGCATCCTTTTTATATGTTCGCATTTTTCTTCATGAAAGCAAGTCGTAAAAAAGATGATTTGTGGGCTTCAAAGTGAACTATAGATTACTTCCCAAGCCATCTATTATTCATTTGGTGAGCCGTCTATAGAGCGCTTGGCAAATGTTCTATAGATCACTTGTAGAGTGAATGATTAATCTTCTGAAAGGAGATAATGGATAGTTCTGTATGGTAGTAAAACACTATAAATCAACTACTTGTAAAAGTTATACATTCCAGTTTTCTGTTAAGATGAAGTTGGCTCCTTTCCCCTTACAGTAAGAACAGAGCGGTTTTGTCCTTTATGAAATGTTTATTTCTTTTATTGCGAGCAACACTTCCACTGCCCCACCGCCCCCATCTGTAAAAAGGATACTACTTCATATCGGTCATCTTCTTCTCCCAGTCCTTTCACCGAAGGATCGGAGTCTCGTAGCATAGGGTTAAGCGGGACTTTGCGTACATATTGAAGTGCGAAACCGTTTGCGGTGGTTTCTTGATTATGCTTATCGGTTTGAAACGAAAGGACTGACGGCAAATCATTATCTTTGTGAGGCTTTAAAATTTAGAATTATGAATGCAAAAAACAAACTTCATTGGTTCCTCCTTTGCTTAGTAGGGACATTTCTACTGTCGTTTGCCGCATGTAGCGATGACAGTCCCGTTACACCCGAACCGGAACCGACTCCGGAACCTCAGCCGGAGATGGAATGGGAAACGGTGAATGCGGTACCGATGGAATGGGACGGGGAAAAACGTGGTAACATTTCGTATCAGCTCTTGGTATATTCCTTTGCGGACAGCAATGGTGACGGCTGCGGAGACTTGCAGGGTGTGACGGATAAGCTAGAGTATCTGGACGCATTGGGAGTACAGGCGCTCTGGTTGTCGCCTGTTCATCCGGCCATGTCCTATCACGGATATGACGTGACAGACTATACATCGATAAATCCGGCGTATGGCACGATGGCTGACTTTGAGCGATTGGTGGCGGCAGCGCACCAACGGGGCATAAAGATTTACTTGGATTATGTGATGAACCATACGGGCAAAAACCACCCATGGTTTGTCGATGCACGCTCGTCGGCCGATAGCAAGTATAGAGATTATTACCTGTTTTCTCAAGACCCTCAGGCGGACATTGCGGCAGGGCGGATACCAATGATAGCTACAGAGGGTGCGGGTGGATACAATGCGGCCGAGTGGTTTTCGACAACAGCCGGAGAGGATGAAATGAAAGGATGCTATAAGTTTGTGCTCGATTGGTCGGATGCTTCAAGCCCCACCGTAACTGTGACTGAGACGGACGCACCCGATGCGGACAATCCGGATACAAGTGTTGAGGGGGCGAAGTATTTGTATTACGGAGATGCGGTTTGTAAGAAGTTTTACGACAAGGGCAATGGCCGTTATGAACTCTCGGTGGATTTTGCTTCTTCGTGGGGATTCCTGATTCGTACCAGCAATACGACTTGGGACAGCGGCACCAAGTACGGGGCGGCTTCCAAGGCTGACAAAGTGACATTGGGTGAACCCTTTACGCTGGATAACCGAACGGCGGCGGATATTTTGTTCGAGTCGATGAACTTGTGGTATTATCATTCCAACTTCTGCACCGATTGGTTTGCCGACTTGAACTATGGTCCGGTGGGTGAGGTGACGGACAGTCCGGTCTATCAGACGATGGTCCAAACAGCCAAGACATGGATAGACCGTGGTGTGGACGGCTTGCGGCTGGATGCGGTGAAGCATATCTACCACAACGCCACATCGAATGAAAATCCTCGTTTCTTGAAGACTTTTTATGACGAACTGAACGCTTATTATCAACAAACGGGGAAAGACGAAGATTTCTATATGGTGGGCGAGGTTCTTTCCGAACACAACGAGGTGGCCCCCTACTATGCCGCTCTTCCGGCGTTGTTCGATTTCTCTTTCTGGTACCGGCTGGAATGGGCCATCAACAACGGGACGGGACGTTACTTTGCGAAAGACATTTTAGGCTATCGGCAGGAATACGCAGGCTATCGTGCGGATTATATCGAAGCGACCAAACTGTCCAATCACGATGAAGACCGTGCGGCTTCTCAATTGGGACAGTCGCTGGCCAAATGCAAACTGGCGGCGGCTGTACTCCTGACAATGCCGGGAGAGCCTTATATATATTATGGTGAAGAACTGGGGTTGTATGGTACTAAAGAGCGGGGGGACGAATATGTACGCAGTCCGATGTTATGGGGCGATGCATCGACTACAGCCTATACGGACAAGGTGGATGCCGGAGTCGCTTCGAGTGTAAAACCGGTATCCGAACAGCAGCAAGATGAAGCTTCGTTGCTGAATACCTATTTGACTTTTGCAAAAGTACGCAATATTTATCCGGCTTTGGCAGAAGGTGATTTGGAGAAACATCCGGTGTATAACGACCAAGCCGATGAGGCTTACATGCAGATTGCCGCCTGGTATCGGACAGCGGGCGAGGAGCGGATGCTGGTCATTCATAACTTTGGAGAGTCGGAGATTCAGTTGCCTGTAACGGATGATGTTACGCAGGCCGTAGCGGTGTCCGGCAATGTGGAATGCGGTACGATGGATGGACAGACATTCCTAAAATTAGGCGGGTATACGTCAGTGGTGTTTAAGGTGAAGTGAACGGTTATTGACAATAACCTCACTATTGAGGAAGACGGCATCTTTTTTTGTACACGGTTTCAATCCGTACCGATATGTAGAAATGTTCCACATTCTGTAGATGGGTTCCACATGAATTAATAGAATAGAAATGCGAAGAAATAAAAATATCCAAGACATATAAGTTGAAAAATAGCAAGTTATGCCATATTTTTTGTTTTTATCGGGAAAAAGGTACTATTTTTGCACAGGGAAATTGAAATCAGGATATTTAATTTGCTAAACAAACATACATGAGACTATTTTTTACCAAGAAAGAACTAAGGCTGAGAAAAAAGCGTTTAGTGACTATGCTGGTGTGCATGGTTGTGGTACTGGCATTATACATTGTATTAACATGGGAGAAAGAAGTGATACCGGCGCCTCCGGTTGTAGTCGTACAACCTGTTGAGCAAGAAGATGTGGAAATATACGGAGACTACGTAGGACGTATCCGTGCCCAACAATTCGTAGAGGTTCGTGCCCGGGTAGAAGGTTTCCTTGAAAGTATGGCATTTGAAGAAGGTACGTATGTGCAGAAAAACCAGGTATTGTTTGTCATTGACCAAAAACAATACAGAGCCAAAGCGGACAAAGCACGTGCACAATTGCGTAAAGACTCAGCTCAAGTGCGTAAGACCAAACGCGACTTGGATCGTATCCGTCCATTATTCGAGCAAAACGCAGCCAGCCAATTGGACTTGGACAATGCGATAGCTGCCTATGAAACAGCAGTAGCCAGTATGGGTATGAGCCAAGCAGATCTGGATCAAGCTGAACAGGAATTGGGATATACTTGGGTACGTTCACCTATATCAGGACACATCAGTGAACGTCACGTAGACCTAGGCACTTTGGTCGGTACAGGAGGGCAATCATTGCTAGCCACTATTGTCAAGAGTGACACAGTGTTAGTGGACTTTAGTATGACCGCATTGGATTACTTGAAAAGCAGAGAGCGCAATGTAGTCCTCGGGCAACGGGATTCCACCCGTTCATGGCAACCCACAGTTACTATTACTTTGGCAGACGATAGTGAATATCCATATAAAGGATTAGTAGACTTTGCCGATCCACAAGTAAATCCTAAGACTGGAACATTCTCAGTCCGTGCCGAAATGCCTAACCCGGATCGTGTCCTTCTGCCGGGACAGTTTACTAAAGTACGGGCTTTGCTGGACGTACGTGAGCGAGCTACGGTCGTACCGCAGAAAGCGTTGATTATCGAAAAAGGAGGAGCCTATATTTTTGTCATGCGACGTGACTCTACAGTGGAACGGCGATTCATCGAACTGGGACCGGAATTTGGCAACAATGTCGTAGTGGAACGAGGTATCATTCCTGGTGAAAACATTATAACAGAAGGTTACCATAAACTGAATCCCGGAATGAAAGTCCGTGTAGGACGTCCTGGAGAAATCAAAAGTGAAGAAAAGACAGAAGAGTAATCTCTTATAATACAGCAACGCATGAAAGTAAGCTTTTTCATAGACAGGCCGGTATTCTCGGCTGTCATATCCATATTAATAGTCATTGTGGGAATCATTGGCCTGACCATGTTACCCATTGACCAAT
>CALUOV010000033.1 GCA_944322275.1 uncultured Bacteroides sp. | reverse complement strand
TTCGGTGCAGATGCCGACGCAGCCAAACGCAACCGCTACCTGCACGTCTGCCAGGAACAACTGAAGATTCTCGGCGGACTGGTGGAGCAGATTCTCTCCATGTCGATGGAGCGGCGCAAGACGTTCCGCCTGCACCCCACGACCTTTGCCGTGGGCGAAGCCATCGCCCCCCTTGTCGAACAGCACAGGCTGAAGGCGGACAAGCCCGTGCACATCACCTTGCACATCACGCCGCCCGACTTGACCATCCATGCCGACCGCACGCACTTCCGCAACATGGTGAGCAACCTGCTGGACAATGCCATCAAATACTCCGAGGAACGGGCTGAAGTGGAAATAGATTGTCACCGACAAGGCGGAACATTCGTCCTCGCTGTGCGGGACAAAGGCATCGGCATCGCCAAGGAGAAGCAGGCGCATGTGTTCGACAAATTCTACCGAGTGCCCACAGGCAATCTGCACAACGTGAAGGGCTACGGCCTCGGACTGTATTATGTCAAGACCATGGCGGAACGGCACGGCGGTACGGTGGAGGTGGAGAGCGAGCTGGGACAGGGAAGCAAATTTACGATTAAATTCACTCAAATTCCGCAAATAAAAAAGGATAGCTTCAGTTGAGTCTGATAAGGGGAAAGCATCAGAAGTATGGTAAATGATATAAGAATCAAATATTTAAATGAAACGCAGTTATGATCAAACAAACGACAAAGTACATTCTTTTTCTCTTTCTACTATCCGTCTTTTTGTCCTCGTGTAGTTTTCTGTTAGACTTTGCGAGTCATTACGACGACTGTTCTTATCCGGGATGTGAAAGAAAAGCCCGAAAAGGTTCGTCCTATTGCTCTCACCATGACGGTAATCTTACGAAAAACAGCATAGACAATTCTTTAAGAAATATCGGAAATCAGAATAAAAGAAACAGGTGAAATCCGCTTGTCCTATTGCAGTCGCAATGCGAAAACATATTAAATGAAGAATGAAGAATGAAGAACGATGAATGGATAAACGTTCTCCTGGTGGAGGACGAACAGACACTGGCCATGATTATCAAAGACACGTTGGAAGGACAAGGCTTCCGCATCCGGTTGGCCGGGGATGGTGAAGAAGGCCTGCGCCTCTTCTACGAGCAGAAGCCCGATGTATTGGTGGCCGACGTGATGATGCCCCGTATGGATGGCTTCGAGATGGTGCGCCGCATCCGCAAAGACGATGCACAGACACCCGTACTCTTCCTCACCGCCCGCTCGGCTATCAATGATGTGGTGGAAGGATTCGAGTTGGGAGGCAACGACTATCTGAAGAAGCCCTTCGGCATGCAGGAACTGATTGTGCGCATCAAGGCCTTGGCTGGACGCGTCCTAAGCACAGCTCAGCCGCCTCATCCGCAAGACACATTTGAGATAGGCGATTATGTCTTTACTCCCCGCACCCAACAGTTGTTTTACCAAGGGACAACAACCCTACTCTCCTATCGGGAAAGTGAAATCCTGCGCCGCCTGTGTGTCCACCTTGACCAAGTGGTGGACATGCGCAGCATCCTGCTTGACCTGTGGGGAGACGATACGTTCTTCAACCAACGCAGCCTGCATGTGTTCATCACCAAACTGCGGCACAAGCTTTCGCAAGATGAGCACATACGCATCGTCAACGTGAGAGGCATCGGGTACAAACTGATTGTACACTAAAAAGGCCATTATAGCATCTATGTCTATAACAGCCTTTCTTTAATATATAAATAAGAGTTTCTACAACGCTTTCTCTTTAATCAGCCACTCGGCTATCTGCACGGCATTGAGGGCGGCACCTTTCTTTATCTGGTCGCCTACAATCCAAAAAGCCAGACCGCAATCGTTGGTCAAATCCTTGCGGATACGTCCTACGTAGACAGGGTCTTTGCCGGCCAAGAAAAGCGGCATGGGGTATTCCTTCTCGGCGGGATTGTCCATCAGCACCAGACCTTCACCCTTCGAGAATGCCTCGCGGGCTTCTTCTACAGAGACGGGGCGTTCGGTCTCCACCCAAATGCTTTCGGAGTGAGAACGCAAGGCGGGCACACGAACACACGTAGCGCTGACCTTCACATCGCTGTGCATGATTTTGCGCGTTTCGTTGTACATCTTCATCTCTTCCTTGGTGTAACCATTTTCCGTAAATACGTCAATCTGCGGGATGAGATTGAAAGCCAACTGATAGGCGAACTTCTCCACGGTGACAGGCTCTCCAGCCAGCACTTGACGATATTGCGTGTAAAGCTCGTCCATGGCGGCGGCTCCGGCACCGCTGGCAGCCTGATAGGTAGATACGTGTACGGTCTTGATGTGGCTCAATTGCTCTATGGCTTTCAAGGCCACTACCATCTGGATGGTGGTACAGTTGGGGTTGGCAATAATGCCGCGCGGACGGTTGAGGGCATCAGTCGGATTGACTTCGGGCACTACCAAAGGCACGTCCTCATCCATGCGGAAAGCGCTGGAGTTGTCAATCATCACGGCACCATACTTGGTAATCGTCTCGGCATACTCTTTCGATGTCCCTGCACCGGCAGAAGCAAAAGCGATGTCCACACCCTTGAAGTCATCATTGTGCTGCAACAGCTTCACTTCTATTTCCTTACCCCGAAAGGTATAGTGAGTGCCGGCACTACGCTTCGAGCCGAACAACAAGAGTTCATCTATCGGGAAATTCCGTTCATCGAGCACACGCAGGAACTCCTGTCCCACGGCTCCGCTTGCTCCAACTATTGCTACTTTCATATTGTTCCTTTCGTATTTTAAAAGTGGTTATATTAATGTATTGTGGGTGCAAAGTTACAACAAATAGTTTCTAAACTGAAAACTTTTTTGTTATTTTGCAGGTCGAAACCTTAAAAACGCAATCTCATGGACTGGTTAGACCTCAGTTTGGAACTTCCCGTAACCGATCCCACTTGGATATTTCTCCTGGTGCTGCTCATCATATTGTTTGCGCCCTTGTTGCTGAACAAGTTGCGCATTCCCCATATCATCGGCATGATATTGGCCGGATTGGCCATCGGCGAACATGGTTTCAACATCCTGGCACGCGACAGCAGTTTCGAGCTTTTCGGCAAGGTAGGGGTGTATTACATCATGTTCCTGGCCGGTCTGGAGATGAACATGGCTGACTTTAAGAAGAACCGGGGGAAGGCGGTCGTCTTAGGATTGCTGGCCTTCATCATCCCTATCAGCATCGGGCTGGTGACCAATGTGATGCTGCTGAAATACAGCCTGATAACTTCTGTGCTACTGGCCAGTATGTATGCCTCGCATACGCTGGTGGCCTACCCCATCGTGATACGCTACGGCATCTCGCGCCAACGTAGCGTGAGCATCGCTGTGGGAGGTACGGCCGTGACGGACACACTGACATTGCTCGTATTGGCGGTCATCAGCGGGGTATTCAAGGGAGAGACCGGAGGGTTGTTCTGGTTATGGCTCATCGTGCGGTTTGTTGTCCTCGGCATAGTGCTGACCTACGCCATCCCCCGCATCGGGCGCTGGTTCTTCCGGCGCTACGATGACGCGGTGATGCAATACATCTTCGTGCTGGCTTTGGTGTTTCTCGGTGCAGGGCTGATGGAGCTTATTGGCATGGAGGGCATCTTGGGCGCTTTCCTCGTGGGATTGCTGCTGAACAGACTCATCCCGCATGTGTCGCCGCTGATGAGCCACCTGGAGTTTGTAGGCAATGCGCTCTTCATCCCTTACTTTCTGATAGGCGTGGGAATGCTGATAGACGTGCATGTCATCTTCGGGGGAGGCGATGCGCTGAAGGTGGCGGGCGTGATGATTGTGGTTGCCTTGGCGGGCAAATGGATAGCCTCGTGGCTGACGCAGAAGATATACAGCATGTCCGTCCTGGAGCGTGAGCTGATGTTCGGCCTGAGCAACGCGCAGGCGGCGGCCACACTGGCAGCGGTGCTGGTGGGCTATCAGATTATCCTGCCCGACGGGAGCCGACTGCTGAATGAGGATGTGCTGAACGGGACGGTGCTGCTCATACTCGTGACGTGCGTCGTAAGCTCCTTCACCACCGAACGGGCCGCCCGGCGGATGGCGATGGACGAAGCGGTGCCCGAAGAGGAAGACCGGTCGCGCATGCCCGAAAAGATATTGATCCCCATCGCCAATCCGGCCACCATCGACTACCTGATGAACCTGGCCTTGGTGATACGTGACCCCAAGCAGAAGGACAACCTGGTGGCGCTGAACGTCATTAACGACCACACCTCCTCCGACCGGTTGGAGCAACAGGGCAAACGCCACTTGGAACGGGCCGCCAGGATAACAGCCTCGGCCGGTGTGCAATTGAGCTGTATCAGTCGGTACGACCTGAACATTGCGGCGGGTATCACGCATACGGCCCGCGAAAACAACGTGACGGACGTCATTATCGGTCTGCACTACAAGGTGAACATCGTGGATTCGTTCTTCGGAATGCTGACCGAAAGTCTGCTGAAAGGACTTCACCGCGAAGTCATGGTGGCGCGTTTCCTGATGCCCATCAACACCCTGAGGCGCATCATCGTGGCCGTACCGCCCAAAGCGGAATATGAAGCCGGTTTCAGCAAATGGGTGGAGCACTTCTGCCGCATGGGGGGGGCATTGGGATGCCGGGTGCACTTCTTCAGCAACGAACAAACCATGCATTACTTGCAAACCTTGGTGAGGAAAAAATATAGCGGGACCCTGACAGAGTTCTCCCTGCTGGATGATTGGGGAGACTTACTGATTCTGACCGGACAGGTAAACTACGACCATCTGCTGGTAGTCATCAGTGCCCGCCGGGGCTCCATCTCTTATGACAGCTCGTTTGAAAAACTACCGAGCCAATTAGGCAAATATTTCACGAACAACAGCCTGATTGTGCTCTATCCCGACCAACTTGGTGACCCGCAGGAAGTAGTTTCTTTCTCCAATCCGCAAGGAATGGGCGAAAGCCAGCCTTACGAGAAAGTGGGACGCTGGTTTTACAAATGGTTTAAAAAAGAATCGTAATGGAAGACTGGAAACAACGTACACGCATTCTGCTAGGCGATGAAAAAATGGAACGCATGGCTCGCTCACACGTATTGGTAGTAGGCTTGGGCGGTGTGGGCGCATACGCCGCAGAGATGCTGTGCCGTGCCGGAGTGGGACATCTGACCCTTGTGGATGCCGACACTGTACAGCCTACCAACTTAAATCGCCAACTGCCAGCCTTACACTCCACCATCGGCCGGCCCAAAACGGAGGTCCTGGCCAAACGTTTCAGAGATATCAATCCGGAAATCGAGTTGACCGTGCGGCCTGTGTTCTTAAAGGATGAACAAATCCCCGAACTACTGGATGGCAACCGATTCGACTTTGTAGTGGACGCCATTGACACGCTGGCACCCAAATGTCATTTGATAGTCGAAGTCTTAAAACGGCACATCCGCATCATATCAAGCATGGGAGCGGGTGCCAAGAGCGACATCACGCAGGTGCGCTTCGCCGACATCTGGGACACGTATCATTGCGGACTGAGCAAGGCGGTAAGGAAACGCTTGCAGAAAATGGGCGTCCGGCACAGGGTGCCGGTGGTGTTCAGCACCGAACAGGCCGACTCGCACGCCGTACTGCTGACGGAAGACGAACGGAACAAGAAGTCCACCTGCGGCACCGTAAGCTACATGCCCGCCGTCTTCGGCTGCTACCTGGCGGAATACGTTATCAGAAGGCTGTAAATAGTAAATAGTAAATCGCTAATTAGTAAATAGAAAAGTGATACGATTAGAAGGAATTAATAAGAGTTTTGGCGACTTGCAGGTGCTACGCGACATCCACCTAGAGATAGCCAAAGGGGAAGTGGTAAGCATTGTAGGACCTAGCGGAGCGGGAAAGACAACCTTGCTTCAGATTATAGGGACACTGGATCGTCCGGACAGCGGCACGATATGCATAGATGGTGTACGGACCGATCGGATGAAAGAACGTGAACTTTCCGCCTTCCGCAACCGCCGTATCGGCTTTGTCTTCCAGTTTCATCAGTTATTGCCCGAATTTACGGCCTTAGAAAACGTCATGATACCCGCTTTGATTGCCGGAGGTGCCAAGACTGACGCGCGCACAGCCGCCTTGGACATGCTGACGATGTTGGGGCTTACCGACCGTGCCTCGCATAAGCCAAACGAGCTTTCTGGAGGCGAGAAACAACGGGTGGCCGTGGCACGTGCACTCATCAACCGCCCGGCCGTAGTATTGGCCGATGAGCCTTCGGGCAGTCTGGACAGTCGCAACAAGGCGGAGCTTCACCGACTTTTCTTTGACCTGCGTGACCGCCTGGGACAAACGTTCGTCATTGTGACGCACGATGAGACATTAGCCACACTGACCGACCGAACCATTCATTTAAAGGACGGAGCTATAGTCCAAACAGTTTAATCCTTCTTATTCAAAACTAAGATAACGAGCTATACGCTCTAAATCTGTTGGAGCAAACTCTTCGTAGAGTCTGAAAGGTTTCAAGTTCTTCAACGGGCCCTGCTTTTTACGATACTCTACAAATGCCTTGGCCTGGTAGAAATTAATATAAGGATGGCGGCTTAAGCGAGTGACACCCACACGATTGACTGGAATACGCACAAGGGCGGAGGTATCTACGACAAACCAATCGGTCAGTTTACTATCATCCAGGTTGATTTCTCTCAATTGCCCGATGTGATAGAAACCGCCTAAGCGTTGCCGATAGCCAACAATAAGACGGGCAATGCCGCTCCCTATGCCAGGTATTTTCTTCAGTTCAGTAGTATCCGCACGATTCAAATCCACCTTAGTGCCGGGGGCATATTTTTCAATAATTGGCCGAGATAAGCTATCCGCCTGCACATCTACCAGGAAAAGAGACGAACGAGAGCGAACCGTATCCGCTTGTATGATACGGATGTATGGAGCCAAGGTACGATACTGCTTTTCAGTCAGACCGTAAATCTTACGAAAATCTTCCGGACGGCGGAATTTCCCCCCTTTCTCCCGATAGCGAAGAATATTACGGGCCATCCATCCGGGAAGTCCTAATCGGCAAAAGGTCAGCGAATCGGAAGTATTCGGATCGAACGGAGCCAACATCGGAGATATATCTTCTTGTGAATGATTCCATTGGCTCTGCCAACGATGCTTTTCCTCCGTTTCCTGACGCCGAACAGAAGTAATAAAGACTTGATATTCCTCCAACTTCTCTTGCTGAACCTCCTGCGTCTGAGGCGCAAGCATATTCCGTGAAGAGATATATTCTCCAACACCAATTACAAGAAGAATAAGTGCTAACCATACAATAAGCCCCCTGCGCTCCGCACGCGAGAAATAAAAGAAAGCACGCAAAAATTTACGCATATCCACACCGGATTATTTCAGCAAACCTAACTCATTGATGAAAATAAACGCAATGCCTATCGGGGCAACAAATTTCAATAAGAATAACCATGAACGGTATATCCACATCTTCAGCATACCATTGTTACTAACCTCCTTCCATACTATGCGCTTATCCATATACCACCCCGTGAAGATAGCGATAAAGAAGCCTCCCAAAGGAAGCATAATCTTGGCCGTCAAATAATCGAAGAAATCAAACAAGGTCATGCCAAAGACAGTTAACTCCTTGCCAATCCCCAATGAAAGCGAACTCAATACGCCCAAGATAGAGCAACCGACAGTTACCAAAATGGCCGCCTTACGCCGTGTCATATTAAATTCTTCGTGCAAATAAGCAGTTACAACCTCGTGCAGGGAAATTGTCGAAGTAAGAGCGGCCAAAGCCAACAAGACATAAAACATGACGGACAAAATGACCGCCAGCCAAGGCAAACCGCCAAAAGCCTGTTGGAATACATTGGGCAAGGTAATAAACAACAAGCTGGGCCCTGCATCGGGTTGTATGCCTACCGCAAACGCAGCCGGAAAGATGATAAGCCCTGAAAGCACCGCCACCGACGTATCAATGAGACCTACATTAAGCGCAGTTTTGGGCAGATTAACATCCTTGCGGAAATAGGAAGCATACGTGCAAAGACACCCCATGCCCACACTGAGCGAGAAGAAAGTCTGCCCCATGGCACTCAACAAGGCATCAGCGTTCAGTTTACTGAAGTCAGGCCTTAAGAGGAAATGGAGTCCATTCCCCGCTCCTGGCAAAGAAATAGCACATCCGGCCAACACCAACAGGATGATGAACAGCATCGGCATCATAATTTTAGCCGACCTCTCAATGCCTTTTTCCACTCCCCGCACCACAATAAAATGAGTCATCAGCATGAACACAAGCATCCAAAAAGCTGGCCGCCATGGATGTTCCACGAAGCCGTTAAAAGCACCAATAAAGCCATCGGCCGACTGCCCCGCAAAGCCATTGGTAGCGGCCTGCACAATATAGTCGAGCGTCCAGCCCGCCACTACAGAGTAATAGCCCAATATCAGGAAACCAGCCAGCACCCCCATGCGACCTACCCACTTCCATTGCGTGCCAGGAGCCAATATCTGATAAGCCCGTGCCGTATTAGTGCGTGAATGCCTTCCGATGGAAAACTCTGCTACCATGATGGGAATGCCGAAAAACAGCACACAACCTATATAAATAAGTATAAAGGCCGCGCCTCCGTGGTCTCCCGCCTCGTAAGGAAAACGCCAGATATTACCTAAGCCTACCGCCGAACCCGCTGAAGCAAGAATGACACCCAACTTGCTACCAAAATTTCCCCTATTATTTTTTGCTATCATACAGTTACCTCCTCTTTCATTTTGTTATGAATAGTTAGGAAATGGCGCAAATATAGAAAATATTTCTTACTTTTGCACTACAAATAGAAAAATAATAGAAAACAATGATTCGTTACATCAAACAATACCCGATATCCCTCTGCATCATCTTAACGGTCATTTACCTGTCTTTCTTCAAGCCCCCTCAAACGGAATTCGGCTCTATTCCCGGCATGGACAAGGTGGTACACGTGTGCATGTACCTCGGCTTATCGGGCATATTGTGGCTAGAATTTATCCGGGCACACCGAAAGGCGCACGCCCCTTTGTGGCACGCCTGGATAGGCGGACTGCTCTGCCCTATCCTATTCAGCGGAGCAATCGAGTTATTGCAAGAATATTGCACCAGCTACCGGGGAGGCGATTGGCTGGACTTTGCCGCCAACGCCACGGGCGCCTTGCTCGCTTCACTCGTAGGCCGATATGCGCTAATCCGCAAATGGTGGACGAAAGACTACAAATAACCCACCACATCGTTCAGGTGAATGCCGTTAGAGCCTTTTATCAACAGCGTCTTTCCCATAGGCTTATGTGCTTTCAGGCAGGCTATTAATGCCTGCACATCGGGATAAGTGACGTATGGTGAAGACACGCTTCCAAACTGGTCGCCCACCAGGAATACTTGCTCGAAGCCACATATTTGCAGATAATCTACAATCTTGCGATGCTCTTCCAAGCTATCCTTACCCAACTCGCGCATGTCACCCAAGATAACGACTTTGTGCGGCGCTTCCATTTGGCGGAAATTGACAAGGGCAGCCATCATACTGGTAGGGTTAGCGTTGTAAGCGTCAATAATAAGCGTATTGTCCTCCGTACGTTTCAGTTGCGAACGGTTGTTTTGCGGAGTATATTCAGACAAAGCCTCATCTATCAACTTGGCATCTACCTCAAAATAATTGCCCACGGCTACGGCAGCCAACGCATTAGACAGGTTGTAGCTGCCTATCAATCGCGTTGACACAGTATGTGCCAAAGATTCCCCTTGCCTCCGCCAAGTAAAAGTCAGAAAGGGAGAACAAACGGTCATTTGCCCTTGAATAAACGCCCCCTCCTCACTTCCGTAAGTCACGCAAGAAAGTCCTTCCGCCATCTTTTGCAAACAAGGATTGTCCGCATGCAGGAAAATGAAGGCTTGCGGACGGCTACGGAGAAAATCGTATAACTCGCCCTTAGTGCGCATCACGCCCTCGAACGAACCGAATCCCTCCAAATGTGCCTTACCCACGTTGGTTATTAAACCCATGTCCGGCTCGGCAATATCCACCAGCTCCTTGATGTCGCCCGGATGGCTGGCGCCCATTTCTATCACTGCCAGTTCGTGTTCAGGTTTCAAACGCAGCAAAGTAAGCGGCACCCCGATGTGGTTATTCAGGTTTCCTTCCGTATATAGCAGTTTATAACGCATCTTTAATACGGAGGCTATCAATTCTTTAGTGGTCGTTTTCCCATTAGTGCCCGTGATGCCCAATATGCGTGTGCCCAACTTCCGGCGATGAGTGCGTGCCAAAGCCTGAAGTGTCCGCAGACAATTGTCCGTAAGCAAGTAGCGCGTATCACCTGCGGGTATCACAGACGGATCGTCCACCACCGCATAGGCACATCCCGTCTCCAAGGCTCCGGCCGCAAAACGGTTCCCGTCAAACGTGTCCCCTTTTAACGCCACGAACATCGAACGGGACGGACAATGGCGGCTATCTGTCGTAACACCTCCCTCGCATTGGCGGAAGATGTCGTAAAGGTCTTCTATCTTCATATATCCCAATTTTCCGGCAAAAGTACAAATTTCACTTTTAAAACAGGTTTGTATATTCGCCTTTTCTTGCTAAATTTGCGAAAAAGATTTCTACAAAAAACGATACAATGAATCATTCTACACAAATCAAATGCGGCATTACCCCCGCATACATAGAAAAACTTCAATCAAATGAAATTTTTGTCTTCGGGAGCAACCTGCAAGGCATACATGGAGGAGGCGCTGCACGGATAGCCAAAGAAAAATTTGGTGCCATCATGGGGCAAGGCATAGGATTGCAAGGTCAGTCTTACGCCATCCCCACCATGCAAGGCGGAGTAGAAACCATTCGCCCTTACACGGACGAATTTATCAAGTTTGCCAAAGCCCATCCAGAACTGCATTTCTTAGTGACCCGAATAGGTTGCGGCATCGCCGGTTTTCGGGACGAAGAGATTGCCCCCTTGTTTCGTGAAGCAATCGAGGTAGAAAATATCAGTCTTCCACGAGAGTTTGTGGAGGCAATAAAAATAGGAGCATAAAACTCCTAACGCCCTCGCACGCGATTTCGAAGAAAAGCATGTTTGTAAGCCATTTTCTTATTCTGAAAAAATTTCTGTAGCCAGACGGAAAGGAATGCCCAAACAAGGAAACTAATAAAATCGTAATCAGCTTATAACGTGAAAAATACATGAGTTCATTTCAGAAATCCTTTTGAAAAGGAAATCTTCAAAAGGATTTTCTTCCAGTCCTTCCAATGAAGGCATTGTTCATAGCCATCGAAAGCGAATTCAGCTTCGATGCCGACCTGACGGGCAACTTGTTTAATGAAGTCTTGCTCCTTGGGCGAAATGAGCGTCGTACCATTCCTGCGCTCGAAATAGGGATTGCGGCCAAACTGATCTATAAGTTTTGTCTTGAAGCTATCGTATTGACCGGGATACATCCGTTTTTGCATCTGAGTAAATCCGCGCACATACGTTACAGGAGCGGAGTCCCGATAAAAGCTACAACGCCTGTTTTTGCTGCACAAGCGGGGATTTACCAGTAAAAGGAATCGTTCCGTTTCCACCTTCTGTCGATAGGCCAATTGGTGTAAACACGTCTCCGAACACGGGCAATCGGCCAATTCACACAATGCATAACGGTGAGGAACTTCTAATTTTTGAATCATTGCATTTTTATTCTTTTTCATTGATTATCAACTGTATCATATTCTCCATACTTTTCCTTCAGCTCCTCCACCGACATGCCAGTGAAGTAATCCTCGATGAAATCCCAACGACGGGCATCGTCCATGCAATCGGTACCGAAGAAAAGGCGGTAAAGCTCTATCTGTTCTTGGAAGATGCGCTCATTGGCATCTAATATCAGATTATGGTAATCGTCCGTAGCCACCAATCGTTGCAAAGTGTCCACCTCACTGAGACGTACATGCACACAAGGAGTGCCTCCGCCCGCTACACTGAACGACAGGCCGCCAAGCATGGAAAGCAAATTGAGCAACATATTAAGGTCAGAGAAGGGAGTACAATAGAATTGCAGGTGCGCGCCCTTGCGCCCGGTGATACGCTGGGTGTAGAGTTTCTGATAACGGGACAAAAGAATATCGAAGCCACGGGTGACTGTGAAAGACAGTTCGTTACTTTCCTTCTTCTTCTGGCTGCTGATGTAGCTCACGCTACGGCCTTCTTCTACACGGCTCTCCAACAGGGAGCCAATGAAGCGCTTGGCAGAACGGACATCCATGCCATGTTCGGCAAAGACGGCACGCAGAGCCTCTTCATCGAAGCGGCCTTTGTTCTTCAGCAAAGCAGTCTTCAGCAGTGTGGTCAGGCTTTTGAATAAGGCATCCATACGGGCACGCAACGTCTCGGAGTTTTCCTTTAGCAACACATCGTGCCTGCCTACGGCCACGGCACGTGAACCTTCACACAATGTGCCTCCGGTAAGTTTCTGCTTGAACTCCTTATAACCTAATTCAGGAAAGCATTCTTCCCACAAACGGTCGAGACGCACTAAGTAAACGCCTTCGGTTCCTCTTACAGGAGTCAGATAAGCGGCATATTGACGGGCAAAGACATCACCCGTCTTTTCCTGTATGTAACCTTCTACCATGAGGTTTTGCGGAGTCACTTCCAGCAAGCGCCTACCGTAACGCTTCTCGATGTCATCTTCCAACCAGAGTAGGGCTGTCTTGATGAGCTGCCCCAACTCGGCCTCGTACTCCAGTTTATTCTTCATGCGGGGAAGTTTTACCACGAATTCGAAATCGGAGAGCGACACCAGCATCTCCTCTTTGCCCCCCTTCATGTGATACACTTCCAAGAGTTTGCCTAATATCAGTGCTAATTGCTCCTGAGCGATAGCCCCCAGCTGATGCAGGCGATTCATATAATAAAAGTCACGCTCATGGAAATCGGTGGCCGCAATACCTCGCACCGATACGTCTCGCGCTGCACGGCCAATTTCCTGAATGTAGTCGACAAACGTACTAGAAGGTGCTACGTGGTAGACGCGGTCGATATCGCTGATGTCTACGCCCATACCAAACGCCTTGGTAGCCACAATAAGCCGCTTGGCACCATCCTTGAAAGCGTCAACGATAGCTGCTTTCTGCGTCTTGTCCTTCTTGCCGTAGTAAGTAGCCACGAGCGGCCACTGGGTGGATTTCACCCATGCCTTGACACGCATATCAATACTTCCGGCAAAAGGATAATATAGTAAGGCCTTATGTTGTCCGTCCAGGAAGCCCTCCACACGGGCGGCAATGACACGTTGCTTGGCTTTGTCATAAGTTTCGCCTTCTTCCAGCACAAGTTGGCAGATGTCGAAACCGATGTTGCGCCGCTTCACGGTGCCGATGTAAAGCACACAAGGTGCCATCTGCAAGGAACGGATGGTTTCGAAAACCATGTCATTATCTCCCGCAGGATTCCAAACTGCCGTAGCCGTAAGTGCAAAGAGAGGGAAAGCATAGCCCAATGTCTGTTTCAATCCGGCCAAGTAACGTCCCAAGAACCAGTAATCCACACGAAATTCCTTGCCCCAAGTAGTCACGGTATGAGCTTCGTCCACTACGACCAGGCCAATATGGCGATCACCTACGAAATGGTGGATGTCATAAGACAAAAGCAGCTCGGGCGAAAGGTAGAACAAATCGACCTCACCCTCGCGTACTTTCCGATAGACTTCCAGCTTCTGCTCGGGCGAGAGGTCAGACGAAGCGTAAGCCACACGCATGTAGCCTATGTCCTGAAGGCTCTCTACCTGATCAACTATCAATGCTTTCAAAGGCGACACGACCAAAGTGAGCCAGCCATGCTTCCTCCCCAGATACTCTGCCGGAAGCTGAAACAGCAGTGACTTGCCTGAACCGGTGGGAGCTGTGAGCAGGATATTGTCCGGGCAAATATCCGCTTCAAGTATTTTCTCGGCTTCACGTATGACATGCTCAATCAGTTGCCCCTGCGATATGGACAACCGTCCCTTCCCTTTGAACAGATCATCGTAGATTTCCAACTCACGGAATTGCTCGTACCCGTATATTTCGTTCAGCAATCCACATACTTCCTCCCGGCAAGCCTCGGGCAGATGTCTTTCCCTCAGTTCAGGCAATTGGTAAGCCACTCTTTCTTGCATATCCTTCCACTTCTTGTTTAATCTAATTAAAAAAAGAAAAGGCAGTTTGTCAGCCCTACACGACATGGCCTCCAAACTACCTTTCATATTGCTTTCCAGCTATCCGTTACCCCACATTCAACCGGAAAGGGACGGATACAACGCATGCATTAATACTCCTCTTCGTTGAAAAAGAAATCTTCTTTGCTGGGATAATCAGGCCAAATATCTTCGATACTTTCGTAAATTTCACCCTCATCTTCCATCTCCTGCAGATTTTCAATCACTTCAAGCGGAGCACCTGAACGCATGGCATAATCAATCAATTCATCCTTAGTTGCCGGCCAAGGAGCATCCTCCAGTTTGGATGCCAATTCCAATGTCCAATACATAATGTCTAAGTATTTAATTTGTGCGTTTTGTTATCTCTTCAAATTTTCGGCAAAAATATAACAAATTATTTCACAAACAACTTTTATCCCAAAATATTTCTTCTTTTTTATCGTCTTGGTTCATTTTACGGGAAAGGACAAACAAATAGTCAGACAAACGGTTCATATAGGCCAACAATTCTGAAGGAAGTTCGACCTTTTCGGCCAAAAGCAAGATACGTCTCTCCGCCCTCCGACACACGGTCCGACACACATGGCAAACAGCCGCTCCTCGACTTCCTCCCGGCAATACGAAAGCTTTCAAAGGCGAAAGCGAAGCATCGATGCGGTCAATCTCTCGCTCTATGTCCTCCACCTGTGCAGAAGTTATCACGCTTTCTTCACGCAACTGCACGCACTGACAATCGGTAGCCAAACAAGACCCTACGGCAAAAAGCCGGTGCTGAACTCTACATAGGAAAGCACGATCACCCGCATCGGTCAGATAAGTGACAAGCAAACCTATTTGGGCATTCAACTCATCTACCGAACCATAAGCCTCCAGACGTACATGTGTCTTGGGCACCCTCGTGCCTCCCACGAGCGAAGTGTGTCCACCATCACCGGTTTTGGTATAGATCAGACTTTTCTTCATCGAACTGAAATTTATTCTGTTTACACATTTTTATTTCTCTCAAAAACAGACAATATAGTCCTGCTTATTCATCGCCTTATTGAAAAAGAGGATGCCTAAATCGTAGAGATCAAAAGTAATGCCCACCCGCTCATCCTGTCGTATACGTTGCCAAAGTTGACGCATACGAGGCGTATAGCCGATACCTTCTACTACAAACACTGAAGTTTCGCAAGCATGGGAAGCGCAAAGTTCAAACGCCACCAACGAAAACACAGGATCCTGATAATCATGAATATAAAGAAAATCGACCGAGGAGCCAGCATCCAAGCACAAATCGCCTGGCTCACGCATACCGATGTAACCGGCCTTGAGACATCCAGCCTTCAAGTAAAGCGAGGATGCAGACAAATGCCCAGCATCTACAATCGTCCGTGGACGGGCATAGTTAACCAGACGAAACAGTAAACGCTTCACCTTGAGAGGTTCGTACAGCCAATCGGCACGTTCCTGCCCCATCCTCGTCTTTTCTTGCACACGCAAATCGGCATATTTATAATAAGGCGTCTTTTCATAGATGACCCTTGTAATAAAATTGTAAGCAAAAGGCGAATGTACGCCATATCCCCTCCGGTGAGGAATACGGCGCAACCACACAAAAGGATGCACCCAATAAGGCAATAAATGCTGCTTCATGGCGCAAAGATAAGACTTTAACTCAAAAAAGGCACCGCCTCTATATCCCCCAAGAAGTTACACTACTATTTATTTTACATTATCTCTTAGGAACAACGCAACACCTGGCCAGGACGCAAAATGGTACGGCGTGTAATGTGATTCAAGCGACAAAGCTGACTGACACTAACTCCTTGGCGTGCCGCAATGCGAGACAAGGTATCCCCTCTCTTCACCTTATAGAATAAATTACCTTTGCCCGAACCAGCCTTGTCTTTTTTGTTCTTCTCAAACGTATAAGTATCAGCCACAACGTCCTGCTTCTCAAAGTCGAACATCAAAGCGGGATCGATAGCTATGCCTAAGAAACGAGTTTCGAAATGCAAATGCGACCCTGTCGAACGCCCCGTATTGCCACCAAGCCCGATAGGTTCACCGGCTTTCACTAATTGGTCAGGCTTCACCAATTGTTTGGACAAGTGCCCATAAATGGTTTCCAATCCATTATCGTGACGAATAACGATGTACTTTCCATACCCACGACGGCCTTGGTTCTGCACGACACGTACCTTACCATCGAAAGCCGAACGGATGGTATCACCCACATACACCTTTACATCCAAACCATAGTGCGCACGACGACGACGTGGACGATAACCAAACACATCATTGATTTTTGTATGCTCTGTAGGCATACAGAATCCAGTAAGGTCTATTACATATTTTTCGGGGATAATGGCATCGCCATATACATGTACTTGCTTTGTATTCCAAGATGGATAGATGTCAAACGCAGGATAAAGAGACTGCTCCACCCGAATTTGTTTTTGCAAAGCCAATGAGTCTACACTTTTCAGTTTTCTATCGATAGGTGCCTGACGCGCTATGAGGTCTTGAGCGAAAGAATTCAAACTCACCATAGCCGTAGCTGCACATAAAGCTGTTTTTATCCAAGTAAAATTCATTCCGTATTGTCGTTCCTTTTTTGATATCCGTAGTCAAGCACGGACGGCTTATCAAAACCCTGTAGTTTGTATGCGAATATCGGTTTTCAAAAATTCTCCCAAAGGTAATATTTCTTCTTGATATGACGAATGACTATTTAACTATTTTTCTGAATTCACAGAAAAGCAGAGCATTTATCAGACACATAAACACTTAAGAAACAGCAAATTGCAAAATATATGTTTTACAACATATACGCATACATTATGACTTTCTGTCCGATATTCAGCTGATAGCAGCCCAATTCACATTGGTTTTACGAAGTGCCTGCAACTGTCTCCAAACAATCTCGTTTTCAGGATTTGTTCCATTAGGATCGGTCTCTATCAATTTTTGAGCGACCTCCCGTACATATTGCAGAAGTTGGCCATCACGCACAATGTCAGCAATCTTCAAGTCGAAAGCCACTCCACTTTGCTGTGTTCCTTCCAAATCACCCGGGCCGCGCAATTTCAAATCAGCTTCCGCAATCTCGAAACCATCGTTGGTGCGCACCATGATTTCTATCCGCTTACGAGTGTCTTCACTCAGTTTATAGCCTGTCACCAAGATACAATAAGACTGGTCGGCACCTCGCCCGACACGCCCACGCAGTTGGTGTAGTTGTGACAAACCGAAACGTTCGGCATTTTCAATAATCATCACCGAAGCATTCGGCACATTCACCCCCACTTCTATCACAGTAGTAGCTACCATAATCTGTGCCTCGCCCGACACAAAACGCTGCATCTGTTCGTCTTTCTCAGCCGGTTTCATTTGGCCATGCACCTTACACACCGAACAATCGGGGAAAGCCTCACAAACATGCAGGTAACCTTCCTCCAAATTTTTCAGATCCACTTTTTCGCTCTCCTTAATCAATGGATAAACAATATATACCTGGCGTCCTTCAGCAATCTGCTTACGAACAGAACGATATAGACTTTCCCGATTGTTATCGAATTGATGCAGAGTGGCTATCGGTTTGCGCCCCGGTGGAAGTTCATCAATCACCGACACGTCCAAATCACCATAGAGAGTCATGGCCAAGGTTCGAGGAATAGGAGTAGCCGTCATCACCAGCACATGAGGCGGCTGCACATTCTTGGTCCACAAACGGGCACGCTGCGCCACCCCAAAACGATGTTGTTCATCAATAACTACCAGACCCAACGAAGCGAAATTCACAGAATCTTCTATCACAGCATGAGTGCCTATCAAGATTTGCACCTCGCCACTCATCAATCCTTGGAGGACACCCTCCCTTCGCTTCCCTTTGATGGAACCTGTGAGAAGTTCAACCCGCACGTTTATCCCGAAAAGCAACTCACGGATAGTTTCGTAATGCTGGCTAGCCAAAATCTCAGTCGGTGCCATCATACAGGCTTGGAAACCATTATCCAACGCCATCAACATACTCATCAAAGCCACCAATGTCTTCCCGCTCCCGACATCACCTTGCAACAACCGGTTCATCTGCTTTCCCGAACCCACATCACGCCGGATATCCTTCAATACCCGTTTTTGGGCACCTGTCAACTGAAAAGGAAGATTTTTGGAATAAAAGTTATTGAAGATATCTCCTACCCGACTGAAAACATACCCCCGATACTTACGTTGGCGATCACGGGCATAACGCAAAATATTAAGCTGCACATAAAACAGCTCTTCAAATTTCAATCGGTATTGAGCTTTACGCAAGAGTTCCGCATTGCCGGGGAAATGGACATTCTTCAATGCATCCGTCAAAGACATTAAATGATATTCTGACACGATAGCAGGGGATAACGTCTCCGGCAAAGGTTCCTTAATTTGCTTCACCACACCAGCCATCAGCTTCACTATCATCTGGGAGTTTAAAAAACTGCGTTTCATTTTCTCCGTTGTATTATAGTAAGGCTGCAATCCCATGCTGTTCATCTGCACGTCCGAAACTAAATCAATATCCGGATGAGCGATATTGATACGTCCGTTGAAAACTGTCGGCTTGCCAAACACGATGTATTCTTGCCGAACTTTATACTTACCCAACAAATATTTAATGCCTTGAAACCATACCAAATCCACCACCCCTGTGCCATCTGAAAAATGAGCGATCAGCCTACGCTGCCTTCCTTCGCCCACATCCTCAAAACTCAATATCTGCCCTTTCAATTGGATATAAGGCATATTTCTATCCAACTCGCGAATCGAATAGATACGGCTACGGTCTACATATTTATAAGGGAAATAATACAATAAGTCATGCACGGTGTAAACACCAACCTCCTTATTGAACACAGCGGCACGTTGCGGCCCGATGCCCGGCAAAAACTTTATGTCATATGCGGCTAAATCAGTCATTCACCCAACAATGCCGAAGCTATTCTCAAATCGGAAGGAGTTGTAATTTTGATATTTTCGCGATTACCCTCCACCAACGTTACCGACTGTCCTAAAGCCTCTACGACCGAGGCATCATCTGTAAATTCGGGCACATAAGACTGGCGGTAAGCCTCCTTCAGCAAAGAAGCATCAAAGACCTGAGGAGTCTGCACCAACTTATACTCACTGCGATTTACTGTAACGCTACCCTCTGGCAGCAAATGCCGTACGGTCTCCACTACATCTATCACCGGAATGACAGCTTTCCGCAAGGCCGCTTCCCTATAACAACGGGCTATCACTTCCTGCGAAACAAAAGGTCTTACCCCATCATGCACACCAACCAAAGCAGGCTCGCTAACCAACTCTAAACCGTTCTTCACCGATTGGAAACGGGTTTCTCCTCCATCCGCCACCTGATGTGACAAAACAAAACGATGCTTCACGCACAAGTCAGACCAAAAATCCTGCTGGCTGTGCGGAAGCACCACTATCATTCGAATGTCTCGATTGTAAGCATAAAAAGCCTCCATAGTGCGCATCAGTACGGGTTTGCTGCCTATCGTGAGAAACTGTTTGGGCAGTTCAGTCCCCATACGCACCCCCTTGCCTCCGGCTACAATCAAGACATACTCGGTCATACGCTTAACGGGTCAGACACATGGCATTCTTCAACTCCTTGACTTTCTCTTTGCCGCAAAGATGGTCTACCAAGGCCAAAGCAAATTCAATGGCAGCGCCTGGTCCTTTACCGGTAATGATGTTGCCATCTTTCTCCACCATCGCACCCGTATACTCAGCACCTTCCAAGTATTTGTCGAAACCCGGATAGCAAGTGGCTTTTTTCCCCTTCAGCAAACCCAAGTTACCCAATACCATCGGTGCTGCGCAGATGGCTGCCACCGTTTTATTATCCTCTACCTGCTTTTTCAGAAGCCGTTGCAGGTCTTCACAATCGTTTAAGGTTTGGGCTCCTGGCAGTCCACCGGGCAATACCAGCATCTCAGCATCATAGAAGTCCGCGTTGACTATATTCTGATCGCACAAGACTGACACACCGTGCGCGCCTTTCACAATTTCATCAGGTGTGACCGATATCATAGACACCTTAATTTCAGCACGTCTCAGAATATCTACGGCGGCAAATGCCTCCATTTCTTCAAACCCGTCCGCAAAAAAAACATAAACAGTTCCCATAATGTCTCCTTCCTTTTTTAGAATGAAATTATTTCAAGTTAAAATAATACGTAATTGTCCCCGTCTGGTTATTCACCCCTTCTACGGCATTGAAACGAGCTTTCCTTGCCGCATCCTCAGCCGCCTTCCGCAAAGCGGGATTCACCGTATTTGTCTGGCGGTTGATGCTGGTCGCTATTACGTAGCCGGCAGGATTCACCGTGATGGTCACCACGACACGTCCCTCATCCTGCACATTATATACCGGACGGGGTAAACCTCCTTCGCCAATGGATCGCCCGTTCAGACTAAAACTTCCATAACCGCCTACACCCGTTGTAGCACCCGTAGACGCATTTCCTTCCGGACTTCCTTGCACACCTTCACCCGTTGAATTTCCCCTGTTCTCCATTTTGGCTCCTTTGCCAAAGGCACCGGCCACTCTTTTCCTTGCCGCTTCTTCGGCCTCGCGACGTTCACGCTCAGCCTTGGCTTCCGCCAATTTACGAGCCTCTTCGGCCTTTTCCGCTTCGGTTTTTTCCGGTTTTTCCACTTCCTCTTTCTTCTCAGTTTCCGTTTTCGGCTGCAAAGCCACAGTTTCCTCCATATCTTGCGTCAGGATGTCCTGCTCTATAACTTCCGACACAGCCGGAGCCATTTCTTCCGGCATCACATCCACTTCCACCAACGAGGGGTCATCTGCTCCTCCGGCTTCGGTCATTTCACCCAAGACCACCGGCATACCGCCTTCCGCGGCAGGCACAGGGACAATGAAACCTACTGCTATCAAAAAGATAATCAACGCCACATGCACCAGCAGCGCACCTATAATACCTATATATTTACCTTTTTCTTTTTGAGTCACAGGCTATAATCTTTTCGATTCATTATTTTTTCTCCGGCGGACGCGTAGCCAGCACCATCTTGAAATGGTTTTCGTTGGCAATATTCAGCACCTTCACGATTTCCCGATAGGGCACCGACTCGTCCGCATAGAGAGCCACATACATTTCCGGCTCCCGCTCGGCACATGCGCGCAGAAAAGGAGTCAGTTCCTCCATCGTAATGGCCTGCTCCGCATCGTTGCCGAAAGCCGCATACATGTTCAGTTCCTTGTCGATGATTACCCGCGTCAAAGGTTTCGCGGAGGTCTGCTCTTTGCCTTGCGGAAGCAACACCTTAATGGCATTGGGCGAAACGACTGTAGAGGTTATCATAAAGAATATCAGCAACAAGAAAATCACGTCCGTCATGGACGCCATGCTGAACGTGGGCGATATTTTGGCTCTGCGCTTCAGCATGGTTCATTCAGCAAATCCATGAAAGCCATTGTCTTGGCTTCCATCTTGTTCACCACTCCGTCCACCAGCGTCACCAGATAGTTGTAGGCAAACATGGCGATAATGCCGACAACCAAGCCTCCGACTGTCGTTATCATCGCTTCGTAGATGCCCCCTGACAGCAATGTGATATCCACATTGTTACCCGCATTGGCCATCTCGAAAAAAGCGCGCACCATACCGGTCACCGTCCCCAAAAAGCCAATCATGGGAGCACCGCCCGCAATGGTAGCCATGATATTCAGCCCCTTCTCCAGCTTGGCCACCTCAAAATTACCTACATTCTCGATAGCTGCCTGCACATCGCTCACAGGCCGTCCTAACCGGCTGATGCCTTTCTCTATCATACGGGCCGAAGGTGTATTCACACTTCGACAATAGGTCACGGCCGACTTGATCTCACCACTTAGAATATAGTCTTTTATCTTATCCATAAACATGGGGTCCTCCTTGCCGGCTTTCCGTATCACATAATTACGTTCAAACAGGATGTAAAAACACACCAACGACAATACGGCCAGCACAATCATTATCCAACCGCCCTTGACGGCCATTCCCCACAAAGTCATCTCCTCCGGACCGGCCACAGGAGTCAGCACAGGATTCTCTCCGGCAATTGAGTCGGCCAACGATGAAGCCGCCTGAGCCATTACAAGCATTACAGTATTCATTAATGTAGACAATTTTTATACGCCTGAATAGTTTTTTCC
>CALUOV010000032.1 GCA_944322275.1 uncultured Bacteroides sp. | reverse complement strand
TATATTCTTCGTTCTTCATTCTTAATTCTACATTTCTATATTGTTGGATACCCTCATTGTACTCATAGGCCCTACAGGAGTGGGCAAGACGGAACTTAGCCTGCGCTTGGCAGAAACTTTTCATACCTGCATTCTCTCTGCCGACTCTCGCCAATTATACGCCGACCTGAAAATAGGAACAGCCGCGCCTACAGCGGCGCAACTGCAACGGGTGAAGCACTACTTTGTAGGGACACTGGGACTGACGGAATATTACAGTGCCGCCCAATATGAAGCAGAAGTTCTGAAACTGCTTGATACGTTATTCGAAGAGAAAGAAGTCGTATTGCTGACAGGAGGATCCATGATGTATGTAGACGCCGTATGTAAAGGCATTGACGACATTCCTACCGTAGACAACGAAACTCGCCAACTGATGTTACGACGTTATGAGTCGGAAGGACTGGAGCAGTTGTGTGCCGAACTTAAACTTCTCGACCCGGAATACTACCGCATTGTAGACTTAAAGAACCCCAAACGTGTCATACATGCACTTGAGATTTGCTACATGACGGGACGTACCTACACATCTTTCCGTACCTGCAATACAAAAGAACGTCCTTTCCGTATTCTCAAAATTGGCTTGACTCGCCCACGCGAAGAACTGTACGCACGTATTAATCAACGTGTGGACCAAATGATGGCTGACGGTCTTTTGGAAGAAGCCCGCCGCGTCTACCCGCATAAAGATTATAATGCACTGAACACCGTAGGCTACAAAGAACTATTCAAATACCTTGACGGTGAATGGACCTTAGATTTTGCAATAGAAAAAATCAAGCAAAATTCTCGCATTTATTCCCGCAAACAAATGACATGGTTCAAGCGTGATGCTGACATTCATTGGTACCATCCCAATCAAGAAACGGAGATAGTAAACTACCTCCGTTCCCAACTATAACCAAAGCCATGCGCTTTCATACATTATTCTCTACCCGGTCAAGGCAACGCCTTTACGACCTGCCTTAAACGAATATCTTTGCTGGAAGCGCCAATCATGAATTCAAACTCTCCAGGCTCCACCGTCCAGTTCATGTTGCGGTCTAACAATTGCAAATCTTCCGGAGTCAAACGGAAAGTAACGGTGCGGGTCTCGCCAGGTTGCAAGGATATACGCTCGAAGCCGCGCAACTGCGAATCGTACGCAATGACACTGCTCACTTTATCACGCACATACAGTTGTACAACTTCATCCCCCGGGCGGTCTCCAGTATTAGTCACCTTTACTTTCACTGTATAATCCCCCTGCGTGGACTGTTCCAACGGAGTTACTTCCAAGTCCGAATAAGCAAAGGTAGTATAGCTCAATCCGTAACCGAAAGGATAAAGTTCCCCTAACACACGGGTAGAACCGGCTCCGTTGGGTCCGCTTTTCGGTTGACTTCCGTGCGAACCCGGCTTAAAGGGGAAGTTCAATTCTATCTGTCCGACACTCTTAGGGAAAGTGACAGTCAGTTTACCTCCCGGATTGTATTCACCAAACAACGTTTCGGCAATGACATTCCCGCCCTGGCAACTTGGGAACCAAGTCTCCAATATGGCAGGTATATATTTATCCGCCCAATTAATGGTCAACGGCTGGCCATTGACAAGTACCAATACAACAGGTTTACCAGTAGCATACAATGCCTCCAGCAATTGTTGCTGACGACCGGGCAAATCAAGGGCAGTACGCGACCGGCTTTCTCCGGTTCGGTATTCATCTTCGCCCAATACGGCAATCACGACATCACACTCCGAAGCCTTGCCGACCGCTTCGGCCATGTCCGCCCTCTCTTGCTCGGTCAGTGGAGCCGGAAGAATCTCTGAAGCCGGCCAGCCTTTATCCACCATTTCGCACCCCTTTGCATACACCACAGCGTCCTTGCCAAGATAAGCCCGCAAACCATCCAGCACTGTAACTTTCTTTAGTCTGTTAGGGCCGTAACGACTTTCCATAAAATTGCTTTCATCCGCCAAAGGCCCTGTTACCAACACCTTCTTCACGTGTTTTTTATCCAAAGGCAGCAATCCGCCTTCATTCTTCAGCAGCACCAAAGACTGCTGTTGCACCTGCTTCACAAAATCCATGTGATGCTCTATTCCCCCTTCTTGAGCAGACATTTCTTTTTCATCTACATACGGACGGTCAAATAATCCCAAGCGAAACTTCACCCGCAGCACTTCGGACACACGTTTGTCTATGACAGCCATGGAGATTTTTTTCTCCTCCAACAGACGACGGATAGGAAGTATAAAATCGGAAGGCGGCGTAAAATGGGTACGCACATTCAGCCCGGCTTCCAACACCTGACGAACCGCTTCGTCATAGGTATCGGCCACGTGGTGTTTGGTCTGAACAAACTCCACCGCCTCACTATCGCTTACCACATATCCGTCGAAACCATATTCCTCCCGCAATAATTCCGTCAGAAAATAATAACTGGCGCTGACGGGGACACCGTCCCAATCATTGTAGCTGCTCATCACTCCCATCGGGTGCGCCTCTTGAATGACTTTCTTGAACGGATACAGATAAAGCTGGTGCAATTCTCGTGGAGCCACATGCGGGTCGGTACGGCAATTACCGTCACGTCCTCCTTTGGGCACACTATAAACCGCATAATGCTTCAAGGTCGAGGCTACTCCCTGCGACTGAATGCCTTTCACCATTTCTGCACCTAACGAAGCGACCAGATAAGGGTCTTCCCCATAACACTCCAACGTACGTCCCCAGCGAGGATCACGCGCTATATCGAGTATCGGCGCATAAATATTGGTGTAACCCAACATACGTGCCTCCTGCCCGACAATAACGCCTGCCTGATGAACCAAATCCCGGTTCCAAGTACTTCCTACCGCAATCGGTGCAGGCAAGGGGGTAGCCTTCGTGTGATTCAGGCCATGAATGCCTTCATTGCTAAAGTCAACAGGGATACCCAACCGTGTTTCTTCCACAAACCACCGTTGCACCCGATTGATGGCTTTGGCATGGTTCTTAAAAGGATAAAGCATCGACTCTACCCGCTTTGACTTTCTTCCGACACCATTCAGCATCTCATCAATATTGGCAATGCCATCTTTCCAGATTTCCCGCTTCCATCCTTCCGTGGGCAACGAATCGCGCAACACCCTTCCATAGCCATAGAGAGTAGCCAGTTGGCAGGTTTTCTCTTCCACATTCATCTGCGCCAGCAAGTCCTGCACCCGTTTTTCCAAAGGTTGCAAAGCGTCTTCATACACATCCTTCACTCCATTCTTGTTAAAGTCAATCCACCCTTCATGATAGATGGAGCGCTTTTGGGCATGCAAGGAGAATGTCATACACGCCCCAAGTGCCATACAAAAAGCTAAACGTTTGTTTTTCATTACTGATTTATATTATATAGTTCATTAAACAAATTCCTACTCTCATCCTTTACCAGAGATTCGTAAAATGTACGCATATCCGACCCGTTCCGATGTCCCTCACGCCTCCATTTTTCCAGCAAAGTTTCAGCTTGTATTCTTATCCGTTCTTCTACAGGTGCCAACAGTTGCATGTATCCCCTACCCGCTCGGTTGTAGAGTAACGCCCAATGCAAGTAACGTTCACTTCCCATTCCCCACTTCAACCCAAAGACTTTGGCTTTCAACCTCAAAGAGCCATAAGATAAAGGAGCCGTTCCCAATGTGTCATCCATGCGAACCACATCCGGCAAGCAGGCATCTACCCACAAGGGGACGGCAATACCCGTTGGCGGATATCCCAACAATGTCCACATCGTGCTAAGACCGGCATCCTCACCCGGCTTCACCCCCTGCACTACCACAGAACACGATGTGCTGCCGCGGGGAATAAAATCCTGATCGACAAACCAGCCCGAAGCATCATCCCCCGTGAAAGGAGGCCGACGCAAATCTACATCCAAGAGGCAGTTATGAAACGAGCGCGATAGGTCTGTGAATATTCGCCCGGGAGTCACCTTTTTCCGCCGCGAAAGAGAATCGAGCACACGCACCGCTTCCTGATAGCGCACAACCCCCGCGCCCGGTCCATACACGCCCGAAACAGAAAAATTGGTGCGGGCCACATAACCGCTTGGAGCCACTTGCGGGTCGTTGGCATCATACGCTTTATAGCCATTGTAATCCACCTCGAACATCACCGCCCCGCCTTGCGCGTCTATCACTCCGAAATTGGCTTCTATGCCGCTGGGCTTCTGAATAGTATCCAGATAGTGACGAAAATCATCCGCCGTAGCGCATATCTCGAGCGCCCGATGGATGGCGCGTCCGTTGGCAACGCCCCGTTCTTCTCCGTCCTTCACCTCCACCAGGTTGTAACTCTGCGTGTTCATCAAGGCAAAGCCGGCGGTATTTACCCCTATCCACGCTTCCTTTTTCAATGGGTAGTCAGCACTATTGACTACGGCAATAAAGTTGTAACATTCGCCTCGGACATACTCCACATGATTTTGCAGGAAATCCGTATCACGGTGTTTCCACAACAATGGCCGTCCGTCCGGAGTTGCCCGTCCGGAAACTACGGCTGAAGTACAGGCCCATCCCATTACCCAGCCATACAATCCTAACAACAAGAATAACTTTCGTCTCATTACGATATATTCATTCAGGTATAATATCATTTACAAATAAATTTCCCCTCCTTTCAGAAGTACTCTGGCTAAAGCAGACAACCTAAACCGGGAAGATTTTCAGGCACCCTGTTTTTTTTCTTTTCTATTCAGCAAGGCTAAAAAGTACATCAATTTATATACTGCAAATATAGTTTTTCTTGTCCATATATAAAAAAGATCCATCCGATAAATATATAGGTAGGAGACAGAGATATTCTCTGTTTTTATGCTTGATGGTAGGATCAATTCAGCTTTATTTCTTACAAAAAAGAACAGAAAAACCGCGTTCATTGTCCACATTTATGACTTTTACTGATTGAATATGCGTCAGGATTGCCAGAAGCGCTTCTCACGGGCATTTGGGAATGTTAGAAACCTAAGGGGGGAAGGTTTCTAACATTCGTCCTCTATGTTAGAAACATTCCCCTCTCTGGTTAGTAACATCAAAGGAGACACCTATAAAGGCAACCGTTTTTCCATACACACTTTTTACTTTTTATATCAATACACTTTCATTTATCAATCATTACCTATTGACGGACACTTCCTCACCAATGAAAATGCTTCCCTATAGCCATCACTACGCATTTACCGGAAGAGCCATAAAAAAGAGGCCACCCCAAAATTGAGGAAGCCCCTTCACTGATAGATTAGAATGTGTGCTTTATTATTCGCCAATCCATGCGCCAGTCAGCCAGTCACAGGCAGCCTTGACGGCATCGAAATCAGCGAAAGTCAAGTTGGTGTCTACTTTATTACCCTCGTCTGCCAAGAACGCTTCGTTCGTATAGACATTCGCTCCGCTATTCACATTAGCACTGATGGTCGTGTTCGTGATATAAGCGTCCGTACCTACCAACAACGCATTTTCAGTTTCATTGCTTTCTACGGCCAAAGGCATACCCTTACCGCAGATTTGAGCGTTGTCCATCTTCACGTAAGTACCGCGACGCAAGTGTACGCCTCTGCCGTCAGCACCACTGCCTACCAAGATAAGATTGCTCAAAGTGGGTTGTGACACGGGTGTAGCTACAAAGTTGTTCTCATTGTTATCAGCCTCAATCAGGCAATCGCAAGGATAACCCAATACGTCTTCACTCTCTTGATAAGCCACCAAATCAGTTGCTGTACCATTCCAACCTTCTGTCCAGTCGAAAGAGTCATCGCTACAGCTGATAACCACCATGTTGCTGATATTGACTGAACCGCCAAAGAATTCGAAACCATCGTCTGAACCCTTGTAAGCCACGCAGTGATCTACCGTTGTTCCGTTACCTACACCATAGAAAGAAATGCCGTTTGCTTCGTGTTCTTCATCGAAAGCATAACCGGTGTATTCCAAACGGATGTATTGCAGGGTACCGCTGTTATCGGCATCATCATTACCGCCATACGTAGCGTCACCGATTTCAGAGCTACCTATACCACCTTCGGCATTGGTGTGAGCACGTCCGCAGATGTGAATACCACCCCAAGCGCCGGCTTCTTCTTGTTCAGAAGTCATCACGATAGGATTCTCAGCCGTACCGATGGCATTAATCTTAGCGCCTTGTTTTATAAGGATGTAGTCTACTGTATCGTCATATTTAGCAATGATGGTAACGCCTTCCTGAATGTTCAGTGTAGCACCTTCTTCCACCGTGTAAGCACCGGTCAGATAGTAAGTGTTACCTGCACCAAGTGTGGCATTTTCAGTCAGAGAAGCACGCAATTCCGTACCGTCGGGAATAATGTTTTCAGCTTCTTCGCTGCTTGCACCCCAAGTGTGTGTCCAGCCGCTGACCCAAGAAAATTCAGCTGCGATAGCATCGTAGTCCGCATACGGATTGCTTTGATTAGTCAGGTTACCGTCAGCCAGGAACTCTTCATTAGTGTAGATTCCTTCTCCGCCTTCAGCCTCTTCTCCAGTCATCAATGCACCGCTGATCTTTACGTTTGTCATGGTAGACGGGCCGTTCAGCAGGAAGTTCTCCGTCTGCTCACTTTCTACGTACAGAGCGTCCGACTTGCCATAGATTTGTACGTTCTCCATCTTCACCTGAGTACCGCGACGCAGGTGTACACCCTTTCCGTCAGCGCCATTGCCAATGAAGAGCGCATTGCTGATAGTCGGTGAAGAAATCGGGGTTGCATCGAAATTATTTTCGTTGTTGTCCGCTTCAATCAAGCAGTCGCAAGCATAACCCAATACATCTTCACTTTCCTGTACAGCTATCAAATTCGTAGCTGTACCATTCCAACCTTCTGTCCAGTCGAAAGAATCATCGCTACAGTCCGTTACAACCATATTGCTAATATTAACCGCTCCACCGAAGAACTCGAAGCCGTCATCCGAGCCTTTATATGCCTGACAGTGGTCTACCGTGGTACCGTTACCTACGCCGTAGAAAGAAATACCGTTGGCTTCGTGTTCCTCATCGAAAGCATAACCCGTATATTCTACACGCACGTATTGCAGCGTACCGCTGTTGTCACTATCATCGTTACCACCATAGGCGGCGCCACCGATTTCAGAGCTGCCCTGTCCGCCTTCAGCATTGGTATGGGCACGTCCGCAAATGTGGATGCCACCCCAAGCGCCCGGTTCTTCCTGTTCGCTCGTCATCACGATAGGAGCAGACTGCGTACCTACCGCATTAATCTTAGCGCCTTGCTTTATTAATATATAGTCTACCACATCATCATATTGGGCAACAATCCGTACACCCGGTTCGATATTAAGTGTAGCACCTTCTTCTACGGTGTAAGCACCGGTCAATTCATACGTCTTCCCGCTTTCCAACGTCACATCTTCCGTAATGGAACCTTGCAGTACGGTAGTTTCTTCGCCACCTTCATTCCCGTTGTTCCCATTCTCATCATCCGTACATGCGGTGAAGAGTGTCAGACCGGCCAAAAAAGCCAACGAATAAAGTTTCTTGTTCAGTTTCATAATAACCACTATTAAAAAATTAATAATTAAATATGATTTTCCCTATTAAAATATATTCTCATCAGAATCTATAGCTGAAACCCACTTCGAAATTGGTACCTTCTTTATATTCTTCTACCACCACTTCATCACCCGTCATAGGCACCTCCTGCTTGAACACCATCGCCCGGTTCAGCAGGTCTTTCACTTGCAGGTTGACACTGAAATGCGTGTTGAAACTATAGCTGGCGTTAAAGTTCATGGTGTGAACCGGCATCTGATGCACATCGCCCAACTGCGACACACCTACGGCATGGATACGTTTGCCTTGCAGGTTGTAGAGCAAAGCTAGATTGAGTTGGCGTTCTTCACCAAAGCGGGGCGAGTAAGCCAAGTCGGCATTCAGCAGAATGGGTGAAGCGCCTTGCAACGAACGTTCCTTGTTGGTATAAGCTCCTCCTTGCGGAAGCTTCACATTCGTGTACATATAAGACACGTTGGCTCCTAAACGTAAATCCTTCAGTAATTGCTTACGCAGTTCCACTTCCAAACCGGCAGCCATACCTTGGTCGGCATTTTGGAAAGAGTACATCGTAGCACCGCCATTCAGGCGTTGGATACGCTCGATGGGTTTGTCCAAATGCTTGTAATAGGCGGTAGCTGAGAACATGTCGCCGTTCTCGCCGAAACGCTCATAACGGATATCCAAATTGTAGTTATAGCCGTTCTGCAATTCCTCGTTACCACGGATCTGAGCCGAACCGTAAGACTCCTGATAGAGGAACGGAGCCATTTCGATAAATGACGGACGCGTCACGGTACGCGACAAGGAGAAACGCAGGCTGTTCTTATCATTTATAGAATACTTCAGATTGACGGTAGGAAACAGGTCATGCTTGTCCAAATCGCGCCGACGCTGATATTTCTGATCGCCTTCGATGGCATACTCCACCCATTGTTTGGCCATCTCGTAACGCAAACCTACGTTGACCAGCAAGGAAGCAAGCGGATAGAAATCCGTCGATGCATAGGCCGCATAAATATCCATACCTGCCCGGTAGGTATCGTGCGACTGCATTCGGCGATTAATGGCAATGGTACCGTTTTCAATATTCTCCTGATTAAGGTACTCATCAGGATGGTAGATATTGTCTACAGTCACATTCAGCTGATTAATGTTGTAGAAAAAACGGGTACCCATGTAGTCACGGTTCTTATCCTTATAACTGAAACCGAAACGCACAAAGTCGCTTTCATTCCAATTGTACTTGGCAGCCACGCTACCCACCCATTCATCTTCGCCCAAGTCGCCGAAATAACGCATAGTCTCTTGCCGGTTCAACTTGAAGAGGCTATAGGTTCCGTCCTCGTTACGGGTGTACATCACTTGGCGACGGTCGGGTTCCTCGCTGCTTGTCTTGCTATACGAACCTCCCCACGTCAACTCCCACTGCTTGCCCAGATGATGAAGCCCGTTCAACTGATGGTTTTGCAAGGTATAAATGTGAGTTACATTATTACTGCCCGCCAGCGGATGATCTTCGGCATCCATACCCTGCCGGTTCTCATAAGAGTCACTGGCATTGCGGGCATAGAAGAAAGAGTAGCCGATACGGTCAGCCTCACGCAACGTAAAGCCGACAGAAGCCAAACCTGCCAATTTCAACGCACTGGTATATTCATCGTAAGTAAAATCATTCTGTGCCTCGCCCGTTGAGGCTTCCAAAGTTTTGTAAACGGCATCATAAATGTTTTGTGTCTCGTTGCTGGCACTGAATGACATAAGCACGCTCAAAGTCTGGTTCTTGATGTCGAAATTCTTGCCAAAACCGATGTTTCCGCCGAATTGGGGCAAGGCTTTCTTTTTCTCCACATCGAAAGTAGTGTTGAATATATTGTGTGTCTTTACGTATTCATCGAAATCACGTAACTCCATATTATATATAGACTTGTCCAACGAGGGGGTCTTGAACAGTGTACCGTCACGATCCATTTGGTAAAAGTCATCGCCCATCGTATTGAACGCGCCGCCTACATTAAAGCTGACGTTAAAGAAATCATCACTCACATTTTCCTTCGTGCTGATGTCGATGTGCGCGCCGCTATAATCGGCAAAAACCGCAGCGTCATACACCTTGCTGACCGTAATGTTCTGCACCGTACTCGAAGGGAACAAATCCAACGGTATCAGCTTATTATCCGGATTGGGCGAAGCAATGGGAAGTCCGTTCAGCGTCGTGGTACTGTAACGGTCGCCCAGTCCGCGTACAATCAGCTGCCCGGCATCCGCAATGGAAACACCGGTTATCTGCTTGACGCCCTCCTGCACATTACCGATACCTTTCAGGCTCATTTCCTTGGCACCCAAGTTTTCAATGGCCAAAGTCGCCTTTTGGCGTTCCACCTGCAAGGCGCGTTCGCTCTCCAGGTTTTTCCGTGCCGTAACGGATACTTCGCCCAAAGTTTGTGCGTCACTTTCCATTTCAAAATTCATCACGATGTCACCGCCCACTTTTACGTCCTTGGCCGTGATGTCCACATATCCCACGTATCTTACAATGAGGTCATACGTTCCGTCAGGTACTTGCAAGGTGTAGTTGCCATCAATGTCGGCCACCGCGCCTTGTGTAGTTCCCGCCACTTGTACGGTAGCACCCGTCAGCGGTTCTTTCGTCTGTTTGTCTGTAACAGTACCTTTAATGGTACCCGCCATGGCAGTCATGGCCGATAGGGTAAGGAATAAAATAAGGAAGAGAATCTTTCCTAAATCTACTTTCATACTCATCTTTATTATTCGTTTCTTTTTCCGCTGCAAAGGTCTAGATTAAGTGTTACATGTCTGTTGCGGAGCAGGTACATGTCCGTTGCGGAAATGTTACGGAGATGTTTCAGGAAGAGGAAATGGTTATTCATATTCCATTTCATCTTGGGTAAATCCGACTACATTCTTCGTTTAGTCCTAACATATATATACTAAAAGTGAAACCTATGATATTGACAAATAGGTAGGTAAAAAACAGCTTAGTTCTGCTTTTACTTTTGAAGGAAGATATAACTTTTCACAGAATCCAATGAATCATGGAAATATATGGTGGTAGTACAGCAAGGAAGTATGAAGATTTAAAGAATCTATCAAACAGAATATTATCATTATCTGTTGATTCAAATTATAATTTCAAGAGAGGAAAGAAATTCTCATCACTTATAGAAGTTGAAGTTGGTATTGTATCATGCAAAGTCGTTCAAGAATATTATGGAAACGATGCAGTAAAAACAATAATTACACTGCGTTTAGTATTGAAATATTTAATTATCTTAGAATAATAGTCTATTCTAAATTAGGTTATAGAGGTTATAATAATTGGGGGATTTTTGTTGGCTATACATTTGGCGGTAGCAGAAAGATACTACATACAACTTTATAAAAAATGTGACAAAAAGTCACTACTGATTAGTTCTCTATATGCATCACATTCTCATGTTCTGAGAATTTTCCCAAAAATCGAAATGCACATGATATTACAAAAATTGTCAGGAAAAACCTCTAGTACTCAGAAATTCTCTCTAACCTTTGTTGGCAGTGATTCAGTTTCTTTCCTAACCAGAAATATTCTCTATTAATCAACAAAGGTGGTTGTATGCTAGCAACTTATGTCGGACAGTATATAACTGCCTAAAAATAAATCAAGAAAATGCAGGGAATTTTCGTCAAGTCTGGCGTATGTCCCTTCCAGTCTTTCACCGTCCGGGTATAAATAAACTCTCCTTCGCAGGTGATATTGGCGGCAATACAAAGTTTGGTCTGCGGACGACAATGCAACAAAATGTCCTCTACCATTCTATTATTGCGGTAAGGCGTTTCTATAAAGACCTGTGTTTGGTGTTCCGTATAAGCCCGCTGTTCCAGTTGCTTCAATTTCTTGGCACGCTCAGCCGGCTCAATGGGCAAATAACCGTTAAAAGCGAAACTCTGCCCGTTGAAACCCGATGCCATGACAGACAAAATAATGGAAGAAGGCCCCACCAATGGCACTACTTTCAACCGCTTACGCTGTGCAATAGCTACTACATCCGCCCCTGGGTCAGCAATCGCCGGACATCCCGCTTCGGAAATGACTCCCATTGACTGTCCCTCTTCCAAAGGTCTTAAGTATCCGGAAATATCTTCGGGTGAGGTATGCCTGTTCAGCGGATAAAAGGTTAAGGAATCAATGTCGATGTCATTGTCCACTTTCTTCAGGAAACGACGAGCCGAACGCACATCTTCCACGATAAAGTGACGGATGGACGAAAGGATATTTTTATTAAAAAGAGGTAACACCCGTTCCCAAGGTGTATCGCCTAGGGTAACGGGCAAAAGATATAGAGCAGAATTATCCATAGATAATGTGGCCATTCTCGTCCATGTATTCTTCCATACCTTTCTGGTAGGTATTCATTGCACGAAGACTCATACCCATGCTGGAGAAACCGCCATCATGATAGAGGTTCTGCATAGTGACTTTACGTGTCAGGTCGGAGAACATCACTATACAATAGTCGGCACACTCATCGGCCGAAGCGTTTCCAAGCGGAGACATACGATTGGCAAAATCAAACAACTTATCCATACCTTTCACTCCCGAACCGGCAGTGGTCATCGTAGGTGACTGGGAAATGGTGTTGACGCGCACATTGTGTTCACGGCCGTAAATGTATCCAAAACTGCGTGCGATAGACTCCAGCAAAGCCTTGGCATCAGCCATGTCATTGTAACCAAAGAATGTACGTTGGGCTGCCACATAGCTCAAAGCGACAATAGAACCGTATTCGGCAATAGCGTCTAGTTTTTTAGCGCTTTGTATCATCTTATGAAAAGACATCGCGGAAATATCCAATGTTTTGCTCAACATATCATAATCCAAATCATCGTAGGTGCGTTTCTTTCGCACATTGGGCGACATACCAATAGAATGAAGCACAAAGTCTACTTGTCCACCCAATACTTCCATCGAACGCTTGAACACGTTTTCCAAGTCGCTCACACTCGTAGCGTCTGCGGGTATCACCTCACAATGCAATTTCTCGGACAATGCAGAAACTTGTCCCATGCGTACAGCCACAGGTGTATTAGACAATGTAATGGTCGCACCTTCCTCTACTGCTCTTTCAGCTACTTTCCAGGCAATGGACTGCTCATTCAGAGCACCGAAAATAATGCCTTTCTTACCTTTCAATAAATTGTAACTCATACCTATTTGTTATAAAATTGCGCTGCAAAGGTAGGAAGTTTATCCGTAAGTAACAAAGAAAAACGCACTGATGACAAAAAATACACCTAAACCAACAAATTATGCACACATAATAGCGAATATACAGATACTTTTGCCATCAAGAAAATGCTTAAGAGTATCACGAATGAACACAATTATTGAAAAGTTAGGAACGCTGACAGTGCTAGTCACTTTATTGACTTCATGCTCGCACACGGCTTCAACGCAACAGGAAAGCCGTATGGAAGATTGTATATATGAAGGTTTGCCTTTTGACATGCCTCAGGTAGAGCAACCCTCTTTCCCCGACTATGCGGTCAATATCAAGGATTTCGGTGCTAAAGCAGATGGAAGCACATTGAATACCCAGGCTATCAATGATGCCATCGAAGCGGTAAATGCCAAAGGAGGAGGAAAAGTTATCATCCCAGAAGGTATGTGGCTGACCGGTCCAATCGTCTTGTTGGACAATGTCAATCTTTATACAGAAAAGAATGCGCTCGTAGTATTCACTGATGACTTCAATGCCTATCCTATTATAGATACATCTTTTGAAGGATTGGAGACACGCCGCTGTCAGTCGCCTATCTCCGCACGAAACGTTGAGAATATAGCTATCACAGGACATGGCGTTTTCGATGGTTCAGGAGATAGTTGGCGTCCGGTAAAGAAAAGCAAACTGACCGCTTCGCAATGGAAAACGCTGGTAAACTCCGGAGGCGTTGTAGAAAAAGATGTGTGGTATCCTACACCCGGCTCACTGAAAGGAGCCCAAGCGTGCAGAGAATTCAACACGCCAGAAGGCATTGAGACAGAGGAAGAATGGAATGAAATTCGTCCTTGGTTGCGTCCGGTGCTGCTGAACATTGTCAAGAGCAGAAAAGTTCTGTTGGAGGGAGTCACGTTCAAAAACTCCCCGGCCTGGTGCCTGCACCCGCTTTCGTGCGAACACATCACCATCAACAATGTTAAAGTCTTCAATCCGTGGTATTCACAAAACGGTGACGCACTCGACCTTGAATCCTGTAACTACGCTCTGATTACCAATAACATCTTCGATGCTGGAGACGATGCTATCTGCATCAAATCCGGCAAAGATGAAGATGGACGCAAGCGTGGAGAGCCCTGTCAAAACATCATTGTAAAGAACAACATTGTGTTACATGGCCATGGAGGATTTGTAGTAGGCAGCGAAATGTCCGGCGGTGTAAAAAACGTCTATGTAGCCGACTGTACTTTCCTGGGGACAGATGTTGGCCTCCGCTTCAAGAGCACGCGCGGACGAGGTGGGGTGGTAGAAAACATTCACATCGACCGCATACACATGATAGACATCCCGCACGAGGCTTTGCTGTTTGACCTTTTCTACGGAGGCAAGGGAGCCGGTGAGGAAAGTGAAGAAGATTTAGCCAAGCGCATGAAGGCTTCCGTTCCTCCAGTAACAGAAGAAACACCTGCTTTCCGCGACATATACATCACGAACATCACTGCCACTCATGTAGGACGTGCCATGTTCTTCAACGGCTTGCCAGAGATGCCTATCAGGAATATCCAAATCAAAGACGTAATCATCAACCACGCTAAGGCCGGCATAGTCATCAGCCAGGCTGAGCATGTGAACATTGATAACGCAATGATACAGACGGACGGAAAAGCATTGGATGTGAAAAATTCCAAGAATGTAATAGTGAACGGACAAACATATGAAGAGCAATAACTCCTCGATTTCCAACAACAGATCTTTTTGATTGTTTCTGCTCCCCCATAGTCAAACATCTTATCGCGTTGACTAGAGGGAGCTTTTGTTTTTACTAAATATTTTTTCTACTTTTGCATCAAAAGCTAAGACTCTATCATGATTAAAAAGAACCTACTCTTCTTATTGGCATGCCTTCTGTGCGGCATATCCGCCGGGGCACAACAAGCCCGTACATTCTCCGTAGAAGTAAAAAACGAATGGAGCAACGAGCAAAAAGATGCTCCGATAGTCATACGCCTGAAAGATGTTCCGGTAGCTTTCCGAGTACGGTCGGCCATCGTAATGGATGGGAATCAGGAAATTCCTTCCCAACTGGATGACTTGGACGGAGACTTGAAAGCGGACGAGTTGGCCTTTGTCCTCGACATGCCCGCGCAAAGCTCTCGCAAAATCAGCGTCATTCTTTCGTCAAAAGAAAGTGAAAAGGCTTATAAACCGCGCGTTTTCGCCACCTTACTGACACGAGACGCTAAGAACAATCGTCATGCTCCGGTGCAATCCATCACCGTGCCCGGCACTACGAACTATTATAATATGGTGTACGGGCATGGACCGATGCTGGAATCTGAGTTAGTGGGATACCGCATCTATTTTAACGAAAAGCAGACTATCGACCCTTATGGGAAATTCCACAAAGGACTCGAATTGAAAGAAAGCCGGTTCTACCCCAATAACGAGCAGCTGGCGCGCGGATTCGGAAACGATGTGCTGATGGTAGGCAACAGTTGTGGAGTTGGAGCCTTGAAAGGTTGGGACGGACAGAAGGCAATACATATCAGTCCCGTGGCTTTTCGTACAGAAAGCGTGCTGGCTTACGGCCCGGTACGTGCCATTGCCGAAGTAAAAGTGAAAGGTTGGGAGTATCAGGGTAGCGAACTGACCATGACCCATCATTACATACTTTATGCCGGGCATAGAGACTTGCTGGTGGAGACGTTCTTTGATGAAGCGCTGGGGCAGGAAGTCTTTGCTACGGGGGTACAGAATATCATGGGCAACGAAACCGTTTCATACTCCGACCATAACGGACTGGTCGGCAGCTGGGGACGGCATTGGCCGGTGACAGATACGGTGAAGTACGCTAAAGAAGCCATCGGGCTGGCCACTTACATCCCGCGGAAGTACATCCTTAAGGAAGTACAGGACAAGGACAATTTTCTGTATACGGTGTCCAATCCTGGCAAAAAATCATTCCATTATTATACGATGTTCACATCGCGTAAAGAAACGTTCGGCTATCCCGATGCACAAACATGGTTCGATCATATGAACGTATGGAAGGAGCAGTTGGAACACCCGCTGAAAATTACAATCATGCGTTGAGTACCATTATGAGGTCATCCGTATTATAGGGAGATAATTTACAAATATTTATGACCATGAACATCTCAAATGCTCTTTTAGGACTGGGGCTGCTGGTCGCATTGCCACTGGCTGCCCAAGAAGAAAACTATGTATCCGAAGTGTGGTGTCCGGACCAAGGAAACGGCACGTACAAGAATCCCGTGCTCTATGCTGACTATTCTGACCCCGATGCTTGTCGTGTGGGAGACGATTTCTATCTGACGGCCTCCAGTTTCAATTGTTTGCCGGGACTTCCTATTCTGCACTCCAAAGATTTGGTGAACTGGACCATTATCAGCCATGCTATACCTTACGCCTTGGCACCTGTCCAGAGTCCCGAACGTCCCGAACACGGCAACCGCATTTGGGCTCCCGCCATCCGTCATCACGACGGGGAGTTCTACATTTTTTGGGGAGACCCCGACCGTGGCGCTTTCATGGTGAAGGCTAAAGATCCCAAAGGACCATGGACTGAGCCTGTATTGGTTAAACCCGCCAAAGGTATTATTGACACCTGTCCTTTTTGGGATGAAGACGGTAAAGTCTACATGGTACACGCCTATGCGGGAAGCCGTGCCGAATTTAAAAGCGTGATTTCTATCTGCGAACTGAATGCGGAAGCGACCCGTGCCATCACTCCCTCGCGTATCATATTCGATGGACACGAAGCCCATGAAACTTGTGAAGGCCCTAAGATGTACAAAAGGGGTGATTACTATTATATTTTCCACCCGGCTGGTGGCGTACCTACCGGTTGGCAAGTAGTACTTCGCTCCAAAAATATCTATGGACCTTACGAATGGCGTACGGTCATGGCACAAGGCAGTAGCCCTGTTAACGGACCTCATCAAGGGGCATGGGTGAACACACCTACCGGTGAAGACTGGTTCTTGCACTTTCAGGACGTAGGCGCATATGGCCGTTTGGTACATCTGCAACCCATGAAATGGATAGACGGATGGCCGGTTATCGGAACGGACAAGGACGGTGACGGATGTGGTGAACCGGTATTGACCTACCGAAAACCTGATGTAGGCCAAACTTACCCTATCTGTAATCCGCAAGAGCGTGATGAATTTGATGGTTACACCCTTTCTCCACAATGGCAATGGCATGCTAACATCAACGAGAAGTGGGCTTACTACGCAGGTGATCAAAGCATTGTCCGGCTTTACTCCTATCCGGTGGTAAAAGATTATAAGAACCTGTGGGATGTAGCCAACCTGTTATTGCAAAAGACACCGGCTCCTAACTTTACCGCCACGATGAAGCTAACCTTTAAGCCTGATAAACGTTATACAGGTGAACGTTCTGGACTCGTAGTCATGGGTATGGATTATGCGGGGGTAATCTTGGAGAATACGGAGACAGGACTGGAACTTTCTCAGGTGGAATGTCTTAAAGCCGACATGGGTATGCCCGAACAGAAGAACGCCTCGATGGCATTAGCGGACAATACTGTATACCTGCGTGTTAAGTTCAGCACAGATGGAAGTAAGATAGCTGAAAGTGACGGTGGACATGATCTTGTGGTCACATGCGACTTCAGTTATAGTCTTGATGGTAAGCGCTTCAAAAAGATAGGCGATTCCTTTCAAGCCAAGGAAGGCCGATGGATTGGCGCCAAAGTCGGGATGTTCTGTACTCGTCCCGCCATTAAGATTAATGATGGAGGTTGGGCGGATGTAGACTGGTTTAGAATAACAAAATAAGTGAAATGAAGCAATTAGTAATCTTTGATTTAGACGGTACCCTGTTGAATACCATCGCAGACTTGGCGCAAAGCACCAACTATGCATTGGAGGAGTTAGGGTACCCTACTCATGAGGAGGATGCCTATCGGTTCATGGTGGGCAATGGTATCAACAAACTGTTCGAACGTGCCTTGCCTGAAGGCGAAAAGAATGAAGTGAATGTTTTGCGTGTACGCCAAAAGTTTGTTCCTCACTATGACCTTCATAACGCAGACAAGAGCCGCCCTTATCCTGGTATCCCCGAACTTTTGACCAATCTACAATCACAAGGCATACAACTGGCGGTAGCCTCCAATAAATACCAATCCGCTGCAGAGAAACTCATTACGCACTATTTCCCGTCCATCCGTTTTGCCGCTGTGTTTGGTCAACGGGAAGGAGTACCTACAAAACCGGATCCGACCGTGGTTTGCGATATTCTGAAAGAGACGGGTATTGCTCCCAAGGATACACTCTATGTGGGCGATTCGGGCGTGGACATGCAAACTGCTATCAATGCCGGTGTCACTTCCTGTGGTGTTACATGGGGATTCCGCCCCCGTACAGAACTGGAAACATTTCATCCGGATTATATTGTAGAACGGACGGAAGAAATTGCCAAAATCATATAAATATTCGCATGAAACAACTTTCGATCATCTATATCTGTTTATTCATCTCTCTTTCAGTACAGGCGCAATATCCCGACACGGCACGTTATGAACTGACTAAAAACATGCCCGTCTATTACAAAAAGATGAAAGCACATCTGACATGGCCTTTGGCGCGGAGACATTGTACCAATATCCCATTTGATGATTGGCGCACCAAAGCCCGTCAAAAATTAGACTCCTGCCTATTGCCCGTCCCTCCTGCTTCTGCCACATACGATATGCAAGTCATAGCATGCGAACAACGTGAGGGCTATCAAGCTCTGAAAATAGAATTCAATTTAACCGGATGGTCCCGCATACCAGCTTACCTCTTAGTTCCCGATGGAGAAGGACCTTTCCCCGCCATTGTCATGCTTCACGATCATGGGGCACACTTCTCCATAGGCAAGGAGAAAATGGTTCGTCCATTCGATGTCAGTGAAAAAATGCTGAAAGATGCAGACGCTTGGGTTACCAAGTACTATGATGGTCAATATGTGGGCGATTATTATGCGACACATGGTTACGTGGTTTTGACCATAGACGCTCTGTTTTGGAGTGAACGGGGAAGCAAAGAAGGAACAGATTACGATGGGCAACAAGCTTTGGCATCCAACCTGATGCAAATGGGCATGAATTGGGCTGGTGTTATCACTTACGACGATTTACGAAGCGTGGAATTCCTGGCCTCGTTACCCCAAGTAGATAAAGAACGCATTGGTGCGTTAGGTTTCTCCATGGGTGCCCATCGCGCCTGGATGTTAGCAGCATTGACTGATCTGGTCAAAGCCTGTGCAGCAGTTTGCTGGATGAACACGACAGAATATTTAATGACTTTGACCAACAATCAGAACCGTGGAGGTTCAGCCTATGCCATGTTAGTGCCCGGCCTACGTCTTTGGATGGACTATCCGGATGTAGCCTCCATTGCCTGTCCCAAACCGATGTTGTTTTTCAACGGCTCACGAGACAAATTATTTCTTCTCACCGGAACGCAAGACGCTTACCGCATACTCCGGGACGTATGGAAAGACCAACGGGCTGAAGACCAACTCGTCACTAAATTATGGGATTATCCTCACTTCTTCAGTAAAGCCATGCAGACGGAAACATTGAAGTTTTTTAAGCGACACATAAGCCCTCGCAAGAGATAATCTTTTGTCCGTAAACACCTTTAGTTCTCTTCCTTTCCTGAAAGGATAGGCAAGCAAATTTTGTACTTCACGGCTAAAATACGCGTGAGAAACACTACTATGCCACACGTTATCTGTGACACATACGATCCCAATCCGGTGACAGTACATATCCAATAGGCTAATCCACCTACCACACACGCCATAGCATAAATCTCCTTGCGGAAAATCAAAGGGATCTCATTGATGAATACATCGCGAATAACGCCTCCGGCCGCTCCCGTCATGCTACCCATAATGATAGCCACCCAAAAAGGATACCCTAAAGCAATACTTTTGCCTACGCCTACCACAGTAAACAAGGCAAGTCCGATGGAGTCGAAAATGAAAAACGTGTTGTTCAAATGAATGAGCAACTTACCAAACACAGCCACAAACACCAATGCCAAAGCTGTACATATCAGGTAAATAGGGTCGGTCATCCAGCCCGGAGTGACATCGAGCAACAAATCTCTCAATGTACCTCCTCCAACAGCCGTGGCAAACCCCACCACATAAGCCCCAAACCAATCGAACCGTTTGGCCGAAGCCAAACGGATACCACTGATTGCAAAGGCAAAAGTTCCTATAAAATCGAGTATCTGAACAAATGTCGGCATAATCTTTTTTGAAATTTCCTGCAAAGTAACGAATAAATTCCGAGGGAAACCGTATTTTTGCGAAAGAAATCATTAATTTCATCCAACTCATGAAAGTAACTATCGTATCGGGCGCACGCCCCAACTTTATGAAAATAGCCCCGCTTTGCCGAGCCATAGACGCCGCACACGAAACGGGCAAAGACATTACATACCGCATTGTCTACACCGGACCGGAAGATGACCCCGCTCTTGAACCGACCTTGTTCACAGACCTCGACATGCGTCGCCCGGACGATTACTTAGGTGTCACAAGTACTAATCACTCACAAGTCACGGCAGACATTATGTTGGCCTTCGAACGTGAACTGGATACCCATCCGGCACACGTAGTGCTGGTCGTAGACGACATGACTGCCACCATGAGTTGTGCCATTGTGGCTAAGAAGCGGGGATTGAAAGTAGCTCACGTCATAGCCGGCACACGCTCATTCGACATGAACATGCCCCGCGAAGTAAACCGCACCATTGTAGATGCCATTTCCGATTATCTGTTTGCCGCCAGCATGGCAGCCAACCGCAATCTCAACCAAGAAGGTATGATACCGGAGTATATCCACAACGTAGGCAATATTCTGATGGACACCGTACGCTACAACCGACACCGACTGATGCAACCCGTATGGTTCTCCACCCTCGGATTGAAGAAAGGATGTTACCTACTCCTTACGCTCAACCGGCGCGACCTGCTTCAACAACGTCCTACCTTGCTGAGCTTGATGCGTACCCTCATAGAGTGTGCAGGAAATACCCCCATCGTAGCACCCGTACATCCCTACGTGCAGCAAGCTCTCCTGTCTTTGGAGTTAAAGGCACCCAACCTCCACATTCTGCCTCCGCAAAGTTACCTGCACTTCGGCTTCCTCATCAATCAAGCCAAAGGCATCGTAACGGATTCGGGGAACATAGCCGAGGAAGCCACTTTCTTAGACGTACCCTGCATCACGCTCAACACCTATGCCGAACATCCGGAAACCTGGCGCATCGGTACCAACGAACTGGTAGGCGAAAGTCCCTTCGCCTTGGCCCATGCCTTAGAACAACTGATGAAAGGCACGTGGAAACACTCTACCTTGCCTGAACGTTGGGATGGACGTACCGCCGAGCGCATCGTACAAGTATTGTTGGAGCAATAAAGAATCAGTATGGCACCACTTGCAGAAAGACTCAGGCCCAAGACACTCGATGAATACATCGGCCAAAAACATCTTGTTGGACCGAACGCTGTGTTGCGCAAGATGATAGACGCCGGACGTATCTCCTCCTTCATTCTATGGGGACCTCCGGGCGTAGGAAAGACAACGCTGGCGCAAATCATTGCCAACCGCTTAGAGACTCCGTTCTATACCCTAAGTGCCGTAACCAGCGGAGTGAAGGACGTGCGGGACGTCATAGAGCGTGCCAAGTCCAACCGCTTTTTCTCGCAAGCCAGTCCCATCCTTTTTATTGATGAGATACACCGCTTCAGTAAATCTCAGCAAGATTCTCTGTTAGGAGCCGTAGAACAAGGTATAGTAACCCTTATAGGCGCCACGACGGAGAATCCATCCTTTGAGGTCATCCGCCCACTGCTCTCCCGATGCCAAGTGTACGTATTGAAGCCTTTGGAAAAAGACGACCTGCTGGAATTACTCCACCGAGCCATCACAACGGATCCCGTCCTGAAGGAACGCAAGATCGAACTACAGGAAACCACCGCCATGCTCCGGTATAGCGGAGGAGACGCACGCAAATTGCTCAACATTCTGGAACTGGTGGTAGAAGCCGAATCAGAAGATCCCGTCATTATAACCGATGGCATGGTAACCGAACGCCTTCAACAGAACCCCATGGCCTACGACAAAGACGGAGAGATGCACTATGACATTATTTCCGCCTTTATCAAGTCCATCCGTGGAAGCGATCCCGATGGAGCCATCTACTGGCTGGCCCGCATGGTAGAAGGAGGTGAAGACCCCGCATTCATAGCCCGCCGGTTGGTCATCTCCGCTGCCGAAGACATCGGTTTGGCCAATCCGAACGCCCTCCTGCTGGCCAATGCCTGTTTCGACACCATCATGAAGATTGGTTGGCCCGAAGGGCGTATTCCTTTGGCAGAGACCACCATTTACCTGGCCACCAGTCCCAAAAGCAATTCGGCTTACATGGCTATCAACGATGCCATCGGACTAGTACAGAAGACCGGCAACCTGCCTGTCCCTTTGCACCTGCGTAATGCACCTACCAAGCTCATGAAGCAATTGGGGTATGCCGATGGATACAAATACGCCCATGACTATCCCGGACATTTCGTCCGCCAGCAGTTCCTGCCCGATGAACTAAAGGAGCAACGTATCTGGCATCCGCAAGACAATGCGGCCGAGCGTAAACATCAGGAACGGATGCAAGCGTTGTGGGGGAAAGAAAGATTTTAGCGTATTCACAATATGGAGGGATATTCAGTAAATGTCCCTAAAAAACATAATGACATATGAAGTTGGTAGACCATAACCCCTCCATATGCCATTTTCATTGTAGTTTTTCGTGGTTTTCTCACATAATTCTATCCGTCAAGACATGACACTCCTGAAG
>CALUOV010000031.1 GCA_944322275.1 uncultured Bacteroides sp. | reverse complement strand
ATATACAACCACATCTTTCTAATGGCGGTCATTAGAAATAGTGCTAACTCCGTCTCTAATGACCGATTTGGGATAAATTGACAGGTACGCGGGGTATTGAGGCTGACTCGCTTTTTTGGATGCCCGATTCGGGCGAAGCATCGTTCACACTGACCTTTGAGCCGTTGCCTAAGCGTACCAAGTCATTTGATTTCATCGAGTCCGATTGTGAGGACTGTTTCAAGATTTTTGGTATTGACCTGACTGGCAAGAAAACATATGACGTACCGGAACAAATCCCTTCCGACTTGCGTCGGATAAATGGTCAAGCTTCCGTGCCGGAACCTGTATTTAAGTCTGGAGAGACTGTCGTGAACTTGCATCTTATAGGCTATCGAAAGGAGTTTGGAAAAGAAATTGATTTATACGTCAATACCATGTTTGGCCGTCAGCAGCCTTATACTTCCACTATTGATACGGAAGGCAACGCCACTTTTACTTTCCTGCAATGTGGTCCTGCACAGGCTCATATTGTCATGTCACAATCAATGGCTGGAGATGTCTGGCTGGCACCCGGTGAAGAAATGGATGTTTATATGGATATGCGGGTGAGCGGATGGCGCATTCTCTATCGGCGTGGGATGAATGGAAAGTCACCGAAACCCGATCCTTTCCGCACACTTTATGCTACAGGTACTTATGCCGATCTGGCAAATACTGCTATATATGGTGACCAAAGCGGTTATTCTATAAATATTTATAGCGATAGTTTAGCTGATTATCGGTTGAAGGCCGATGAATATACCGCACGTATGATAAAGGCATATCAATCACTTTCAGATAGTGTCGCGCAAAGCAACATGTCTCCGTTACTTAAAGAATTGAACCAGCTCACATTGAAGCAACAATTGGTTGAGGCATTGACCCAAGGTGACCGCATACGGGAGATAAACTATCGGCAGATAAATAAAATGTGGGATTACGAACAGAAGGTCAAAGGTATTGATCCGATGACGGCTGAAAATGTGGCTGAAGTCTGCAAGTTATTCGATATAAGCGATCCAAAACTGTTGATGGGACGTGAGCTTTCCGGTTATGTGTATGGTATAGGACATCCAGTGACAGAGCTGTTGCGGAAAGACTTTGTGCAGCAGGGATTGGTAGCCGAAATGCCTAAGGTATTCTTGTTGGTGGAAAAAGCGGAAAGTGCCGATCTGACTGATGAGGATTGGAAAGATATTGAGTCAACAGGTAATCCGTTCTATCGGGAAGCTTTTCGTCAAATGGAAGAAAAGGCAAAAGCCGATTTGGCCGCTGTAGAGGGGAGAGCAAAAATAGAAACGACTCCTGACGTGCCGAAGGAAAAACTTTTTGATGCCATCATTGCTCCTTATAAAGGTAAAGTCGTTTTGGTAGACTTTTGGAATACTTGGTGTGGCCCGTGCCGTATGGCATTGAAAGCCAATGAACCGTTGAAGGATACTGAGTTGAAGAGTGATGATCTGGTGTGGCTTTATATTGCAAACGAAACTTCTCCCATGGTTAAGTATAAGACAATGATACCGGACATTAAGGGGGTGCATTTCCGGTTGAACGACGAGCAGTGGTCTTACATTTGCGACAAGTTCAAGATTGACGGCATACCGTCCTACGTGTTAGTAGATAAATCTGGTACGTATAAGCTGCGTAATGATTTCCGTGACCATGAAGTGATGAAAAAGACTTTGAAGCAACTGACAGCGGAATAAGGTAAGACGGAAAGATATAGAGAAAGGAGGATGTTTCACAGGTCATTGGGCCGGAAACTTCCTCCTTTCTTATCTTCAGGAAGATGTAACTCGTTTACTGGTTCCTTCCGTGACAGTTCTTATATTTCTTTCCACTTCCACAAGGACAAGGATCGTTACGTCCTATCGTTTTGGGAGCGCGGAAAGGTTCACGCTTAGGTTGCTCGCGAGTGTCATGTGCGGCAGCAGCCTGTTGGTTGGGGTCGCTCAAATCTTGTTTCTGTTCTTGGTAACGGCTCATGTCTTGACGTTGCTCAGGAGCGGCTTGACGTACTTCCTGTGGCTCCTGTACCGGGATTTGTCCGCGCATCAAGATAGAGATGGTCTCGTTGTTAATCTTATTGACCATCGCATCGAACAAGTTGACTGACTCCAGTTTGTAAATCAACAACGGGTCTTTCTGCTCGTAGCTGGCGTTTTGTACGGAATGTTTCAGTTCGTCCAATTCGCGTAGATTCTCTTTCCATGCCTCGTCAATGACATGCAACAGGATACTCTTCTCGAATGACTTGACGATTTCCTTACATTCGCTTTCGTAAGCAGCTTTCAGGTTGCAGGAGATATTGTAGATGCGTTTACCGTCAGTGATTGGAATCAAAATATTCTCGTACATGTGGCCTTGATTCTCATACACTTGTTTGATGACAGGGTAAGCTATCTGTGCCATGCGGTCGGTCTTTCGCTTGAAGTTCTCCATAGCGGTATCGAACGCCTTGTCAGCCAGCTTCTCTTTCTTTTCTTCCTTGAATTCTTCTTCCGTGAAGGGTACTTCCATGGCAAGCGTCTGAAGCATATCCATCTTGCAGTTTTCGTAGTCAGGAGCTTGAACGGCATTGACGCAACGGTCCCATATCATGTTCACGATATCCATGCCAATACGTTCACCCATCAGTGCGTGACGGCGTTTGGTGTAGACGACGGTACGCTGTTTGTTCATGACATCATCGTACTCCAACAGACGCTTACGGATACCGAAATTGTTTTCCTCCACTTTCTTTTGGGCGCGCTCAATAGATTTCGAAATCATGCTGTGTTCGATCATCTCACCTTCCTTGAAGCCCAATTTGTCCATCACACTGGCAATGCGATCTGATGAGAACAGACGCATCAAGTCATCTTCCAACGAAACGAAGAACACGGATGAACCCGGGTCTCCTTGACGTCCTGAACGACCACGCAACTGGCGGTCTACACGGCGTGACTCATGACGTTCTGTACCGATGATGGCCAAACCGCCTGCAGCTTTCACTTCCGGACTCAGCTTGATGTCGGTTCCACGACCGGCCATGTTGGTCGCAATGGTCACCGTGCTGCTTTGTCCTGCTTTAGCCACGATTTCGGCTTCCTTCTGGTGTAACTTGGCGTTCAATACGTTGTGAGGTATTTTGCGCATGTCGAGCATACGACTCAACATTTCGGAGATTTCCACTGAAGTTGTACCTACCAGAACCGGACGTCCGGCCTGCACCATTTTTTCAATTTCTTCGATAACGGCTTTATATTTTTCGCGTTTGGTCTTGTACACGCGGTCGTTCATGTCAATACGGGCAATGGGGCGGTTGGTGGGGATAACCACTACATCCAGTTTATAGATGTCCCAAAATTCGCCTGCTTCCGTTTCGGCCGTACCGGTCATACCAGCCAGCTTGTGGTACATACGGAAATAATTCTGAAGAGTGATGGTCGCAAATGTCTGTGTGGCGGCTTCTACTTTCACACCTTCCTTGGCCTCAATGGCCTGATGCAAACCATCGGAATAGCGGCGGCCTTCCATGATACGGCCCGTCTGTTCATCCACAATCTTCACCTGTCCGTCTATTACGACATATTCGTCGTCTTTCTCGAACATAGTGTAAGCTTTCAGCAACTGGTTGATGGTATGTACGCGTTCGGATTTGATGGCGTAGTTAGTGAGCAATTCGTCTTTCTTGGCCAAACGTTCTTCCTCACTAAGTCCTTGTTCATTTTCCAGCTCGGAGAGTTGGGCGGTGATGTCTGGCAAGACAAAGAAAGTCGGGTCTGATGACCTGCCACTGATGAGGTCTACACCTTTGTCGGTCAGGTCTACGCTGTTCAGTTTCTCATCAATGACGAAATACAACGGATCGGTCACCTCATGCATACGCTTGTTGTTCTGCTCCATATAGATTTCCTCGGTCTTCAGCATACCGGCCTTGATGCCTTGCTCGCTGAGGAACTTAATCAGCGGTTTGTTCTTGGGTAGGGCCTTGTGGCTGCGGTACAGGGCGAGGAAACCTTCTTCCTGTTCTTTTTTATCTTCCGAAGCAATCAGACGTTTGGCATCGGCCAAGTATTGTGTAGCCAGTTTCTTCTGCGCTTCCACCAGACGCTCTACCAGTGGCTTCAGTTGTTCGAAGAGTTGGTCATCTCCTTTGGGCACAGGACCGGAAATAATAAGAGGTGTACGGGCATCGTCTATCAATACGGAGTCCACCTCATCGACGATGGCGTAGTTGTGTTGGCGTTGTACCAAATCCTTGGGGCTGATGGCCATGTTGTCACGCAAATAGTCGAAGCCGAATTCGTTGTTCGTACCGAAGGTAATGTCAGCCAGGTATGCCTGGCGGCGTGCTTCGGAGTTGGGGCGATGCTTGTCGATGCAATCCACGCTCAAACCGTGGAACATGTAGAGCGGCCCCATCCATTCGGAGTCACGTTTGGACAGGTAGTCGTTCACAGTCACAACATGTACACCGTTACCGGTCAATGCGTTAAGAAATACGGGAAGTGTAGCCACCAGAGTTTTACCTTCACCGGTAGCCATCTCGGCGATTTTACCTTTGTGCAAGACGACACCACCGAACAACTGCACGTCATAGTGCACCATGTTCCAAGTGATTTCGTTTCCTCCGGCCATCCAATGGTTTTGGTAGATAGCCTTGTCGCCATCAATGCGTACAAAATCCTTTGTAGCGGCCAGTTGGCGATCGAAGTCGTTGGCTGTTACTACGATCTCCTCGTTTTCGGTGAAACGGCGTGCCGTAGACTTTACGATGGCAAAAGCGGTGGGTAATACTTCGTCCAACGCTTTCTCGTATATTTCCAGTATTTCTTTCTCTATCTTGTCTATTTGGTTGAAAAGATCTTCTCGGTCTTCCAATTCCGTACTTTCCACGGAGGCTTTCAATTCATCCACTTTAGCGCGTTGGGTGGCCGCAGAGTTGCGGATATAAGTCTTCAGCTCTTCAGTCTTGGCGCGCAGGGCGTCATTGTCCAATTTGTCGATTTCGGGATAAGCGGCTTTCACTTTGTCTACCCACGGTTGTATCTCCTTCATGTCACGGGTGGACTTGTTTCCGAAAATCGAACTCAGAAATTCATTAAATCCCATTTTATAGTTGTTTTTTACTTATTATTAGCTAAATGATTTACAGATGCTTTGCGTGTGCAAAGGTAAGGAAAAAAAATCAAAGTTCAAGAGGTTGTGAGGTACAACCGTTAGGAGCACGAATACGTATCACCCTGCATAATGTAGGAGCCACACGGTCGGCACAGACTGGAACCTTGATGGTTTCCGCCTTCACGTTTCCGCCTAGCCATATCATCGGGGTAGGGGTGTTGGCCATGCGTACGGCACGGCTTTCGTTCGGATTCTCTCGTATGATAGTCCATCCGGGTAATACTTCAATCAGTAAGTCGCCCGAACGCTTGCGGTGATAGCCATTGCGAACTTTATCCATCAACGGCGACCACGACCCTAATAATAAGGTATGTGATGAATAGACTTTGTCTACTCCACTAAATTGCACCAGGAAGGCTGATGATTTTTCCAAAATCTCCGTCCAGTCTAATTGCTTGTCCTCTATCAGCTTGTGGTTGAGGTAGATTTGTCGGTCGTAGAAAGCTTCTACGTATTGCCCCTCGCCATAGGTAGCCATCAGATACATGTTGAGCAACATGGCGCATCGGTTTAAGTGGAACTCTCCTCCGGGGATGCGGTAGATGCCCGTATCGGCAGGTTCGGGATCGGCATAGCCGGTGGAGATGACACAAAGTATCAAATTGTTCAAACCTACCTTACGGTCGAGCAGGTCAAGCAATGTGGCGATACTACGATCCAGCCGAACATACGTGTCCTGCATTTCCATAGCGCACTCTCGGGTGCTGTAATGGTTGTAGTTTCCCGCATAGTAAGTCAATGAGAGCAGGTCGGTCGCTTCATCTTTTCCCATTCCGCTCTTTTCCAACAATTCGGCCGTCAACAAGTTTACTTCATTGTTAGCCATGGGGCTGACTTTCAAGCGGCGGAATTTATTTTCTTTTTCGCTGGAGAACAGATATCTGAAAGGTTCGGTGCGCCAGTCAGGCAAGTATTTATAATCTGCTATCGGGCGCAGAGGTATCCATTCCATGTCTTTGATGCGGAAATCTACGGAGCAGGAGTCGTTGTATCGGCTCAGCCATTCGGGGAAATCTTTGTAATAGGTGGTCCCACACCATTTTCCAGTTACTTCGTTTATCCAGAAAGCTCCGTCCCCCGCATGGCCCGCATTCAAAATGGCGGCATCGCGGAAAGGAGCTATGGCATATACTTTTCCCGCATTTCGTGTGGCTATCTTCAATTCGTCGGCTACGGTAGAGGTCAGCATACGCGAAGGCGAGCTGTTCTGCTCTGTGGAGTAACCCATGTAGTCGGGGTCATCCACACAACTGCGTGGAGTCAGTGTAGTGATGTCCATCCAGCGGTTGGCAATGATGCCATGCGTGGAGGGCGTACATCCGGTGCAGAGAGTGGCGATGCCCGATGAGCGGTCGGGCTTGTCAAACGGCATTTCCATTTGGCGGTAGACTTTTCCTTCACGCAACAAGCGTTTGAAGCCTCTTTCACCATAGAGCGGGGAGAAGCTTTCCAGATAGTCTGTACGCAGTTGGTCGATGGTCAGTGTAACCACCAATTTAGGGGTCGCAGGCAACGGTTGTGCCTGAAGGCCTCCGAAAGTCAATGCTAGTATGGAAGTAATCAGCCCTTTCTTCATCGTTTCGTCTGTTTTCTGCAAATTATGAGGTTGCTTGCCGAACGTACCAGCAAACACAGTGCCAAAGGTAGTACAGCCAAATGAATTTCTTGCGGTATGACACCGAATAACATTATAAAAAATGTTAAGATGGCTCCGTTGGCCACCATGTAGTAGCTCATTTGCTTCTTTATGACCTTACGTAGCATGAATGGCAGGCATAAAAGATGAAGCGGATGAAAGACAAAAAGCACATAGTTGGAGCCTACTGCCGGATGTTGGGAGAAGAAAGCCAGGATTGTCCAAAAGCATCCGGCCACTCCGGCGGCAAAAAACAACACCAGGTCGATGCCCCATAAACTATTTCCTTTCCGAACACCTATCCATGTAGCGATGCCTACTACGAGTAAGAGGCCCAAAGCCACTTGAAAAGGCGAAGGATAGGCAGCTTCTTTCTTTCGCGCATCGGCGGGAATGGCGAGGACTTGTTCTGTGCTGGCCACCAGCGGGCGTACACCCGTGCTGTCCGACAACGTGGCCGAAGCAAAAAAGTCTTTCACGTAAAAAGGTGCGAACATCATCTGTCTCCGGTTAATGGGGCGGTCGGCTTCGCTTCCCAGGCACATGTCTATGCCAAAGCGTGCCCATGGATGCCCTTCGCAATATTGGTGGACGATGTCGCGAAAGCTGCTTCCCGTATTTGTGCTTTTCATATCATCGGCATAATGCAGGCGCCCCTTCACGGCTCTTTCCACTTGGTCGCGCGGGCGGGTGGCGCAATTGTCATAAAAGAAATTATAGCGGTAAACTCGATTTTCCGGCTTGTAATTTTCCTCTAGTAGACCAATGAGTTTTCGCTTTTCTTCCGAAGTCAGGTTCAGCGTCTGTTGCCACACGTCCCTTTCTTCCATCCAATAGGAGGCAATGAAACGGCGGTAATCCGTCACTCCCAACTGGTAGTCAGTCTCGCCCAATGTGAAACGCAGGATGAAGTTGGGTGTATCGAAACTGAACAGTCCGTAGTTGAACACCACGTCCACGCCCCGGCTTTGGTCCTCATAGCGGATGGCCGTATGTCCGAAGAGGGAATAGATTTCTTCTCCCGGACCGCACGTCAGCAGGCTGAGGCGTATGCCGTCTTCTTGAGGCATCATCAGTGTCTCTGTCGCCTGCATGTTTTGGCTGGGCAGCCCGAGCAATATTATATATATAATAATGGTGTAAACGGAGCGTCGCATCTTTTCTCTTTTGTTTTTGCGCCCGCAAAGATAACTTTTTTAAATGAAGTTTTCCCTATCTCTCCATCTTATTTTGAGATAATCTATGTACCTTTGCACTCGCTTTGTAAAAATCAAATATGGCCACACCTACGAAGAAGAAACTTTCTACCCCAAAGGTTACAGTTAAACCTAAGCGCCGTGTTGCTCACTCGAAGAGAGGGAATCGGCAAAAAGAAATCCTATGGGGGGATATGATGCCTGTGTGGTTGCGCAATGTGTTGGCCGTTTGCATCGTGATAGTATTTGCTGCGGGTTTCTATTATTGTTTTATCCGTCCGTATGCTTATCGTTGGAAGCCTTGTTATGGTCTGAAGGGGTATGGCGTATGTATGCCTTGTGATTATGAAGTACATGGCATTGATATTTCTCATTATCAAGGTGTTATTGATTGGAAGCTATTATCTCAAACACAAGGAGGGGAATTCCCTATACGTTTTATTTTTATGAAAGCTACAGAGGGAGGGGATCATAGGGACAATACCTTTCGTCAGCATTTTGATTCGGCATATAAATATAATTTTATCCGAGGTGCCTATCATTTTTTCCGTCCTCATACGGACGCACGTCAGCAGGCCGATTTCTTTATCCGCAATGTAAAACTGGCTTCAGGCGATCTTCCTCCTGTGCTTGATGTGGAAGATCATGGCAAGCGTAGCAAACAGGAGTTGCAACAAGCTGTAAAGACATGGCTGGACTATATAGAAAACTATTATGGCGTGAAGCCCATTCTTTATACTTCTTACAAATTCAAAATGCGCTATTTGGATGACCCGATATTCAATGCCTATCCTTATTGGATAGCTCATTATTATGTTGATTCAGTACGTTATAAAGGGCGTTGGCATTTTTGGCAACATACGGATGTTGGCTCAGTACCGGGAGTTGAGGAAGATGTTGACCTTGATGTGTTTAATGGCACTTTGGAACAGTTGGATTCTTTAAGGTTAAAATAATATGAGTATCCTCAATTAGCCACTGTTTGGTGTACATTCAAAGTAATATATACTTCAATTGCCCGAGAATATAACTTCATTGGCAAAGTAATATATATTCTAACTCTGTTGAAGTATATATTCTTTTTGAAACATGCTTATTGGCTAATTGAGGATATTCATGCAAAAACAATCCTTTCAATCGGGTTGATTTGTGTAAGGGCATGTATTATTGATTTTTTCTTGCCCCGAAGTATTGTTGCTGATGAATTGGAACTTATTCGCCTTCTTCCGATGGCTCGTCTTCCTCAAAATTGGTTATACCGCTTGTTATCAGCAGATTATACCATGTAATCAGTTTCTTGATGTCAGAAGCATGTACGCGATCATGATCATAATTAGGCAATACGGTTTCCAAGTAGGCGTAAAGCTCATCCGAAGAGGCTTTCTTTATATTCAGAGTTACGGCAGTACCGTTCTCTTTTTGCTTCATTGCCTCCAAAATAGTTTTTAATGGAACATCTTCAGCATCCGTATACATAGCAATATCTCCTAGTGAAATGATTTTTTCATTGCCGTATGCCGGGAAACGTTTTTTATCGGCAAGTGATTCTACTATCAACATATTCTTTCCTCGCGAAACAAGCTTATACAATCCTGGCTTACCCGAGATTGCTAAAATAGTCTTCAACATAATTCGTTTATTCGTTTTTCTTTTTATATATAAAATCAGTTAGCGTCCGCAAAGGTAAGCAATATTTTTAGATAGCGAAGAAATCATTGCTAAAACCTGAGGAATTAAAGGGGTTTCACCATCATTCACTATTACATAATCTGCCAGTTTCCGCTTTTTCTCATTGTCCATCTGATTATAAATACGTTTCATAACGTTTTCACGCGATACGGCATCACGACGGATGGTTCGTGCAATACGAATCTCTTTAGGAGCATAAACCATTACAACGGCATCTACCTCATTGCGAAAGCCGGCTTCCAACAAAATGGCTGATTCGAAGCCTAGTATAGGAACAACATGAGTCTGTTTATCCGCCCATTGATGAAAATCATTACGTACTCGCGGATGGACTATGGCATTTACCTGTTCTACACGATCGGTATGGCCAAACATGTATGAAGATAATAGGGCTTTGTTTAGTATGGAGCCGGTATAAAGCTCTTCTCCTACCAAGGACGTTAATTCCGAACGAATGCTGACATTAGTCTGTATCAAGCGCTTCGCTTCTGCATCTGAATTGTAAACGGGTATATCCATTGTTTGCAACAGACGGGATACTACACTTTTACCACTCCCAATTCCCCCCGTAATTCCGATTTTAATAGCTTTCATTGTCAGAGATTTGTTCAATCAAGAAATCCACTTGCTCAGGATTGAAACGTACATGGCTGACTCCCTGAGGATAACTTTTCAATTTTACGGTATATTTGTCGCTTCCTAAATTCATCAGTTCTTCATAGGATACATATAGGTGAAAATCATCTGATGTTACTTGGCGGAACTGACTTAATCCGATTTGAAAAGTTATTTTAATTTTTGAAGGAAACACACGTAGCGCTTTATCCGCCGGGAAATTGACTCCCAGTAGAGGGACTTCTACTGTTTTCTCAGTATAAATATCTACGGGTAACATTAAGTTAACTGATGCAGGTACAAACTTTATTCCTCGTTGAGCTGACAAGGAAACTTGACGCCATAACGTATCAGACACATTTTCCAGCTCAACAGGCTGCGTATAAGCTTTCGTTATCGTATCAAGCACATTGGACGATGCATATACCCAAACTGAATCGGGCGTAAAAACTGTGTCGGGCAGGTAATATTGCAAGCCGGCACTTACTCTTCCTTGTAATGCCACCGGCACTTTCTTGGAAGCACCGGTGGAGTAATAATATTCCAACGTGTCCGGTTTCATGGAAAGTAATGCAGTGGATGCATTGAGCTGAACGGAAATTTTCTTCTGATATTCGGAAGAATGGATACGCACGTGATTACTTCCGTCGCTTTCATGCTCCTTGAAGTCAAGTGTCAACGGATAGAAGCTTTTCCCTAACATATAGTTGAGAAGTACCGTTCCTTTATCTTTTACACGCACACGGACTTCGGGTGCAGGCTCAGAAATTAAAACGACATCATCGGGTACATTCCGCAATTTGACTGGAATGGAAAATTCCGTCTCGTAATCATTGTTTAAAGTCTGTAGCAGCCAGAAGCCTGCCGCTATTACAAAGAAGAATAAAAAAACAAAGAACTCCCGGCTTTTCGCACTCAGTAGGAAATCCTTTGTTTTTCTATATATCTTTAAATAGAATAATCTTATGTTCCTGCTCTCGAACATAAATATCCGTCCTATTTGGTTGTCTGACTGTTGTTTGCGTCAGCCGCACCGGCAAAGATTGAATTTTTATCGATGCGAATCTTCACATTGGAAGCTATTTCAAGAATCACGTCACTATCATTTATTTCTTTGATAACGCCATGGATACCGCCAGCCGTAATTACCTTCTGATTGACCTGAAGTGACTTGCGGAAATTAGCAATTTCTTTTTGCTTCTTGTTTTGAGGGCGAATCATAAAGAAATACATGATGGCAATCATGGCTACAATCATTATCAGCGTCAAGCTGCCATCGGGACCTGCGGCCGGAGCCTGCAAAAGAAGTACATTCATAACATTCATACGAAAACAAATTTTATTTTTTCAGTTTCTTTCTTTACAACCGGACAAAGATATTAGTTTTTTGTTAGCTTTCCGTCCTTTTTTAATTGATTAACGATTCCGTCCAACGTACCATTGACAAAACTGCCACTCTTTGGGGTGCTATATACCTTGGCTATATCCACATACTCATTCAGCGACACACTGACCGGTATGTTGGGGAAACTTAATATTTCAGCCAATGCGCATTGCATGATTACGACATCCATAAAAGCGATGCGGGCCAAATCCCAATTACGCGTGCCCTCACTGATCAGGTGACGATAATAGTCTCCATTCAATATAGAGCGTCGGAACAACCGGCGGGCAAATTCTTTATCTTCCTCATCCTTGAATTCGGGCAGCAAAGGTTGGGCAACTCCGTTTTTCTCATCGAAACGTTTGATTGTTTTTAAGACAAAAGTATCTACGATCTCCTTGTCGTCATTCCAATACAAGCTTTGGTCTTCCAACAAAGCATCCAGCTCTTCATTGTTATAGATAAACGTCTTATAGAGTTTCCGCCACAATTCTCTGTCAGCTTCATATGAGCGATCGTCCGAGGCCATATATTCCTTATATATGTCCGAAGTCGTAATTTTCTCATATAGTCCTTTGACGAAGTCTTCGTCATTGGCCCACGAACGCTTCTGATTGGCCACGAAATCTGCCAATTGCTTGTTCACCTCTAACTGGGCGATGAATTTATTTTCCACAAATTTCATGTTGGGAAACAAATCTTCCGTTGTAGGGGCCAACTTGGCTTTGGCCGCATCAATCCGCTTTTGTGCGTAATTCGTCAAAGCTACCATCAGCATCAACAGATAATTGTAGAGGTCATAAGCCTTTGAAAGGCTGAAGAACAATTCTTTCTCCGCTGAGTCCAAATTTTTACTGCCGTTCTGATAATAAGCATATACTATCTGTATAATCTTGAGACGAATAAGAACTCTGTTAATCATATATAGACAAGTAAATTAGTTTTTAACGGGTGCAAAAGTAGGCATTTTTGGCGAATTGGCATAACTAAATCGAAAAAAATAATGCAGAATCTGATAATCGAAGCCTTTTTCTTTTGACAATTTAAAAAAAATCATCAAATTTGGAGCCGATAAATGAACCATTAAATAAAATGAGTGAAATGGAAGAGTTGAAGAAAAAAAACAATGGAGAGAACAATGACAAGGAAATTGTATATTCCCAAGCCATTAAAGCAGGAAAACGTATCTATTATTTAGATGTTAAGAAAAACCGGAAAGACGATATGTTTATTGCCATTACGGAAAGCAAGAAAATCGTCAGCGGTGAAGGTGACGACTCGCAAGTAAGCTTTGAGAAACACAAAATATTCCTTTATAAAGAGGATTTTGAAAAGTTCATGAACGGGTTGCAGCAATCCATCAATTACATTCACCAACATCAGGACGAGGCGCATCCGGCTGTCGGTGAGGAGACAGAAGTGCTGGAGGAAAAGTCTTCTTCGCAAAGCGAGGGCAACGCATCGTCCTTAGGAGGAGGTGAAATAAAGATTGATATTGATTTTTAAGCCTCTGTAGTTTGGCAATTCAGAAAAAAGACGTACCTTTGCGCCGCTTTTGAAACATCAGGTGGAAAATTACCCACATCGTGTGATGGTGAATTAAGCGAACCAATTACTTAATTTAGAGTAACACAAAACATTTTTTTCAGTATGAAGTCAATTGAAATTAAAGGAACTGCAAGAACTATTGCAGAACGTTCTTCGGAACAAGCTAGAGCTTTGAAAGCTATTCGTAAAAACAACGGCGTGCCTTGCGAACTTTATGGTGGAAGTGAAAACATCCACTTCACGGTGACGAACGATGAGTTGCGTAATTTGGTTTACACTCCTCACATCTATGTGGTAGACCTCGTTATCGACGGTAAGAAGTACAACGCCATTATGAAAGATATCCAGTTCCACCCGGTAAAAGATAGCATTCTGCACGTAGACTTCTATCAGATAGACGAAGCTAAACCTATCGTAATGGAAGTGCCCGTACAGCTGGAAGGCTTGGCCGAAGGTGTAAAGGCCGGTGGTAAGTTGAGCCTGCAGATGCGTAAGCTGAAAGTGAAAGCCTTGTATAACATCATCCCCGAAAGACTGGTGGTCAACGTTTCCCATTTAGGTTTGGGCAAGACTGTTAAGGTGGGCGAACTTCACTACGAGGGCTTGGAGCTGATGAACGCTAAAGAAGCCGTGGTTTGCGCTGTTAAGTTGACACGTGCCGCAAGAGGTGCTGCAGCTGCCGCAAACAGCTAATATTGTACATAAGCATACGCGTAAGAGCGGATTCATGTAGCAGAGGAGACAATGCTGCATTAATCCGCTTTTCATTTGCCTATCCTTGGCAAAAACATTATTTTTGCCAAGGATAAGTTAAAACAAAGCGAAACAAAGATGAAATATCTCATAGTAGGATTGGGAAATATCGGTCCCGAATATCACGAAACTCGGCACAATATAGGATTTATGGTGGTAGATGCGTTGGCTAAAGCCGCTGGTGTTACCTTTCATGACGGCCGGTATGGATTTACAGTAACCCTATCCGTCAAAGGCAGGCAACTCGTGTTGCTAAAGCCTTCCACTTATATGAACCTCAGTGGAAACGCTGTGCGCTATTGGATGCAGAAGGAGAATATTCCGTTGGAGAACGTGCTGATTGTAGTGGACGATTTAGCGTTGCCTTTTGGCACTTTGCGGCTGAAGGGCAAAGGAAGCGATGCGGGCCATAACGGCTTGAAGCATATAGCGGCTACGTTGGGGACACAAAATTATGCCCGTTTGCGTTTCGGCATAGGAAATGATTTTCCGCGGGGCGGACAAATAGACTATGTGTTGGGGCATTTCAGTGATGAAGAATGGAAAAGCATTCCTGAGCGATTGGAAACGGCGGGCGAGATCGTCAAAAGTTTCTGCTTGGCAGGTATTGACATAACAATGAACCAATTCAACAAAAAATGAGTGAAGCCAGAATTGACAAATGGATGTGGGCGGTACGTATCTTCAAGACACGGACCATAGCTGCGGAAGCCTGCAAGAAAGGGCGGGTAAGCATGAACGGAAGTCCGGTGAAAGCCGCACGTATGGTGAAGCCGGGTGATGTTATACAAGTTCGCAAGCCTCCCGTTACTTATTCCTTTAAAGTGCTTCAACCCATTGAAAAACGTATCGGGGCCAAGTTGGTGCCGCAAGTTATGGAAAACGTCACTACAGCGGATCAATACGAGTTGCTGGAGATGAGTCGTATCAGCGGATTTGTAAATCGTGCGAAGGGTACGGGGCGTCCGACCAAAAAAGACCGGCGCAGTCTGGAAGAGTTTACGGCTCCTGAATTTATGGATGATTTTGACTTCGATTTCGATTTCGAGGAAGATGAAGATGCTTAATGATAAATGATAGGTAGTAATGGACAAGGTAGAAAAAATCAAATGGGGATTCATCGGTTGTGGAGAAGCTACTAAGTATAAGAGCGGACCGGCTTTTCAAAAGATAGAAAACTCTGAAGTGGTGGCCGTCATGAGTCGTAATTTGGAGAAAGCTATGCAATATGCGCAGGAACGAGGTATCCCAAAATGGTATGGCGATGCACAAGAACTGGTGGATGATGAAGACGTAAACGCTATTTACATTGCTACTCCTCCCTCTTCGCACGCTACATATGCCATTATGGCCATGAAAGCAGGAAAACCGGTTTACATTGAAAAGCCCATGGCAGTGACCTACGAAGAGTGTTGTCGCATCAACCGCATTTCCCGAGAGATGGACGTGCCTTGTTTTGTAGCATATTATCGCCGTTATTTGCCATATTTCCAAAAGGTCAAATCTCTGGTGGAAGAAGGGACGATAGGTAATGTCATTAATATTCAAATACGTTTTGCTCAGCCTCCCCGTAACTTGGATTATAACCGTTCTAATCTTCCATGGCGTGTGCAACCCGATATAGCGGGCGGAGGATATTTCTATGACTTGGCTCCTCATCAGATAGATTTATTGCAGGAGATGTTTGGTTGCATACTTGATGCAAGCGGTTTCAAAAGTAATCGGGGTGGGCTCTATCCTGCGGAGGATACAATCAGTGCTTGCTTTCAGTTTGAGAGCGGATTGGTTGGCAGCGGGTCGTGGTGTTTTGTTGCGCATGATTCGGCTCGTGAAGACCGTATTGAAATTATCGGAGATAAAGGTATGATCTGTTTTTCTGTTTTTACCTACGATCCTATTGCGCTTCATACGGAGAAAGGGCGTGAAGAGATTGTTGTTGAAAATCCCACTTATGTCCAACAACCGCTTATCCAGGCTGTAGTTGATCATCTGTTGGGAAAGTTAGTTTGCTCTTGTGATGGAGAGAGTGCCACTCTTACCAATTGGGTCATGGACAAAATTTTGGGTAAACTTTAGCATTGTGTCAACAGACTCACCTTTGAGAGGACAAAAAAGAGAGTACGTTATTTCATTTTAACGCACTCTCTTTCTTATAGTGTATACTTTAATTTTTATTCTTCAGCCTGGAACTTACGGCTTACTTTCAACAGGTTATTAGCATAGGTGACCACGTTTTGAGCTTCCTGCACCATGGTCAAGTAAACCATGCTGACTTTGATACTGCCCGTATGGCTTTGGATACGCTGCAATTCCTGACGCTTCAAATGAGAGAGTTGTCCATTCAGTTCGTTGGCCTTGCGGATGTCCAGTTCCATGTCCGCATAATTATTGCTTTCGATGCGGTTGCGGGTGGCCTGCAACAAGGCGGTGATATCTTCCGTGATGTCGGCGAACTCACCTTTTTGGATAGCGTCTAAAGGCTTGAAGTTATTGTCTACGTGTTCCAAACAAGGCTCACAGAATCGTCCGATACTGTACACTAATTCACTGGCAAAGTCATTGCCTTGATAGTAGTAAAGACCTTTCTCCAAGATAGTATTGTTATCCAGATGGCTCATGGCCAGTGTACCGGTGCGTTTCATCTGCTTGATGAGTTGCTTCTCAAACTTTACAGAACCCATGGAACGGCGTAGGCCACGCAGGTTTTCGTGTAGGAAAGAGGTAGAGATGCGCTCAAAATTTTCTTCGGTGAAAGCCAATACTTTACCCAATTCTTCGCGGGTATGCGTCTGGAGCAAGCGAAGTACTTCTGCATTGTCCGAACTGCTGAGGAGTTTCTTCAGTGTTTCATTACTTTGTTCTTTGGCTTTACGTTTCTTGAACATTACTTGGCTTCTGACAAGCAGGAAAACAGCTACCGCAATCAGCAGGATGATGGCGACTGTGCCTCCGTAGTGGATAAATAAGGCTACAAAGAAACAGAAAGTGAAAGCCGCTCCGGCTGTGATAAACCAACCGCCAATGACACTCAATACACCTGTGATACGGAATACGGCAGAATCGCGCCCCCAAGCACGGTCGGCCAATGAGCTACCCATGGCTACCATGAAGGTTACATAAGTGGTAGACAAAGGTAGTTTTAATGAAGTTCCCAATGCAATCAGCAAGCCAGCCAAGACCAAGTTAACTGAAGCGCGTACCATGTCGAAAGCAGCACCATCGGCAATGATAGCTTCATCCTTACGGAAGCGAGTCTCTATCCAGCGCTTTGCACTTTCAGGAGTATTTTTGGAAATGCCGTTAGCCAGCGTCATGCTGAAACGTACCAGTGTACGGGCGATAGGGGTACTGCCGAAGTTTTCTTCACCCTCGTCCTGACGGGATAAGTCTACAGAAGTCTTGATGACATTGTGTGCTTTCTTTGAAGTGGCTAAAGCGATGACCATGACGGCGCCTGCGCCAATCAGAAAATACCACGGTGTTTGAGCGGAACCTAATAAAGAAGTCATCAGGAATCCATTGGGGCCTGCAGCTTGTCCGTTGGCCGTGTAATCCAAGAATGAGGAATAACCGGCTAAGGGCACACCGATGAAGTTCACCAGGTCATTGCCTGCGAAAGCCAGTGCCAGGGCGAACGTACCCATCAGCACGATCACTTTAAATACATTTATCTTGCAGATGTGAAGGATTTGCATCAGTAGGGTGAAGAATACGAAGAAGCCTCCTACCAGCATCAAAGTGTTGTCGTGTATCCATTGTTTGTATTCGGGAGTCATGAACGAACTGTCCTTCAGTCCCTGTATCAGCATGAAGTAGATGATGCTCGTAGCAGCGATACCTCCGAAGATGCCGATACTGTACTTCATGTGCTTCTTGTAGTTGAACGTGAAAATGATACGCGCCAGCCACTGCACCAATATACCGAAGAAGAACGCAATAGCCACTGAAACGAAGATGGCCATGATGACCGATAGCGCCTTGTCCGTGTTGATAAGGTCGCCTAATCCCAAGTCGCCGTTGCTGCCATACACTTTTATTAAGGCCAAGGCAAACGTACCTCCCAACAGTTCGAATACCATGGAGACGGTGGTAGAAGTAGGCATACCCATTGTGTTGAACACATCGAGCAAGACAACGTCCGTCAGCATGACGGCCAGCAGAATAGTCATAACTTCCGCAAAGTAGAAATGCTGTGGTTGGTAAATGCCGTGACGGGCAATGTCCATCATGCCATTGCTCAGCGCCGCACCGATGAAAACGCCGATGCCCGCTATGAAGATAATGGTTTTGAAAGATGCCGCTTTAGCTCCGATTGCGGAGTTCAGGAAGTTTACGGCATCGTTACTTACGCCCACCACCAAATCGAATATGGCCAGGACGAACAAGAAAATTACGATTCCTAAATAGATAGTTTCCATATAAATAGTGAATTTTTATTCGGATGCAAAGGACGGATTTTCCTGTTACACGTGCTTGTCATACATGTTACAATCATGTTACAAGCGTTCTTTCAAATACTCGTAAAAGGCATATTGCGAACGTGTCGTTTCGGATAGTGGATGAGGCGATTTCCACTGATTGTGTAAATGTTCGTCCACAAAACATGCCTTGCGTTTGTCTTCCAGTTGGATGTACAGCATGTACGTCAGCGTTTGCTTCAGCGATTGATCCAGTACGGGGGTAACCGCTTCAATGCGTCGATACAGATTTCGTCGCATCCAGTCGGGCGAGCCCAGGAAGAGCTTCGGATGCTTGTTGTTACCGAAGTACCATACACGGGCATGCTCTAGGAAGGTGTCAACAATACGTGTCACTCGTATGTTACGGCTGTAGTCCTGCTCGGGTATCAGACAACAGATGCCTCTCACAATCAGGTCTATTTGCACCCCTGCCTGCGATGCATCATAGAGGCGGCTAATCATATAGGGGTCTTGTAAGGCGTTCATCTTTAGGATGATTTTTCCCTCTTTCCCCTCCTGTGCCAAAGCTATCTCGTGGTCGATGAGGCGGTTCAGTTCTGGCATCAAATTGAAGCCAGCCACAAGCAGACGTTTGAATATCGGGGCTTCGCAACGTCCTTGCAGGGTGCGGAAGAGTTGCTTCACATCATTCACTAATACCGGATTGCTGGTGAACAGGCCGCAATCGGCGTACAGCGTAGCCGTTTTTTCGTTGAAGTTGCCCGTGCTGATGTAGGCGTAGCTGGTCAGACGGTGGTTTTGCGCATCCTTGCGGAGCACCAACGCCACTTTGGCATGAACCTTCAGCTTGGGCAAGCTGTAGAGTATGTTGATGCCTGCGGCCTGCATCATTTGTGCCGTGGTCAGGTTATGCTCTTCGTCAAAACGGGCTTTCAACTCTACGAAAACCGTAACCTTTTTCCCGTTTTGCGCTGCGGCTATCAGTGTGTTGATGACGGCCGAATTGTCCGCCACTCGGTATTGTGTCACCATGATTTCCTTTACCGCAGGATCGTGCACGGCTTCGTAGAGAAAATGAATGAAGTGCTCAAACGAGTGATAGGGATAGTAGAGTAACAAGTCGCGTTGAGCTACATAGTTGAAGATGGACTCGCTCTCGTCCAAGCAAGTCAACTTGAGCGGCTGGGGCTTGCGGATCTGGCGCAGATTAGGGTTCGGGTTGGGCAGGTTTTTCAAGTCTTCCAGGTTCAGGTGCTTGTCGCCAGGCACCAGTTCATTGCGGTCGATGCGGTAAGCGTCAACCAGATACTCTAGGAAGTCCTTCGGCATAGCACGGTCGTACACGAAACGGCACACTGCGCCCGTCTTACGTTTCTTCACCTTGGTCTTTACCTGCTCGATAAGTTCGTTACTGCTTACGGTATCATCTATCAGTATGTCCGCGTCCCGCGATATTTTGATGCAATAGCTGTTGTCCACTTCATAGCCGGGAAAGATGGTGCTGATGTTGGCCTTGATGATATCCTCGATGAACATCAGGTAGTAATTTTTCCCTATTCTGGGCAATTCGATGAAGCGTGGCACCTTGCTGTAGGGCAATTTCATGACGAAGTATTCCGTACGTCTCGGGTCCTCTAAGGGAAGGTCTTTGCGAAACAAACGTACGGCCAGATACAGGCGGTTGTCGCGCAGGAAGGAGATGACCCGGTCTTTGCTCACTGGCACGGGGGCGAGATAGGGGAATATCTCTTCGTGGAAAAAGTGGCGTATGTAGTCTTGGTGGAAAGTTTCCGTGGGGTAGCCTTGATAAAATATAATATGGTGTTTGGCTAGTGCGGGAAGAATTTTTTCTTCGTAAATAGAGATACGCACGTCCAACTGGCGGTTCACTTCCCGATTGATTTCGTCCACCAGTTCGATGGCCGATTGTACGCTTTCCTCGTCTTCAGGCGTTTTCCCGGTGGCGATGGCCTTGTGATCCGCTACACGTATTTTGTAGAATTCTTCCAGGTTGGACGAATAAATGGAGATGAAGTTGACACGCTCATAGATGGGCAGGGTGGGGTCGGTTGCTTCCAACAGCACCCGATAGTTGAACGATAGCCAACTGATATCCCGGTTGAAGAATTGATATTCCATATCTGTAAAATTAAAGAAGGTGCATCTTAATGTCTTATCTTATCCCCAAGCGTAGTCGAGAAAAAGGCTCATTGATACACATTGTCTTTTTAAAGTTGAACAAATATATTTATCTTTGTGCAATAAAACAAGCGAATTGATGATAAAAATAGGTCTATTATCTGATACACATGGGTATTGGGATGAGAAGTATTTGCATTATTTTGACCCGTGCGATGAAATATGGCATGCAGGTGATATCGGCTCTTTGGAAGTGGCCAGGCGTTTGGCCGCTTTCCGTACCTTCCGTGCAGTTTACGGCAACATTGACGGGCAGGAGCTTCGTCGGCTCTATCCACAGACGCTCCGCTTTACGGTAGAAGGGGCGGAGGTGCTGATGAAGCACATCGGTGGCTATCCCGGTCGCTACGACCCTTCTATTGTGGGGAGTATTCTGGCCCGCCCTCCGAAGTTGTTTATCAGCGGACACTCACATATCTTAAAGGTGAAGTATGACAAGACGTTGGGGATGCTCCACATCAATCCCGGTGCGGCGGGCAAGTACGGATTCCACAAAATCCGTACTCTCGTACGTTTTGCGGTGGATGAGGGAATGTTTAAAGACCTTGAAGTGATTGAATTGGCCTAGTGCTTGGTGACCCCGATTGCCACTAAACATTTTCCTATGTTCCTCTCTGTCATCTTGCAGGACATCTCCTTCGAGCGGGATGGTATCTGGTGCAACGGCAGAATTTATTCTGAAGGACACAGACGGAAGTTTGACATCAAGAATGATATTTTCAAGGTAGAGCAAAGTCCAACCGATAGCAGCAAACTCATGCTAACCATAAACAAGCAACCGATTGGAGAATGGTTCAAAGAGCAATGGGAGAAACTTCGGCATGGTTTACGACAGTCTGAGGAAGAACCAAGAAAAAGTAGAGGATTCAAATTATAATTGTTAATTTGCTAAAATTTTGCAGGAGGGAGTGATCAAATGCATTTTGATTGTTCCTTTTTTATGTTTTTATTACTACATTTGCTCTATAGTTAATGTCTCATTTACAATCAGTATGAAAATTACAAATAGACTTTTGTGTCTCCTTTCTGCCTTTTTGTTAGGATATAATTCTGCCTATTCACAAACACCGGCGGATGTGAAAATGGGTGAGATTCTGAATAGTGGCGATTTGTTTCAGTTGAGAACAGAATATCCTAAATTGAAAGATTCTGTAAGTATGAGGATGCTTAATCTGATAGCAGACGTACAGTTAGGTATTGGCTTTAATAAGCTGGAAAATGCTGCTGTTGCTCTTGACAGTTTGTTGTTGCATCACCAAGATGAGCTTGGAGCAGAAAATTCAATAGGTATAGCTGCTTCGCAAGGTATGAACTTCTTGAATTTGGGACTGTATGAACAAGCAGGAAAAGTGGGAGAGAATTTAGTTAGTGCACTCCGGAATTCTGTCCCGTTTGAAGCTCTTTATAGTTTTGTGTTTATAGAAAAAGTAGGCAGAGCACTTGCCCATGTACCTAAACCTTATCTTGAGCGTCCCGATGGGGATATTACAGTACCGTTAAATGTGGAAACTGTGGGGAGAGGCAAGCATATTTATATACCTGTGGAAGTAAATGGTATAACGAAAGATTATATTTTCGATACAGGCTGTTCTTTCGGCAATTTCGTATCAGAGAAGTATGCGGAAGAAACAGGTTTGAAGATTGTGGCCGATTCAATTCCCGTATCAGGTATGAAGATAGGTTTTGTCAAACTTGCTACGGCTGATTCGCTGAAAATAGGAGAACTGGTATATCATAATCCTGTTTTTATGGTTGCACCTCCCGACAGTGAAGTGGATTCTTTATTTGCATTTGACGGAGTGCTCGGTTATCAATTTATCAGGGATGCAAAGGAAATAATCATAGACAATGAAGCTGACAGATTCATATTTCCTCAAGAAATATCTGATGGAGAACCGAATATGTATCTGTCATCAAATACACCTCAAGTAAGGATTAGTTACAACGGACATCCATTTGACTTGATTTTTGATACCGGGAATGTGAAGTCTGATTTGGGAAATAGATTTGCTCAAACATTTCCCGACACCCTTGATGGACTTGTCGAACAGACGACTTCCCGTGGAGGTTTTGGTGGAATATCACAAACCCAAGCCGTAGTATTGCCTGAATTCTGCTTTGAGGTGGCAGGCTCCACTGTTACATTATATGATACGGAAGTCATTAAAAATACCGAATCCAGTAGCCAGTTGTTTTCCGGTTCATTAGGGGCTGATTTCGTGTTATCATTCAAACGGTTGGTTATTAACTATCAAAGCATGTTTATAC
>CALUOV010000030.1 GCA_944322275.1 uncultured Bacteroides sp. | reverse complement strand
AAATGTATAAAATAAAAAATACGAGACTCAAACTTGAATCCCGTATTTTCCATTTACACAAAATATTTTATAGTGCCATTTTAAATTTGATTATTTCGGCATCAATATCTTCCAATATGCCTCTGTGTTCGACTTTCTCATTTCCCCCTTTGAGGATCCGTATATATTGCTCTTTATCTTCGGCTCTTTGTTAGTTGTGTTTTTTACGCTTATAATGGATAAACTATGGGAACAACGCTTCCCGAAGTCCTACAAACGCTGGACGCTCAGTTGGATGAACAAGGGGTGGTATAAACTTTTGAGCTTTATGCTGGTTCTTATCATTTATATATTCTATGGAGCTTATATTTACGGCGCTTATACTTATGGGAGTATCCATCGGCAACAAGACATAGTTGTACGTTTTCAGAATGAAGACACGCTTCATGGCAAACAGATAGGGAAAGTAGGCAACACACTGTTTCTGCTTTGCGGAAACGAGGTCAAGGTGATTCCTACTACCGCATTTCGTGAACTCAGTTTTCAATTGGAGAAGTAGAAACAGACTCTTCTTTCAAGCTTTCAAGATTCTCCCTTAATGCCTCCACGTCATTATATGTAAAAGCGTCAAGTGCGTCACGCATGTTCATCAGCTCTTCACGGATGGCTTTCAAGCGGTCTACGACTTCATAATTGCATCGCACGGCATCCCCGTTGTCACGCAGGCGCCGTTGTGCACCATCCAAAGTCATACCCCGTTCTTTCACCAAATGATAAATCATCTTGGCTGTCTCCACATCTTCCCTTCGATATTGCCGAATGTCGCGTCCTGCCCGTTTGGGGTTGAGTTGGGGAAACTTCTTTTCCCAAAAGCGGAGCAAAGTTTCGCTGACTCCCAACATCTGTGCTACTTCGCCGATGGAATAATATAGTTTAAGTTTTTTATCTGTATTCAACATGTCAGAATTCTTTTGTGCAGACAAAAATACAGCTCTTTTTTCAATTTAGCAGCATATGAGTCATATTTTATAGGGAGTAATATCAATCCATCATCTTACCATGGTTGGCCGCCAACTGAATCATGCGGTCATAGTCCTCTGCGCTGAGGTCCATGAAATAATAGTTAACCGGATTCACTACACGGCCTTTGACGTGTACTTCGTAATGGAGATGCGGACCTGTGCTCTTGCCTGTATTACCCACGGCACCTATCACTTCGCCACGTACTACCTTACGCCCCACTTTCGTATGGTAATCGCTAAGATGAGCATACACGGTCTGATAGCCAAAACCGTGGTCGATGACAATAGTCTTTCCATACCCCGTCTGCCAACCCACCTTTATCACTTTGCCGTCTCCTGTGGCATAGACGTCTGTACCGATGGAAGCAGAGAAGTCCATTCCTGCATGAAATTTAGTGGTGCCGTAAATGGGGTCTACGCGCGTGCCGTATCCGGAAGCCGTTTTCTTCAAATCTTTATTGGAAATAGGTTGGATGGCGGGAATGCATCGCAACATCTCGTCATGATTCTTGCACATTTCCACCACCTCATCAAAAGAATTAGATTGGATGTAAAGCTGTTTGGTGAGCACGTCTAGCTTTTGGGTCGTGTTGATGACAAGGTCCGCATTGGCCATGTCCATCAGATGCTCGTATCGGTTAGTGCCTCCGTATCCGGCCTGGCGGATAGCGGAAGGGATGGGGTCGGCCATGAAGATGACTCGGTAAAGATTGTCGTCGCGTTGCTGGATGTCTTGCAGTACTTTCATCGCTTCGTCCATACGGTGAGATAGCACGTTGTACTGGGCTTGCAACTGGCTATTTTCCGTCCGCAATTCTTTTTCCGAAGGCGAACCGAATATCAATAAAAGTATGATGACGCTGCCCGCCCACAGCCCCATACCGATAAACAAACGTCGCAAATAACTCATGAGACGTTGGCGCACTGTAGGGTAAATGCGGTCGTAAGTCTGAGTCTGAGGGTTATAGATATAGTAAACTTTACGCATGTTTTTGGAAATATTTCAATGGTCAATGCGGCAAAAGTAATAAAAACAAGCTATCTTTGCGCAGTTTTTTGAGTTTTTAAGTTATTGATAGTATATATGTTGACTGCAAACGAAATCAGAGACTCGTTCAAGAGTTTCTTCGAGAGCAAAGGACACCACATCGTTCCCTCAGCTCCCATGGTTATTAAAGACGACCCCACGTTGATGTTCACCAATGCGGGCATGAACCAATTTAAGGACATTATCTTAGGCAATCATCCGGCCCAATACAAACGGGTGGCGGATTCACAGAAGTGTCTCCGGGTTAGTGGTAAGCACAATGACTTGGAAGAGGTCGGGCACGACACCTATCACCACACCATGTTCGAGATGCTGGGCAACTGGTCCTTCGGCGACTATTTCAAGAAAGAAGCCATCTCCTGGGCATGGGAATACCTGGTAGATGTATTGAAAATCAATCCTGCGAACTTGTATGCTACGGTATTTGAAGGTAGTCCCGAAGAGGGCTTGAGTCGTGATGATGAGGCCGCTTCCTACTGGGAGCAATTCTTGCCGAAAGACCACATCATCAACGGCAACAAGCATGATAATTTTTGGGAAATGGGCGATACGGGACCCTGTGGCCCTTGTTCGGAGATACATATAGACCTTCGTAGCGAGGAAGAAAAGATGCAAATCCCTGGATGTGAGATGGTGAACCATGATCATCCACAGGTTATCGAGATTTGGAATCTAGTGTTCATGCAGTACAACCGCAAAGCCGATGGCTCATTGGAGCCGCTGCCTGCCAAGGTGATAGATACCGGTATGGGCTTCGAACGTCTATGTATGACTCTGCAAGGCAAGACTTCCAATTATGATACAGATGTCTTCCAGCCGCTCATTCAGGCCATTGCCGTCATGTCCGGTGCCAAGTATGGGGAGGACCCGCAAAAGGACGTGGCCATGCGTGTCATAGCTGACCATATCCGTACCATTGCTTTCTCCATTACTGACGGACAGTTGCCCAGCAATGCCAAGGCGGGGTATGTTATCCGCCGCATTCTGCGCCGTGCCGTACGTTACGGCTACACGTTCTTGGGGCAGAAGCAAGCTTTTATGTATAAACTGTTGCCGGTGTTGATTGATGACATGGGTATGGCTTACCCGGAGCTGAACGCACAAAAAGACTTGATAACCAAGGTTATCAAGGAAGAGGAGGAAGCTTTCCTCCGTACGTTGGAAACGGGTATACGCCTGTTGGAGAAGACTATGTCCGATGCCAAAGCTGCCGGAAAAAGCGAAATCAGTGGCAAGGATGTTTTCACGTTGTATGATACGTTCGGATTCCCCTTGGATTTGACCGAGTTAATCCTTCGCGAAAACGGCATGACTGCGAACACAAAAGATTTCGATGTTGAAATGCAACAACAAAAGCAACGTGCCCGCAATGCTGCTGCTGTAGAGACGGGTGACTGGATTACCTTGAAAGAAGGCACTACCGAATTTGTGGGCTATGATTATACGGAATACGAGACTAGCATCCTGCGCTATCGTCAAATCAAACAGAAGAATCAGACGCTGTATCAGATTGTATTGGATAAGACTCCGTTCTATGCAGAGAGCGGTGGTCAGGTTGGCGATACCGGTGTGTTGGTCAATGAATTCGAAACTGTCGAAGTAATAGATACTAAGAAAGAAAATAACTTGCCCATTCACCTCACCAAGAAGTTACCCGAACATTTGGATGCTCCGATGATGGCTTGTGTGGATACGGACAAACGGGCAGCTTGTGCCGCCAACCACTCGTGTACGCATTTGCTGGACGAAGCCTTGCGCACGGTGCTGGGTGACCATGTGGAGCAGAAGGGCTCACTCGTTACGCCTGATTCCTTGCGTTTCGACTTCTCCCACTTCCAGAAAGTGACCGATGAAGAGCTCCGCAAAGTAGAACATTTGGTCAATGCCAAGATACGTGCCAACATCCCTTTGCGGGAATATCGCAACATCCCTATTGAGGAAGCTAAACAGTTAGGTGCTATCGCCCTGTTCGGTGAGAAATATGGTGACCACGTACGTGTCATTCAGTTTGGCTCATCCATCGAGTTTTGTGGAGGTACCCATGTGTCTGCTACGGGTAATATCGGTATGGTAAAAATCATTTCGGAAAGTTCTGTTGCTGCAGGCGTACGCCGTATCGAAGCATATACGGGTGCTAAAGTAGAGGAATTGATGGACAACCTGCAAGACTCCTTGCGCGACTTGAAGGCGCTCTTCAACAATGCTCCCGACCTGAGCGGCACCATCCGTCGATATATCGAGGAGAATGCCGGACTGAAGAAGCAGGTGGAGGAATTCATGAAAGAGAAAGAAATCCAGCTGAAAGAAAAACTGTTGCAGAGCGTAAAAGAAGTAAATGGTGTGAAACTCATCCAGTTTTGTGCCCCTCTGCCGCCTGAGACGGTGAAGAATGTTGCTTTCCAGCTCCGCGGACAAATTACGGAAAACCTTTTCTTCGTGGCAGGCACCGTATTTGAAAACAAACCCATGCTCACTGTCATGTTGAGCGATAACCTGGTAGCTACAGGACTGAAAGCCGGAGCATTGGTTAAGGAAGCTGCCAAGCTGATACAAGGTGGCGGAGGTGGTCAGCCTCACTTCGCTACAGCCGGAGGCAAGAATCCTGATGGATTGAGCACTGCTGTGGATAAGATTATAGAGTTGGCGGGTATTTGATAGATATGGTTTAACAGAAAAGAGGGTGTGCAGAATGTACACTCTCTTTTTGTGAATGGATAAAATAAAGGCACTCTCTTTGATATGTTGACAGAAATCGTTATTTACCGGTTCTTTTTCTTCACCTCAAAATTGCGATATATCATGTCACTTCACCGTCCTTGGCAGATTCTACTGCATCGATTCTATATTTTCAGTAAGAACAGCAGTAAGGGAAGGTAATCTTTCAGCTCCACCACCAGTAGTTTTACCGCTGATTGGATGCGGTAATTTACGGTTTGTACCGATACATCCAAATGGTCTGCAATCTCCTTGTGGGTCATGCCTTTGAAACGGTGCATGAGGAATGCTTCACGATAGGTTGCGGGCAGGTTGCGGATAGCTTCGTTCAGTCGGTGGATTAAATCGTTGATGGTACATAGGTCTTGCTCTTCCAAGACATTTTCCACAATGTCATGATAATAATGCGTGTCAGCGAGGAGTTTGATTTTTTCCTGCTCTATACGGTTCAGAGCCCGTCGGTAAACGGCTTTCAATAAGTATTTCACCAAGGAGGTCTGAATGATTTCTTCTTCCCGATGTTCCCAAAGCCATAACATGGTGTCTTGGGCTATTTCTTCAGCATTCTCCATACTGACAAATTTTTGGCCGTACGTATACAGCAACGGATAATATTTCCTAAACAAAGCATCAAAGGCTTTTGTGTTTCCTTTTTTCAGCTTGCTCAGTAGCAAAATATCAGTGTGTTGTGCTTCTATCATAGTTATTTTTTATCGTACGGACAAAATTAAATGTTTTCCGGTAAAGTCCCAATGAAAAATGGGAAAAATTAGAAAAGGGTAATCTTTACGCACTTCATTCACTAAATCCTTATTTGATTACAGCCAGCCATTTAAGCCACTATTCATATTTACTTTATTATAGTGCGTTTTTATTTTTCTCAGGTGCAGATTTTCCGCAATTTGCCAAAGCATAAGATAAAAAGCAAAGTAAGCAAGCTTCTACGAGCATTTCACTTGGCTTCTATGGCGATTTCACTTGGCTTCTATGGCGATTTCATTTAGCTTCTATGACGATTGAAGCATAGTTGTATTTGAGAGGACATTATTGGGCAGAATGCAGATATCCGATAAATTATCATTCAGTACAAACTAATTGTGAGTCGTTGTATAATTTTGTTGTATATGTTAATGAAATGTTAAATATGAAAATTGGCTTAGTAACCTTTTCTTTTCACTTGTCTCTTCAGTAAACGAGTGAATTATGGACGAATCATTGACGAACATAGAACAACGATTATTCGACTATTACGATGGCAAATTGAAAGGAGCGGACTTGTATGAGATAAAGTCGTGGATAGATGCTTCTGATGAGAATCATCGGATAGCCCGCCGTATCTACTCCCTGTTGTTGGCATTGGACGTTCACGATGCGCAGCGGGAAATCGATACAGAGAAGGCACTGAAGAAAGTGAAAGGTAAAAGGATTGCGAACAGGAGGGTAATCAACTGGTGGCAGTGGGCACAACGTGCGGCAGCCGTTTTGTTCCTGCCATTGGTTATGCTCTTTGTGTGGCAGCAGACGCGTATTTCGCAAGACAAGTTACTGGCCGAAACACTTGAAATCCGTACGAATCCTGGTATGACTACCAGTCTGACCTTGCCTGACGGAACGCTTGTTTACCTGAACTCAGGTTCTGTATTGAGTTATCCGTCAAAGTTCTTGGACGATATCCGTTCAGTCACGCTGTCCGGTGAAGCCTATTTTGAAGTAGCTAAAGACCTTCAACGCCGTTTTATAGTGCATACCACTCAGCAGTCAGCTGTTGAGGTCTATGGTACCCATTTTAATATAGAGGCCTACGAGAGCGATGCTCACATCACGACTACGCTGACCGAAGGCAAAGTAGGTTTCCTCTATCAGAAAGGAACCGGAATGAAGCGGACTATGCTTAGTCCTGGACAAAAATTGGTTTATGACGTTGCCACGCAGGAATTGACACGTTACGAAACGTCCGGCAAATCCGAGCTGTCATGGAAAGACGGGCAAATCATTTTCGACAATACACCCTTGCCGGAAGCTTTGCACATGCTGGGAAAACGTTTTAATGTAGATTTTATCGTGAAAAATTCCGGTCTGAACAAAAATCGTTTTACGGGTACTTTCACGACCCAGCGGCTGGAGAAAATCTTGAAGTATTTTGAAATATCTTCCCACATACGTTGGCGTTACTTAAATGATCCCAATATCAATCAGGAGAAAATAAGAATAGAGATTTATTAAACAGATTTGCTAATGCCAAAAAACAGAGATGACCATGAAAAATAAACCACCGTAAAAGAAAAACATACGGGAGGATACCCCCATATCCTTTCCCGTATGAAAAAAGCCTTGAGAAAATGAACTTTTTTATCACTTAAAAAGCATACAAAAGTATGAAAAACTATTGTAACCTCCAAAATTTGGAAACGGGAAGAGCATTGATGCTTCTTGCGAAAAAAATTCCTTTAGGTATGAAATTATTTCTTTTATTCCTCTTTTGTTCCATCGGCATGTTGCAAGCGGCCGGTTCGTATGCGCAGAATACCCGGATTTCGCTGCATGTAGAAGAAGCGACCGTGGCCAATGTGCTTGCACAAATAGAAGAATTGTCCGATTTCGATTTCTTCTATAACAATACACATGTAGATTTGGATCGTCGTGTTTCTGTGTCGGTTGATAATAGTGATATCTTTGCCATATTGGACGAGATGTTTGCCGGTACCGATGTCCGCTATACGGTACTTGACAAAAAGATCATTCTTTCTACTGAGCTTGACAATCAAGCATCCGTACAACAACAAGGAAATGTGGTACGTGGAAAAGTGGTGGATGCGAACGGCGAGCCGATTATTGGGGCTAATATAACCGTTAAAGGCCAGTCTTCCATAGGTACGATAACCGATATAGACGGACGATTTACTTTGGATGTTCCATCATATGCTGTGTTATTGGTTAGTTACATAGGATTTGCTCCACAAGAAGTGAAAATAGGAAACCGGAAAGAAGTGAATATTTCCTTGACAGAAGATACTGAATTGTTGGATGAAGTGGTAGTGGTGGGCTATGGTACGCAAAAGAAAGTGAATTTGACGGGAGCTGTTGAGAGTGTAAAATCAGAGGAACTAGAGAAAGTTCCCGTCATTAATGCTGTGAGTAGTCTGGCTGGAAAACTTCCTGGACTTTATTTAAAACAGAATTCAGGAAAACCTGGTGATAATGAACCATCGTTGAATATTAGAGGATTTGGTACGCCCCTTATTATAATAGACGGTACAGAGCAAGGAAGTTTTGGTAACTTAGATTCAGAAGAAATAGAATCTATAAATATTTTGAAAGACGCTTCCGCTGCTGTTTATGGAGCGCGTGCTGGTAATGGTGTGATTTTAGTGACAACCAAAAGAGGAAAAAGTAGCAAGCCAAGAGTTTCTTTCAATGCATCTTTATCATGGTCATGCGTGACAAAATATCCCCAATTAATGAATGCAGGCCAATATGCGGAACTTTACAATGAAGCTCAATTGAATGATGGTGTAGCTCCTGGAAATCTGAAATTCACAGAAGAAGCAATAAATCATTATAAATTGCAGGACGATCCAGCTCATTATCCAAATACGAATTGGTTTGATATAGCTACAAGAAAGTTTGCTCCCCAACAAAAATATAACTTTAATATTGGCGGTGGTAATGATGTTGTCAGATACTATGTTTCATTGGGATATGCCCATGAAGAAGGTTTATGGAAAAGCGGAGATAGCGATTTTAAACGATATAATTTCCGTTCCAACATTGATGTTAAAGTGACTCCGCATTTTACAGCTTCCTTAGATTTGTCTGGTAGACGAGAAAATCGAAGTGATCCTTTCATATCCGTTTCAGATATCTTCTTGAATATATTGAGAAGTCAGCCTACATTACCATCTTCATATCCTGATCCTACAAAACACGTTGGTCGAGGTAGCGCAGGTGCCAATGGTTTGATTTCTACTCAAAAAGATGTAGTCGGTTATATGAATGATGAACGCCATTATTTTGCAGGAACATTTAAATTAAGATATGATTTCCCGTTCTTGAAGAATTTATATGCGGAAGGTAGAATGACTTATTATAAAGATGGCATTTACAAAAAAACTTGGGAACAACAATATGGAACCTACAACTATGATGCTGAAAACGGTATTTACACTTTAATAAGCGAAAATGGAAGGAATGCTTTGACAGAACGTCAGGATCATACTAAACGAACGACTTATCAGGTATCTTTAAATTATGAAAACATTTTTGGTAATCATGATGTAAAGGGATTATTTTTATTTGAAGGTATGACCGAAGGAGGTAACAACTTTTTGGGAAATAGAATTGATTATATATCAAATGCTGTGCAACAGCTTTTTGCTGGTGGAACAGAAAATCAAAATACAGATGGAACTGCTTGGGAAAGCGGTAGAGCTAGTTTTATTGGTAGATTGAATTATATCTATAGTTCTAAATATTTATTAGAAGCAACTTTCAGATATGATGGTTCTCCTAAGTTTGCGAAAGAACATCGTTGGGGCTTTTTCCCAAGTGTTTCTTTAGGTTGGATCCTTTCCAATGAACGATTCCTGTCGGGCTTTTCGAATCTTGATAATTTAAAATTGCGTGCATCATATAGTAATACTGGGAATGATGACACTGGTGCTTTCCAATATTTGACGGGTTACAATTTTACAGGGAATTATATTATTGGTGGTACTTCATATAAAACTATATCTACTACAGGTTTGATAAATCCTTTGATTACTTGGGAGGATATGCACACATTTAATGTCGGAGTTGATGCAGCTTTCTTAGGGTGTATTAATACCTCCTTTGATGTCTTTTATCGGAAAAGACTTGGCATATTGGCTAATAGGTATGGTTCTGTTCCCAATACGTTCGGTGCTATGCTTCCCGCGGAGAATATTAATAGCCAGGATAATCGAGGTTTTGAATTCTCATTGGGATATCGGAAGAAAATCGGGAGTTTGGATGCTAATCTTATGGGAAATATTTCTTATAGTAGAGCTAAATGGATTCATTATGAAGAAGCAGAATACACTGATAAAGATCAGATAAGAATTAACAAAAGATCAGGAAAATGGGTTGACGAGAGATATGGTTATATAACTGATGGATTTTTTGAATCAGAAGAGCAAATAAAAAATTGGCCTATAAATCAAGATGGAACAGGTAATACTACTCTTAAACCTGGTGATTTAATATACAAAGACTTGAATGATGACAAAATAATAGATTGGAGAGATCAAGATTTGGTAGGAAGAGGTGATATGCCAACTTTGTATTATGGATTGAATTTGGATTTGACATGGAAGAATTTCAATTTAAATATGGTATGGCAAGGAGCAGCAGGTTATAATTTTGAAATCGTATCGGATGCTAAATCAACATTTACTCAGGATCAAAATGGATACGAGTACTTCTATACAAATAGATGGACTTCTGATAATAAAAATGCCAAATATCCTAGGGCTAGTATTGGCCTTCCTGCAAATCAAGATAAATTTTCTGATTTTTGGTATAAAAAGGCTGCTTATTTGAGATTGAAGTCTTTGGTGTTATCTTATAATTTCTCTAAGAAAATGGTAGCCAAATATAATTTGCCCAATATACAACTTTATTTGGCAGGAACTAATCTGTTGACATTCGATTCATTGTCTGATTTTGGATATGATCCAGAAGCTCCTAATTGGAATAATGGATTATATTATCCACAACAATCGACCATTACAGTTGGAATAAAACTTAATTTATAAAAAGGAGAATAACTATGAAACGTTTTTTATATTTGTTTTTATTATCAGGATTATTGTTGTCTTCTTGTATAGATGATTTGCTTAACAAAAAGCCTATTGATAGAATTTCTGATGATGCGGTTTTTAATGATAGGAATTTGATAGAAGCCTATCTTTATCAGCTATATTCAGAGTTGCCATTACATATGAATAATGTGGGGTGGTCATGGAATCCTACAGGAGCAGCTGTATATTTCCCTCTGGTTATTTGTGATGAAGCTTTGCAACAAGGTACTTATTGGGAGCAGTATGTGAAATGGAACAAAGGTCTGGAAGACGCAACCAATACTTATGATCAATGGTGGGGGTATGAAACGATTCGTAAAATGAATGAATTTTTAGAAAAAGTTGATGATAGTGTTCTTGATGATGAAACTCGAGCAGTTTATATAGCTGAAGTTCGATTTTTACGAGCATATGCTTATTTTGAATTGGTAAAGAGATATGGCGGTGTACCTTTAATTACTAAAGCTCAGCAAATAACAGATCCGGAAGAGGAATTGTATGTAGAGAGAAATACAGAACAACAGATATATGATTTTATTCATTCTGAATTGACTGAGGTGTGTGATTTGTTGCCTGATGTCAGACCTGACTCTGAATATGGTCGGGTAACGAAATATGCGGCATTGGCTTTAGATAGTCGCGCAATGCTTTATGCGGCTTCTATAGCTAAATATGGTGAATTGCAAATAAATGGAATCGTTGGTCTTCCTAAAGAAGAGTCTGATAGCTATTTTCAGAAATCGTATGATGCTTCAAAGAAGATATGCGATTATGCACAGACTACTCATAATATAGATTTATATAACAAATATCCAGAAGATAAAGCCAAAAATTTCTATGAGTTGTTCATTGATGAACGTAATGTGGAGACTATATTTTCTGTTCAATACAACGGATTGAATGGTAAGGGGCATTCTTTGGATTATTGGATGGCAGTATGTGGTATATCTGTAGGTTGGGGGCAAGAAGTTAATGTGTTGTTGGAATTGGTAGAAGCGTTTGAGTATATTGATGGGACACCAGGAAAATTGGATAAGGAAAAATTGAGTCAAGGGTCTTATGATGTAGTTGAATTATTTAAGAATAAAGATCCACGCTTTCAAGCGTCAGTATTATATCAGGATTCGCCATGGCAAGGCTCAAAAATAGAAAGATATTCAGGTACTTGGATTATTGAGAATGGGCAAGAAATACTTATTACCGATCCGAATGTAACGATTAATGGTAAACCTGCTTGTTCTCCTGGAGGTGGCGCTTATGCTATGACAGGATTTACGCCTAAGAAGTATTATGATGAAAGGCTCGTTAGACCTTTGGTCGATCAGTCAGAAACGGATTTTATAGTCTTTAGATATGGTGAAATTTTATTGAATTTGGCTGAGGCCGCATTTGAATTGGGCAAATCCGATGAAGCATTGGATGCAATAAATATGTTGAGGGATAGAGCAGGCATTAAGCGAAAGGGTGCATTGGCTATGGATGATATTAGAAATGAAAGGCGAGTTGAGTTAGCTTTTGAACAACATCGTTTATGGGATGTAAGACGTTGGCGAACTGCTGTGAAAGACTTGTCTAAAGATTTCTCTGGAATGCTTTATTATTTGGAAGGTAATACTGGAAAATATCGGTTGCAATTTAACAATCAGGTTGATGGATATACGCGCTTGTTCCAAGAAAAACATTATTATCATCCAATTACGCCTGATCGAATTTCGAATAATCCGAAATTGGTGGAGAACCCTGGCTATTGATGCCTTTTTTACCTGGATTGAGAATTGTAGAAGTTTGTTTACTCCTACCCTTTTAAATTTTTTTTGTCGTAGATAATTTGAACTAAATGTATTAAATGTTATGAATATCAAAATTATAATTTCTTTGTTCTTTATATGGACATCATGTGCCTTTTCTTTTACGCAAGATTTAAATCAGAATAGAATCCGAAAGCATGTGCCATTAGACTCTATCTTGCTAAGTGATCCGGCTATTTTGGCTGATAGTAAAACTCAAATGTATTATATGACAGGTACTGGTGGAAGACTATGGAAAAGCAAAGATTTAAAATATTGGGATGGCCCCTATTCGGTGGTTGAGACCGCATCTCAATCGTGGATGGGAAAGAATCCAGAAATATGGGCTACAGAATTACATGAGTTTAACGGTAAATACTATTATTTTGCAACCTTTACAAATAAAAATGAGATTATAGATGAAGTAAAAGGAGAAAAAATAGAAAGAAGAGCCTGTCATATTTTGGTAAGTGATAAGCCAGGTGGACCATATCGCCTTATGAATGATTCAATTTATCTGCCAATAGACAAACCTACATTAGATGGGACATTATGGATAGATAACAACGGAAAGCCATATATGATATATTGCTACGAGTGGTTACAAAATTGGAATGGGACTGTTGAGAAAATTGAATTAAAATCTGATTTAAGTGGTTCGATAGGTAAAAGAAAAATTCTTTTCTTTGCAAGTGACTCTCCGTGGAGTCGTGAAAACGATAATGGAATTGTACGCAGAAGCAAAGTTACAGACGGACCTTATGTATTTCGAACAGAGACTGGAAAGCTTGGAATGTTATGGACTAGCTGGGTATATAATGACTATACACAAGGGGTGGCTTATTCTGTTTCAGGTACTTTAGATGGCCCTTGGATACAAGATCCAGAACCTATAACTCCACCTAATTATGGTCATGGAATGTTATTTAAAACGTTGGAGGGGAAATGGTTGCTTTCTATTCATAGTCATAAAAACATAAATGGCCGATTTCATCGGGTTCCACATCTGTTCGAAGTTGATTTATCAGGCGATAAATTGAAAATTGGCAATTTGTATAATCCATAAATGTTATTTGACGAAAGTTTAATATAATATAATTATTCAACAAAAAATAAGCTAAATGAGTATTGTAAGATGGTTAGAGAACGACTGAAATCAGCTAAAATGAAGTCATATTTAATGTGAGTTCAATGTAATTGAACATTGTAAGTTGCCCGTCCTTGACAAAAAACGTCAATGGCGGGCTTCTTTTCAAAGAAGCAGTATGCATCAATGGTGGATAGAATTGGCTATGAAGTTATTGAAGGAATGCTGGCTGGAGTGTTCAATTTGGGCGATGTTCTTCAACTCGTCATTGATTATTTTCATCAAATCGTGTCCTTCCGACAGATTTTTGTCCGTTAATACTTATTAGGGATGCTTCATGCTATTCTTTACTCTTGTTATATTGTTCTTGTATTTGGATAAATTCTTTGCAAAAAACATCCGCCATACGATAAATCTCCGTAACTTTAGCCTCTGAGAATGTAGTGATAATCGCTTAAGTGTTATATTTTTAATAATGCTTTTATTGCTATATTGCTAATTTTCAGGAACTAAATTTGGGTTAAGGTTGAATAATTATTTTGTAACTTTGCAAAAAACGAATGTATGGAAATGAAATTTAGAAAGAATTTAATGCTTTGGCTAGTGTCTGTCCTTTTATTGCCTGTGAACATGGCGGCGCAGGAAACTGAGACATTGGAACAGATGATAGAACGTAGTATGGACCGGGCTGTTTCTCAGTCGTTAATCATGGCCAAAACGTTGGAAGGTATGCCGGACTTATTGCCACGCACTTATGAGAATGGGAAATTACAGACCATTCATTATAATGGTTGGGTTTCAGGATTTTTTCCGGGTGTGCTGTGGCAACTGTATGAGTATACGGGTGATAAAGAGTTGCGCCATTATGCGGAGGTGATGACGGAACGGGTAGAACCAGCCAAAAAGATGACCAGCACGCACGATTTGGGCTTTATGCTCTATTGCAGTTTTGGGCAGGGTTATCGGTTGACAGGTAATAAACATTATTTGGATGTCATTAGCGAAGGAACGCAAAGCTTGTTAACTCGGTGGAATCCGAAACTGGGAGTTATCCAGTCTTGGGGAAGTAACGATCGTTGGCAATATCCGGTTATTATAGATAATATGATGAATTTGGAAATGCTGTGTTTCATGACACAAGAATTTTCAGACCGCCGATATATTCGTATTGCGGAAAAACATGCGCAGACTACTATCAAGAACCATTATCGTCCGGACTATAGTTGCTATCACGTGGTGTCTTACGATACCATCAATGGACAGCCTCATGCCAAGCAGACGGCACAGGGCTGGGCGGATGAAAGTTCATGGGCACGTGGTCAGGCGTGGGGACTTTATGGTTATACCATGATGTATCGTGAAACTCTGAACCGGCAGTATTTGGATCAGGCTTGTCATATTGCGGATTTTTTGTTGCATCATCCTCGTATGCCGAAAGATAAAGTGCCTTATTGGGACTATGATGCGCCAGATATTCCTAATACTAAACGTGATGCCTCGGCGGCTGCCATTATGGCTTCGGCGCTTATCGAGTTGAGCCAGTTGGATTCATCAGACAAGGCGGCTGAGTGGCTGGCTTTTGCCGAAGGGCAGTTGCGTACGCTTTCTTCTCCGGAATATTTGGCGGAAAAAGGAGAAATAGGAGGCTTTATTCTTAAACACAGTGTAGGGCATTTCAAGGCTCATTCCGAGGTGGATGTTCCTTTAACTTATGCGGATTATTATTATGTAGAGGCTTTGATGCGTCTGAAGCAATTGTTGCAAAAGGGAGAAGGGGAAGTTAATCGCTAAGTTTGGGTAGGAACTATGACTCGAATGACTTCTCCTGTTTTAGAGAATTTGGCGATCAGTTCTTCTTTCATTAGGCTTTTCTGCTACAGATGCTTTGGAAACCCTTCTGTGAACTGGAATCGTTAAAAGCTTGGAGGATGAGTTGAGTGGGCTCTGATATGCTGTTGGAGATTAACCGGGTTATTAGAAATTCATTGCTTTTACTTTAGTAGATGACAGGATTTGCATTCGTTGTGATTGTGTCATCTACTAAAGTTTTTATTCTTTATCGTAATTGGATTTGGATTTTAATAAGTGAAACTACTTCCTCCCAAAAATTCACGCAACAAGGAGGTGGGAGGTAACTCCTTGTCTTGTACAGGAGTGAAGTATTTGATGAACTTCAGCAGGCGGTAAGCCTCGGCATATTCGGGACAATTGCGGGGGACGGTGTTGAGCAGTGGCTCTACGTGGCAACGCAACACGGCCAACTCGAACAACAAGGCAGAATTGAACATCACATCTGCGTTTTCCTGATAAGGGAAAATCCATTTATCCTCACCCGCACGTACACTACTCCAACGGGAGATGGTTTCTTGGGCGGAACATCCCCGATAGTTATAGTCACGAATGATGCGGCGTATCAGTCGGTTGTCCGTTGTCGGAATCCAGTTATGGTCATCAATGGATATGGTGGTCAGTGCGGACACATAAATCTTGTATTTCTTGTCGGCAGGAATCTGAGGAGTCAGCTCAGGATTTAAGGCATGTATGCCTTCAAGGATAAGAATGGTATGCTCGTCTGCTTTTAACCGGTCTCCTTTGTATTCACGTTTCCCTTCTATAAAGTTATAAGTAGGAAGTTCTACCTCTTCTCCCCGTAACAAGGCTTGTAAGTCTTCTTCAAACTTCTTGATGTCGAGAGCGTAAAGCGACTCGTAGTCGTAGTTCCCGTTGGCATCGCGGGGAGTATCTTCCCGGTTGACAAAGTAATTGTCCATGGCGATGGGGTAGGGATGTAGCCCGTTGGTCATCAACTGGATGGAGAGGCGTTTGCTGAACGTTGTTTTTCCGGAAGAAGAAGGACCGGAAATCAATACGATTTTCACTGGATGTCCTTCTTGTCCCCGATGGAAAATCTCGTCCGCTATTTGGGCAATCCTCTTTTCCTGTAAGGCTTCGGCCACTTTGATGAGGTCCGTGGCATGTCCTTCCTGGCTGGCAAGGTTGATGTCGCCGATGTTGCTCAATCCCATGATGTGATTCCAACGCAGGTGCTCTTTGAATACGTCGAGCATCTTTTCCTGTTTCACCACATCTTCCAGTACGTTCGGGTTTTCCTTGTTTGGGATGCGCAGTAACAGACCGTCGTAATACTTCACGAGGTCGAACAACTTGATAAATCCGGTACTGGGAAGCAGGTTGCCGTAGTAATAGTCCACCGTATCACCCAATGTATAATAATAGGTATAGAGTGCGCCGGACGATTCCAGTAACTTCACTTTGTCTTTCATGCTCCGTTCACTGAACACGCGGACAGCCTCTGTGACGTGGCATTCGGTGCGATGGAAAGGGATGTCCTCCGCAATGATTTCCTGCATCCTTTGCTTCACAGCCTGTACGTCCTCCAGCTCGATAGGACGTCCGATGCGTAAGTTGCAGAAATAGCCTTTAGACACGGGATGTTCCACGTATAGTTTACCTTCCGGAAAGATTTCGCTGACGGCTTTATAGAGGATGAAACAGAGTGTGCGGACGTAGGTACGCATGCCCGACGGATTGCGTACATCGAGGAATTCTACATCCTTATTATTATAAACCCGAAAGTTCAGCCCTTCCGAGCGGTTGTTGACCCTTGCACTGACCACCTGGTAGGGAAAATCGAGATTAAAACCGGAATAAATATCCAAAAGTGAGCTCCCTATTGGAAATTCTTTATAAATATTATTATTTTTGCAATAGATTTGTAACATGTGTTTCATAATCTTCTTTTTTAGAGTTTGATGGCAATAAAGATAGGGGTAATAACAGATGGAGCAAAGAAACCTCATAATTTATTAGAATATGGAATATTCTTTTTATGATTTATTAAAGTTGTTCGGCTCGTTAGCCTTGTTTCTGTATGGTATGAAAATCATGAGCGAGGGGCTGCAGAAGTTTGCAGGAGACCGCCTCCGGCGTATTTTGACTGCTATGACGACTAATCGGGTAACCGGTGTGCTGACCGGTGTATTGATTACCGCCTTAGTGCAGTCCTCGTCCGCTACCACAGTGATGGTTGTCAGTTTTGTCAATGCAGGGCTGTTGACTCTTGCTCAGTCGATTGGTGTCATTATGGGTGCCAACATCGGTACTACGGTTACTGCTTGGATTATTTCCGCACTAGGATTCAAAGTAGACATTGCGGCTTTTGCTCTCCCTTTATTGGCTTTCGGCATTCCACTCCTTTTTTCTCAGAAAAGTAACCGCAAGTCGATAGGTGAGTTCATCTTCGGCTTTTCCTTTCTTTTTATGGGGCTTTCCATGTTACAGGCCAATGCGCCCGATTTGCAGAAAAATCCCGATATGTTGGCTTTTGTACAGAACTATACGGACATGGGCTTTTTGTCCATTCTATTGTTTGTGGCTATTGGCACCATACTGACTATGGTGGTACAAGCCTCGGCGGCCACTATGGCGATTACATTGATAATGTGCGCCAACGGTTGGATTAGCTTTGAGTTAGGGGCGGCGTTAGTGTTGGGTGAGAACATTGGTACAACCATTACTGCCAATCTTGCTGCACTGACAGGCAATACCCAGGCACGACGGGCTGCTATGGCACACTTGATGTTCAATGTGTTCGGTGTCGTTTGGGTGTTGTGCGCCTTTCCTTTCTTTACGGGTGCAGTGTCATGGTTTGTAGAAAATATAATGGGTGTAACAGAGATGTCAATAGCAGTTCCGTTCAAGCTGTCTGCTTTCCACTCGGCTTTTAACATTTGTAATGTGATGATTCTGATATGGTTTGTCCCGTTCATCGAACGGACGGTGTGTGCCATTATCCCACAGAAAGAACAGGATGAGGAGTATCGCTTGCGTTATATAACGGGAGGTATGCTTTCAACCTCCGAGCTTTCTATTCTTCAAGCTAGTAAGGAGATCCATTTGTTTGCCGAACGTACGTGCCGCATGTTCGGTATGGTGCGCGACCTGCTGCATACGGAAAAGGATGATGACTTCAACCGTATCTTCAGTCGGGTGGAAAAGTACGAGAACATCAGTGACAGTATGGAGCTGGAAATAGCCAACTACTTGAATCAAGTGTCCGAGGGAAGGCTCAGTTCAGAGAGTAAGTTGCAGATAAGGGGGATGTTGCGCGAGGTGACGGAAATAGAGAGCATAGGCGATAGTTGCTACAACTTGGCACGTACCATCAACCGTAAACGACAGTCCAATGAGGACTTTACTGAGCAGCAGTATGAACACATTCACAGCATGATGACGCTTGATGACGAAGCGCTGACACAAATGATAACCGTCATAGAACACACCGAGCATCCGGCTACGGACATCAACAAATCCTATAACTTGGAGAACGAGATAAACAACTATCGTAACCAACTGAAGAATCAGAACATCATTGATGTTAACAACAAGGATTACAGTTATCAGATGGGGGTTTATTATATGGACATTATTGCAGAGTGTGAGAAATTGGGGGACTATGTGATGAATGTGGTAGAGGCAAGTTGTGACATCAAAGAGAAGAAGGGATCATAAAAATGAGTTTATAAATTAGATTCTTAAATATATAATGATGTTAAAAATGTCGGCATAGGATGCAGTAAACCCCGTTATTCTCTATTTCTCTATCGGTAACAACTAAAATATGAGGAATAGTTTATGAAGCGAATACATTGGTTTGTCATGTTGCTCTGCCTGGCTATTATGCCGGCTTTGCAGTCGTGTGGTGATGATGATGGATATTCCATCGGTGACTTTACTCCCCCTTTGTGGGCGACGGTTCGTGTAGATGGGGGAGCGTTCTATTTGGATTGTGATGTGTGGGGGACACTTTGGCCTGTAAACACCGATATGGGATGGTATGTTCCCGTAGATGGGCAACGCGTGATTACTTATTTCAATCCTTTGTGGGATGATTATGCCGGTTACGATCATGCCGTTAAGATCCTGGGTATTCAGAATGTATTGACTAAACAGGTGGAAACGCTGACACCGGAAAATGCGGAAGAGTTTGGTAACGATTCTGTAACCATTTATCAAGGTGACATCAGTATTAGTGGGGGGTATATGAATATTGTATTTGTGCAGAATCTGCCAGCTAAAGAAAAGCATCGTATTAGTTTGGTACGTCCTCAGGATGATGCCGAACTGTATGGAGAGGACGGATACGTCCATTTGGAACTTCGTTACAACGATTATGATGATGTGACTGGTATAGGTGGATGGGGAATTGTTTCCTATAACTTGAATAGTCTGAATATCACGGAAGAGACGAAAGGTATTAAATTAAAACTGAATAGTGCAGTCAACGGAGAAGTTGAGGTAGCATTCGATTTTATGCAGGTGGATCATTCCCAAACAAAGTTGGAGAGCAATATGGACTTCTCACAGGTGCAATTAAAATAACTTCTTGATTGATATGTGGTGGAAAAGGCCTTGGAAGTGGATATGTTTTCCGATTTCCTAGGCCTTAACAGAGTCTGTCGGTTGCTCATTTTGTTAGCGGAATCCCCATAGATTATCCTTCCTTCACTATATCTTTTATCAGACGCCCTTCCGGTGATTGATGACACTATATCTCCTGTTAATAATCAAGCGCAGATAGACTTTAATGGAGAATTCTTACGTTGTTTTTATTTTCTCAAGATGTCAAGAGCTTTTTCTATGACGTTGTCCCTGCCTTTTAAGAATGCGTGGCTGTCCTCTTCCACCACGATGTCCGGTTGGATTCCAATTCCCACAAACTCGTTTCCTTCAGCATCCAACTCATGTTTGGTGCAGATGCAGCAACCCAGCCCGAATCCCAAGTCTATAAAAATGGGGTTTCCGGTACTTCCGCCTGTGGGCGTTCCGATAATCTTTCCTCTTTTGGCTCCTCTGAACGTGACACAAAAGTTCTCGGCGGAAGAAAAAGTGGTAGCATTCACTAATACCACGACAGGTTTCTGATAGATTTCTTTCTGGCGGGCGGGAGATAGAGGACCCGGTGCCTGCATATACCATTCTTGTGGGTAATTCCAGGAAGCGTGAGCCGCTATATACATCGGCGACTTCCATGCTCCTTGCGGGATTGGTTGTCGACAAAGGTGGCTGACGAGGTAGTCCGCGTGAGACGAATTGCCGCCCCCGTTATCACGAATGTCAATAATCAAAGCATCGGTCTTTAGCAACTCCTGATACAGTTCGTCAAAATAAACACGGTTGAAGTCTGAATCCTGAAAACTGCGGACGGTCAATAGTCCTACGTTGCCTTCTAAAGTCTTGAAACTCATCGAGGGAGTATTCTTCTGCAAGTCCCATGAGATATTCCGGTTGCTTTCTATCATAAACTCCTTTCCCTTCCGGTCTCTGAATAAAATCCGGCTCACTTTGGAGCCTTTCTCCTTTGTCAGCTCAAACTCCGCATAAGGCCGGTGCCGTGACCACTGAGGAGTGGAGGACGCCAGATAAGGCCGGATGTGTCTGTCTCCATACTCTAATACGTCTTCCCCGTCTATCTTCAGCACCTCACAGCCCGGTTGCACTCCCTGCTTTTGTAAGTCTGAGCTATATACTTTGGTGACAAATACGCTGTCGCCTATCCGCTTGGTCTGCATCGGGAAAGGCCGTATCCAGTCGGCCGGATTTTGGGGATTGTTCATCGCGAAAACGTATGTATGTCCATCCTGTAGCTTGGCGCAAAGAGCCTGCATGCCTTTCAGGAACGCCTCGTCGGAAGTCGTGGCGGTTAAGTCCGGCAGGGAAGCTATGCACAGGCTGTCCCAATCGAAATCCAATTGATTGTAAAAAGCGAAGTTGTATTTTACTTCTGTGCAGAAGCGGGATAATAAGTAAGCCTTTTGGGAAGCGTCCAGTTCCGTTTTCGCCGCCTGCCCGTATGCCGACATGTATCCCGCAAAGAGGCAAGCACCCAGCAGCGTAAGTATCTTTTTCATCCGTATCTTTTTTGGTTTCACTTGTCAATGGGTGGAGACACACATCTCTTGTGTTTCAAAAGAAATGGCCTCCTTCCGGTTACAAAGGTAGGGATTTCCTATGACAATCGCTCCATATTGTCGGGTGATTTTCTATTATTTATCCTACTTGGCGTCACCATCGGGGACAAAAATAACAATCAGTTCAATTGCTATCCACTCTTACCACCCTGAAACCTACATTGGCATAGCCTTGAGTACCATCCCTAACATCATCCGATTTTTCGCTGCGACAGTCATCACGGTCGGAATCCCAACTGCCGCCCTTGATGATATACTGTCCGTCCGCATCAGTCGAGGAAGTCCATTCCCAACAATTTCCCCAAAAGTCAATGCCGCCACAGGCACCCTTGCTTTGCGCGTATGCATCTACGGCTGTCAATCCACGTTCCGCATGACCGGAGTTCATGGAAACATCCTTGGGCATGTGCCCGGCGGCAAGCACCCATTCTTCTTCAGAGGGCAGGCGATAGGTATGTTCGGAGTCTTTTGTAGAGAGCCAGTGGCAGTAGGCTTCGGCGTCCTTGACCGAGATGCCCACAACAGGATAGTCATCTTTCCCTTGGTCATACACAAACTCAGTATTGAAAGCGGCATATTCGGCATTGGTAACAGGGGCATAACCGATATAAGCATTTCTTGCAGATGCGCCACGCAGCACCATCCAGGCATCTTCGGGATTCTCGTCCCTACGAGGGTCGATGAAGCGCAGGAATTGCTGCTGTATGCGGACATCACGGTTCTCCACCATTTCATTCACGATGCCTTGCATATGTTCCACAATGTGATAAGTTCTTGCCTCACGCTCCAGTTCACGAAGTTTGTTTTTCTTTCTTGCCACTACTTTATCGTAACGAATGCTCATCCGCTCCAATAATGCCTGTTTATTGGCTTCGGTCGGCTTTCTTCTGTATTGGATGAACAGCTGGTGCGTCATGGCATCCATCTTCGGGCGTTCTTTCTCGACAAGCGGGGCGTCAGGTTCCTCAAACTCCAGTTCGCTTTCCACCAAATCTTCGGGGGTTATGAATGTTCCCGGTCTTACGGTCTGATGGACACCGAAATAATCAGCCACAAGGCCGTCTTTGTAAATGGAGAGCCTGTAACCGCCGTAAAGGTCGCAGGGTAAGGTGGATATGTAATAGTCCTTGCCGGGTGTGAAGCCGGACGGGGCAGAAGCGTTGAACGTGATGATAGTGCTTGCGTTTTTTATTTCTTCCATCACTACATTTCCTTGCGCGTCCACTTTGATGTTCGCTTTGCCTGCCAACGGATTGCCATCTACACTTTCTAACTCGACTTTGTTCACACCGGAAAATCCGATACTGAACTTAATGCCGCAACGGAGTTCGGAATCGCCATCATATCCGTTGTTTTTATCTGTCTGGACGGGCGAAACCGCCATTATATTTTCATTGCCGTTCTCTTGGGCGGACACAACTGTGGCCGTCACAATGGCCATAGCCATTGCTAA
>CALUOV010000029.1 GCA_944322275.1 uncultured Bacteroides sp. | reverse complement strand
GGATGAGCACCGGGAGCTGTTCATAAAGCTAATATAAAGAATAACCGATGCCGCTAAGGGGGGGGGAAGACTCATTGTAAAGGATTTTATAATTCAAGCCCTATTTTCTCCCGAACGCTTAACAAAAACCGCCCAAACACTTAACTAAAATCCGAGAAACGGTTAAGTATTTTGGCGGAAACACTTAACCGTTTTTGAACAAAAACATAAAGACTTAATTATCAATCATATATAAAAATCCGCAACATGTAAACATCCCTTACTGATTTTAAAGAAAAAAATCCGTTTTTCAGGTTAGGCCCCAAAAAGATTTTTTTAAAAAAATCGGGATTTCCCATGCAGTATTTCTGCACTTCCTGTATTTACTCTTAAAAACAATGAAAAAAACGTGTCGTTTTTTAACTGAGTAGATACTTTTATCTACCTTTGCGGATATGAATTATGAATACTAAACTTTAATAGAATAAAAAAGCAATGAGAAAGATTAAATCATTAATGCTAGTGGCCCTGACTTTGATAATGGGGCTTTCAATGACTTCGTGTCTGAATTCAAGTGAAGGGAGTACTATTTCATATGCATTTCTTCGTGTGAAAGGTACGCTGGGATTATATTATTTTGAAGACGTAATAGGAAACAAACTCTACCCCACAACAGCTTCACTTACTCAAATAGAAGCCAACTCTGATTTTAAGATGTCTGAAACACATTTGGCTTACATTGCTTTTGAATTTGTTGAGGATGAAACACAAGGTGTACAAAGTCTGTCTGAATCAATCGAACCCCAAGATTACAATATTGAGTTAGTAGGAGCAATGTCACTAGATGGTCCTGAAGTAGTGATTTCGCAAACAATGGACGACATGGTGGGAGACGCTCCCGAAACAGCTCCCATCAACACCCTGAACCTCAACCCAGGTTATGATGAAGGTACAAAACCTTATCTATACGACTTGGAAACATTGGTTTTACCCATCCAGTTCAACCTGAGCAATGATAACGAGAAATTCAAAATGCATAAACTGGCATTGGCATGTTGCAAAGCTGACATGACCGAGGGCACTACGGACATGATATTTTACCTTCGTCATGACAAGGGAGAAGATGATGGTACGACTTACTACTATAATCAATGGTATGCTTACGACATCCGTAACGCTGTAGCAGAATTCCAAATGGAAACAGGAGCTACTCCCCAAAAGATTATTATAAAAGCCCATGAGGATATAAACCAATCAGGTGAAATGCCGGAGGAATATACTGAATACGAAGTTGAATATAAGGCTCCTACTTTGAATTGAATTACAAAGAACTGATATATATAGCTTTGCGACTGATTTCCTCTCCGGCCCGCGCCTGGGAGGAAATTCGTTTGGAGGAGGATAGGCGAAAAGTCTTCACGGCTTTTGTCTATCCTATGATAGGTTTATGCGGCCTGTCAGTTTTCATCGGCGCATTGGTCACCAACGGATGGGGCGGACCTGAGAGTTTCCAAATCGCCATGACCCAATGCTGCGCCGTGGCGGTAGCCTTGTTCGGAGGCTATTTCCTGGCGGCTTACCTCATCAACGAGACCCTTGTGCGCTACCTCAAGATGCCTGCCCGCTTGCCTGAGGTGCAACAATTCGCAGGCTATGCCATGGTTGTCATCTTCCTGTTGCACATTGTAATAGGAATCTTGCCCGACTTCCGGATTATTGCCTTGCTGGCTCAGTTCTATACCGTCTACATCATTTGGGAAGGTTGCGTGAGGATGCTCGACATCCGGACAAAAGACCGCCTGCGTTTCACGCTGATAGCTTCCGTATGGTTGATACTCTGTCCGACGCTGGTAGAATGGATGTTCAACGAGCTGACAGTAGTGCTGAATTAATGTGTAAGAGAATCTATGAAACAGGCACCTGTAAATATTAAAAATAAACGTGCCACGTTCGACTACGAACTGATAGACACGTACACGGCCGGCATTGTGCTGACGGGCACCGAAATAAAGTCCATCCGCATGGGTAAAGCCAGCCTGGTGGACACATTCTGCTATTTTGCCAATGGCGAATTGTGGGTGAAGAACATGCACGTGGCCGAATATTTCTACGGCTCGTACAACAATCATAACGCACGGCGCGACCGCAAACTCCTGCTCAACCGTAAAGAGTTGGAGAAACTGCAACGCACTTCGCAAGACCCGGGTTTCACCATCGTACCCGTCCGTCTTTTTATAAACGAAAAAGGATTGGCCAAACTGGTCATTGCTTTGGCCAAGGGTAAAAAACAATATGACAAGCGCCAGTCCTTAAAAGAGAAAGAGGACAAACGCGATATGGCACGTATGTTTAAACATTAATTGGGGCTATGAAACTGGAAGAGCTGGCGCGCGAGCGCATCTTGATATTGGACGGTGCGATGGGCACCATGATACAACAATACAATCTGACTGAAAAAGATTTCCGCGGAGAGCGTTTCCAAGGACTGCCCGGCCAACTGAAAGGGAACAACGATTTATTGTGCCTCACCCGTCCGGATATCATAGAGGACATTCACCGGAAGTATCTCACGGCCGGTGCAGACATCATAGAGACCAATACGTTCAATGCCACACGCATCAGCCAAGCTGATTATCATACGCAGGACGCTGTGCGTGACATCAATCGGGAGGCCGCATGCCTGGCACGCCGCGTGGCTGATGAATTTTCCACACCGGACAAGCCCCGTTTTGTGGCCGGCTCTGTAGGCCCCACGAACAAGACCTGCTCCATGAGTCCCGATGTGAACAATCCCGCTTTTCGTTCCCTGACTTTTGACGAGCTGGCCGATGCCTATCTCGAACAAATGTCCGCCCTGCTGGAGGGAGGCGTAGACGCCCTGCTGGTGGAAACCATTTTCGACACACTCAACGCCAAGGCCGCTATCTATGCCGCCCAAAAAGCCATGGAGCAAGCGGATAAGCGAATCCCCTTGATGTTGTCTGTCACTGTGTCCGATACGGGCGGACGTACTTTATCCGGACAGACTCTGGATGCTTTCCTGGCTTCCGTAAGCCATGCCTCTATCTTCTCCATCGGCTTGAATTGCTCGTTTGGAGCCCGCCAACTGAAGCCTTTTTTAGAGCAACTGGCCGCCCGTGCACCTTATTATATCAGTGCCTACCCCAACGCCGGACTTCCAAACAGTCTGGGTCAATATGACCAGACTCCCGAAGAGATGGCGCAGGAAATAAACGAATACATCCGGGAAGGCTTGGTGAACATCGTTGGCGGGTGTTGCGGTACTACCGATGCCTACATCGCCCTCTACCCCGCATTAGTGAAAGACGCCACCCCTCATGTACCTGTAGCCCGTCCAGAAACTTTATGGCTTTCAGGACTGGAAATGCTGGAAGTGAAGCCTGAAAACAACTTTGTCAACATCGGAGAGCGGTGCAACGTGGCCGGCTCCCGTAAGTTTCTCCGCCTGATAAAGGAAAAGAATTACGAGGAAGCTCTCAGCATCGCCCGCCGGCAGGTAGAAGACGGCGCCCAAGTGATAGACATCAACATGGACGACGGCCTGCTGGACGCCCGTGCCGAGATGGTGAACTTCCTGAATCTGATAGCTTCCGAGCCCGAAATAGCCCGTGTGCCTGTAATGATAGACTCCTCCAAATGGGACGTCATCGCAGCGGGTTTAAAGTGCGTGCAAGGCAAGTCTGTGGTCAACTCCATCTCCTTGAAAGAAGGCGAAGAAGTCTTTCTGGCCCGTGCCCGCGAAGTGCGCAGATTGGGAGCAGCCGTAGTGGTCATGGCTTTCGATGAAGAAGGCCAGGCGGATACCTACGAGCGTAAGATAGCCGTGTGCGACCGTGCTTACCAATTGCTGGTGGAGCGAGTGGGATTTCCCCCGCAAGACATCATCTTCGACCCCAACGTACTGGCCATAGCCACGGGTATGGAGGAACACGACAACTATGCCGTAGACTTCATCCGAGCCACCCGATGGATACGCAAGAATCTGCCGGGAGCGCACGTCAGCGGCGGAGTGAGCAACCTGTCGTTCTCCTTCCGGGGCAACAATTACATTCGCGAGGCCATGCATGCCGTATTCCTCTATCACGCCATTCACGAAGGGATGGACATGGGCATCGTCAATCCCGCCTCGTCCGTACTTTATAGTGAAATACCGACTGACGTGCTGGAGTGTATCGAGGACGTCGTATTGAACCGTTATCCCGATGCCGCCGAACGCCTGATAGAAACCGCCGAACGCCTGAAAGCCGAGAAAGAGGCGGAGAAAACGGGCGAAGGAAACACATCCTCCCCTCACCTGCTCTGGCGGGAAAGCCCACTGGAGGAGCGTTTGAAGTATGCCCTGGCTAAAGGTATTGCCGATTATCTGGAGGAAGATCTGCACGAAGCCTTGCAGACTTATCCCAAGGCGGTGGACATCATCGAAGGCCCGTTAATGGCGGGCATGAACCATGTGGGCGACCTTTTCGGAGCAGGCAAGATGTTTCTGCCCCAAGTGGTCAAGGCAGCCCGTACCATGAAGAAAGCGGTGGCCATCCTCCAACCTGTCATTGAGTCCGAAAATCAACAACGGACGAACCGTGCAGGCAAGGTGCTGCTGGCTACGGTGAAGGGTGATGTGCACGACATCGGGAAGAACATCGTGTCGGTCGTAATGGCCTGCAACGGCTACGAAATCATCGACTTGGGCGTCATGGTGCCCGCTGAAGAGATCGTGCGCCGGGCCATTGAAGAGCAGGTGGACCTGATAGGATTGAGCGGACTGATTACGCCTTCACTGGAAGAAATGGTGCATGTAGCCGCCGAACTGGAAAAAGCGGGGCTGGACATCCCCTTGCTCATCGGTGGGGCAACGACATCGCGCCTGCACACCGCGCTGAAAATAGCCCCCGTCTATCATGCGTCCGTGGTGCATCTGAAGGATGCTTCGCAAAATGTGACCGTAGCCTCGCGCCTGATGAATCCCGCACAAAAGGCGGATTTTGTCCAAGAGTTGCAGGATGAGTATGCTTCCTTGCGCACAAAGTATGCAACACCGGCTCAAAAGCCAGTCCCTATAGAGGAAGCCCGTCGAAAACGCCTCAATTTATTTGATGAGTGATAAATGAAAAAGCGCAGATTGTACCAAGTGCAAAGCCTGCGTTTTTTTTAGTTTCCGCATTACCCTTCCCTTTTAAGGTTTGTTTTAACCTTATTGTAATCCCTTTTCAATACTCATGCAATATATTACCATCATATTTGCAGTGCAAAAAAGAAAAGGAGGACTCAAAAATGAAACTAAATCCGAATGATTACACCATTGAAGCGGCTGCCGGCGGTGGCTTCTTCGCCTATTACATGAACAACCTGTTGTGTAGCGCATACGGTGAAACCGCTGACGAAGCCTACGAGAACCTGGAAAACATCGTGGATGATTTTGTCAGCGAGATGTATATGGTCGAAGAATACGTCTGACCGTACGACACGATGAAAAGCATACGACTTCTTACACAACATTCCATAGATTCTCTTTTTACAATCCGCGCCGACGTGATGCCGGTGCGGATTTTATAAGCAACACATACACATTATTCAATATATTATCACTATCTTTGTCGCTCATGAAAGTATTGTTTGTCATACAAGGGGAAGGACGCGGACACCTGACGCAGGCTATCACGCTGGAAAGTATCTTGCGGCGTAACGGATATGACGTAGTGGAAGTGTTGGTAGGGCAAAGCTGTTCACGACGCTTGCCGGGATTCTTCAACCGACACATCCAAGCTCCTATCAAGCGTTTCTTTAGCCCAAACTTCCTGCCCACACCTTCCAATCGGCGGGTGAGTCTATTGCGCAGTGTAGGCTATAACCTCATGCACATTCCGGGCTACATACAGAGCATGCGTTTCATCAACCGACGCATTCGCGAGACGGAGGCCGACTTGGTGATAAACTTCTACGAATTGCTCACCGGACTTACCTATCTGATGTTTCGCCCCTCTGCGCCCCAAGTGTGCGTAGGCCATCAATACCTCTTCTTGCACCCTGGTTTCCGCTTCCCGCATAAAAACAGGGCAAGCCTTTTCCTGCTACGCATGTTCACCCGCCTCACATGTATCGGAGCGAGCGAACGGCTGGCTTTGTCTTTCCGCCCCATAGAGGATTGCCCGACCCTGCGCATCCGGGTAGTACCGCCTCTGTTGAGACGCGAGGTGTTGGCCTGCGAGAGCCGGAAGGGCGACTACCTGCACGGATACTTGCTCAACGCGGGTTTTGGCGTCGATGTGCGTCGTTGGCATGAAAGCCATCCGCAGACGCCTCTCCACTTCTTTTGGGACAAGGCGGATGAGAATGACGAACTATGTGTGGACAAGACACTGACTTTCCACCGCATCAACGATGTAAAATTCCTGCGTTACATGGCCGGATGCAAGGCGTATGCCACAACGGCCGGATTCGAGTCGGTGTGCGAGGCCATGTATATGGGCAAACCCATGCTGATGGTGCCCGCCCACATCGAGCAGGATTGCAATGCCTACGATGCCGAACAAGCAGGAGCGGGCATTGTGGCCGACACGTTCGACTTGGACCGTTTGCTGGAGTTTGCCGAAAATTATACGCCCAACGTGGAGTTTCGTTATTGGGTGCGCAGCGCCGAGAGCCGTTTCCTTCAGATTCTGGAAGAAACAGTTCATGCGGAATCCTATCCGCTGGCGGCTCCATACGCTTTATCGTAACAAAATTGAAACACCTATGTAATATGCGAGGCGTAATTTTGCAAACTAATTAAGTAAGAAACGATGGGCAAAACAATCACGAAGAAAAAAGTAATGGCGGCATACGTTGACCGCGATTTAAGCTGGATGTACTTCAATCGCCGCATTCTGCAGGAGGCTACCAAGCTGAATATCCCCTTGTTGGAGAGGCTGAGCTTTTTGGGAATCTACTCGAACAATCTCGATGAGTTTTTCCGTGTACGTATGGCCACGCAAAGCCGCATCGCCGAGTGCGAAGACCGCAGCGTGCAAAATGAGCGTGAACACGCCAAACAACTCATCAAGCAAATAAACAAGCTCAACAACAAATACGCCAAAGAGTATGAAGAGGCCATCCGCGAGGTGACCCAGCAACTCCGGGCCGAACACATCTACCTCCTCAAAGACCACGAGCTGGATGAGGAGCAACAAGCCTTCGTGCGCGACTTCTTCCGTCAGAAGCTGAGCGGCTACGTCAGCCCCGTATGGATTTCGGCTGTAAAGCAACTGGCCGATGAGACCGATGAGAACATCTACCTGGCCGTGAAAATGCAGGCGGAAGGCAAGCGGGGCAGCGAATACGCTCTCATCGAACTTCCCGTGGCCACCTGCGGACGCTTCGTCCGCCTGCCGGACAAAGACGGAAACAACTACCTGATGTATCTGGACGATGTCATCCGCTTCTGTCTGCCCATGATATTCAGCGGACTGGACTTCAACCACTTCGAGGCTTACGCCTTCAAGTTCACCAAGGATGCCGAGATGGAGATAGACAACGACCTGCGCAACGGCATGCTGCAAAAAATATCCAAAGGCGTGAAGAGCCGCCGCAAGGGAGACGCCCTGCGCGTCATCTACGACGCCGCCATGCCCAAAGACCTGCACAAGCGTGTAATGAACATGCTCAACCTGGACAAGCTGGACACCGTGCTGGCCGGAGGACGTTACCACAACCATAAAGACCTCATGTCCTTCCCCGACTGCGGACGCAAAGACCTGAAATACCCCGCTTGGCCGCCCCTCCTGCGTAAAGAGTTGGACACGGGCGGAAGCATGCTGAAACTTATCCAGCAGGGCGACCGGTTTATCCACGTGCCTTACCACAGCTTCGACCACTACATCCGTCTCCTGCAGGAAGCCGCCATACACAAAGAGGTGAAAAGCATCAAGACAACCCTTTATCGGCTGGCCAAGGACTCCAAGGTGGTGCGCGCGCTCATTTGCGCCGCCCGCAACGGCAAGAAGGTTACCGTGGTCATCGAACTGCTGGCACGATTTGACGAAGCGTCCAACATCAGTTGGTCCAAGAAAATGCAGGACGCGGGCATACACGTCATCTTCGGAGTGGAAAACCTCAAGGTGCACTCCAAGATAACCCACATCGGCATGAAGAATGGGGCGGACATAGCCTGCATCAGTACCGGAAACTTCCATGAAGGAAACGCCAAAGTGTACACCGACTACATGCTCATGACCGCCGCACGGGGCATCGTGCGTGACGTCAACTCCGTATTCACCTTCATCGAGAAGCCCTACATGCCCGTCACCTTCAAGGAGCTGCTCGTCTCGCCCAACGAGATGAAACGGAAATTCATCAGGCTCATTGATGCCGAGATAAAAAATAAACTGGCGGGTAAGCCGGCCTACATCCGCATGAAGATAAACCACATCACGGACACGGTCATGGTGACCAAGCTCTACGAAGCCTCTGCTGCCGGAGTGCCCATCGACATCGTCCTGCGCGGCAACTGCTCGCTCAAGACAGGCGTAGCCGGACTGAGCGAAACCATCCATATCAACGGCATCATCGACCGCTATCTGGAACACTCGCGCATCTTCATCTTCGCCGCGGGCGGAGAAGAGAAGTGCTTCATCGGATCAGCCGACTGGATGCCACGTAATCTGGACAACCGCGTGGAGGTCATTACCCCTGTGTACGACCCCGCTATCAAGGCCGACCTGGCACGGGTCATTGACTACGGACTGAGCGACACCTTGCAAGGCCGCATCGTAGACGGCTCCGGCGAAAACCGTCCGTGGACTACCGGCGAGGGAAAAACCTTCCGCTCACAGGAAGAGCTATATAAGTATTACAAAAAGAAAGAAGAAGGAAAAGAGAATGTGTAAGAAGTGTTACGCCGCCATCGACATTGGCTCAAATGCCGTGCGGCTCCTGATTAAGAAAGTAGAAGAAAACGAGAATCTGGTCAGCAAACGTCTGTCCAAAGTCCTGTTGCTTCGGGTGCCCTTACGTTTGGGCTTCGATGTATTTTCGCTGGGTGAGCTGTCCGAAAACAAAGCCATCAAGCTACGCCGCCTCATGAAGGCCTTCCGCCAGCTGATGAAGATATACGAAGTGACCGATTACCGTGCGTGTGCCACGTCCGCCATGCGCGACGCCCGCAACGGTAAGCAGGTCATTAAGAAAGTGCTGAAAGACACCGGCATACAGATAGAAATCATCGACGGGCAAGAGGAAGCCCGCATGATATACAACAACCACATCGAGTGCCTCGAAGACCGTACCGGCAACTACATCTACGTAGACGTAGGCGGTGGAAGCACTGAAATCAACCTCCTCACCAACGGCACCCTCGTACAGTCCCTGTCCTACAACATCGGCACCGTGCGCATGCTGAGCGGAGCCGTGAAGGAAGAGACTTGGGCACAGATGAAAGATGACCTTACCCGCCTGACAGCCGACTTTACGGACATCAACATCATCGGTTCGGGCGGCAACATCAACAAACTCTACCGCCTGGCGGACAAAAAGGACAAGAAACTGCAACGCATGCCCGTAGAATCCCTGCAAGCACTGTATGACGAGCTGTCTCCCCTTACGCCCGAGCAACGTATGAAACAGTTCGACTTGAAAGCCGACCGCGCGGATGTGATTGTGCCCGCCGCCAAGATATTCTTGACCATCGCCGACATGGTGAAAGCCGCCTACATCCACGTCCCCGTCATCGGCTTGGCCGACGGCATCATCGACAACCTGTATGCTGCCAATAATCCGATAGAATAATTTCTTGTAGTTGACAAGACTATGGGATACCGTTCCTGCGTATGTAGTCTTGTCAACTGCCCTTTTCCTCATATCTTTGCAAAGCATTTCCCCCTCCAATGCGCTACAAAGATAAGCACTACGCTAAAGAAAGTCAAAACCAAAGGTGGTCTAAGGGGTGTAAATCAAGGCGTTTTATATGCATCTTGGAAAATGAATTTGGAAGTTCTCAATCTTTTCCATATCTTTGCATACACTAAAAAAACATTGCATAGATATGAAGAAACAACTCTTACCCCTTATACTTCTGGCCACGGCTTTAACCACTGCCCAGGCACAGACAAAAGAAGGTGGCATCACACCCGACATGTTGAAGCAAATCAGCCAAAGCTACCAAGGTACGCCTGCCGACCGCGCTTTACGCAACGCCATAGGTAACAACAGTATCCGCGCTCTGGCCTTGAACCAGGACAACCTGAAGGATATGGACACACACTTCTCTATCCGCGTCAACTCCAAAGGCATTACCGACCAGCAATCTTCCGGACGCTGTTGGCTCTTTACAGGACTGAACGTGATGCGTGCCAAAACCCTGGCCCGATATGGATTTCAGTCTTTCGAATTCTCCGAGATATACCCCTTCTTCTGGGACCAACTGGAGAAGTCAAACCTCTTTCTGCAAGGCATTATTGACACACGTGACCGCAACCTGGAGGATGAGACCGTGCAATGGCTTTTCAAACACCCCTTGAGTGATGGAGGAACGTTTACGGGCGTAGCCGACATTGTAGGCAAGTACGGCCTCGTACCCAAAGAAGCCATGCCGGAGACGTACAGCAGCAACCACACCTCACAGATGGCCGACCTCATCGGGCTGAAGCTGAAGGAATACGGACTGCACCTGCGCGAAATGAGCACCCAAGGTAAGGATGAAAAAGACCTTAAAGAGGAAAAGACCCGTATGTTGGGGACCATCTACCGCATGTTGGCGCTTAACCTGGGTGTACCTCCTACGGAGTTCGACTATGTACGCCGCGATGCCAAAGGCAACCCCGTGGAGACTGAGCACCACACACCCATGACTTTCCTTGAGAAGTATGGTGACCCCGAATTGCTCACCCATTACGTAATGTTGATGAACGATCCCAGCCGTCCTTACTATAAGACTTATGAGATAGATTACGACCGGCACCGCTATGATGGGAAAAACTGGACGTACGTCAACCTCCCCATTGAAGACATCAAGCAGATGGCCATCGCCTCCCTCAAGGATAGCACAATGATGTACTTCTCATGCGATGTGGGCAAGTTCCTCGACTCCAAACGCGGACTGCTGGACATAAACAATTACGATTACGAATCCCTCATGGGTACCACCTTCGGCATGGACAAGAAAGAGCGCATACAGACTTTCTCCAGCGGTTCCAGCCACGCCATGACGCTGATGGCCGTTGACTTAGACGATCAAGGTAAGCCTACGAAGTGGATGGTGGAAAACAGTTGGGGAGCCTTATCCGGATATCAAGGACATCTTATCATGACTGATGAGTGGTTCAACGAATACATGTTCCGTCTTGTGGTAGAAACCAAGTATGTGCCCGAAGAAGTGATGAAACTCTTCAAGGAAAAGCCCGTACGACTTCCAGCTTGGGACCCGATGTTTGCGGAAGAGGAATAATCAGAAACATCTTTTTTCTTGAAAAACCCGTAACATCAAATTATGATAAAAAAGGTCGTAATTACACTTTGGATTCTCTTGGTCATCCTTGTGTTGGCTTGTATATTGCTATTTGTCTCCATTTCAAAAGGCTGGATAGGCTACATGCCTCCGGTAGAAGATTTGGAAAACCCGAATTATAAATTTGCCACAGAAGTGATGTCGGCCGACGGAAAGGTACTGGGGACCTACTCCTATAGTACAGAGAACCGCATCTATGTCGGATATCAGGACCTCTCCCCCCACCTTATCAATGCCCTCATCGCCACGGAAGACGTACGTTTTGCCGAGCATTCGGGTATTGATGCCAAAGCTTTGTTCCGTGCCGTGGTGAAGCGTGGCATCCTGATGCAGAAGAACGCAGGCGGAGGAAGCACCATTACCCAGCAACTCTCCAAACAACTCTATTCGCCCAGTGCGGAGAACACCATGGAGCGTCTTTTCCAGAAGCCCATCGAATGGGTGATAGCCGTTAAGCTGGAACGATACTACACCAAAGAGGAAATTCTCACGATGTACCTCAACAAATTCGACTTCCTGAATAACGCTGTGGGCATCAAGACGGCCTCGCACACTTATTTCGATTGTGAGCCTCGAGACCTGAAAATAGAAGAAGCGGCCACGTTGGTGGGTATGTGTAAGAATCCCTCTCTGTACAACCCCGTGCGCTTCAATGAACGGGCACGCGGACGACGAAACGTGGTGTTAGACCAGATGCGCAAAGCGGGCTTCCTGACACAAGTGGAATGTGACTCCCTGCAAGCCCTTCCCTTGGAGTTGCACTACAACAGGGTGGACCATAACGAGGGACTTGCCACCTACTTCCGTGAATACCTGCGCGGAGTGATGACTGCCAAGAAGCCCGACAAGTCGAAATACCGGGGCTGGCAGATGCAGAAATTCTATGAAGACTCGCTTGATTGGGAGACCAATCCCCTCTTCGGATGGTGCGAGAAGAACCGTAAGCACGATGGGAGCAAGTATAACCTCTATACCGATGGACTGAAAATATATACTACAATAGACTCGCGTATGCAGCAATATGCCGAGGATGCTATGGTAGAGCACCTCAAAGAGCTTCAAACGTATTTCTTCAAGGAAAAGAAAGGTCGCAAGAAAGCTCCCTACAGCTTCCGCCTGACGCAAGAGCAAGTGGACGAAATCCTGATGCGTAATATTCGCCAAACCGACCGATACCGTTCGATGAAAAAACACGGCGCATCGGAGAAAGAAATTATGAAAGCTTTCAACACCCCCCACGAGATGTCCGTCTTCAGTTGGGCGGGCGAGGTGGACACTGTGCTCTCTCCGCTCGACTCCATCCGCTATTACAAGCATTTCCTGCGTGCGGGATTCATGTCGATGGATCCTCGAAGCGGACATGTGAAGGCATACGTAGGTGGCCCTAATTACCACTACTTCAAATATGACATGGCCATGGTAGGACGCCGACAGATAGGCTCCACCATGAAGCCCTACGTCTATGCTCTGGCCATGGAAAACGGCTTCTCGCCCTGCGATGAAGCACGCCACGTGTCCTACACCTTGCTGGATGAGAACGGCATCCCTTGGACACCCCGAAACTCAAACAAGAAGCGTATCGGCGAAATAGTGACTTTGAAGTGGGGCCTGGCTAACTCCGACAACTGGATTACGGCCTACCTGATGAGTAAACTCAATCCCTATGAGTTGAAAAGATTGGTGCAGAATTTCGGAGTGCGTAATAAAGAAATCGTCCCCAGCGTATCGCTCTGCTTAGGACCTTGTGAGATTTCGGTGGGTGAGATGGTAAGCGCTTACACCGCTTTCCCCAATCGGGGCATCCGGGTAGCTCCATTGTTTGTCACCCGCATCGAGGACAACGAAGGAAACCTGCTGGCTACTTTCTCTCCAGAGATGAACGAAGTCATCAGCACTTCCAGTGCTTATAAGATGTTGGTCATGCTCCGTGCCGTGGTCAATGAAGGAACAGCCATGCGCGTGCGTCGTTTGGGTATAGAAGCCGACATGGGTGGAAAGACCGGCACCACCAACTATAACGCCGATGGCTGGTTCATGGGATTCACACCTTCATTGGTGTCTGGCTGTTGGGTAGGAGGCGAGGACCGCGACATTCATTTTGATTATATGAATCACGGGCAAGGTGCGTCCATGGCATTACCCATTTGGGTGAAATACATGCAACGCGTGTATGCCGACAAAACGTTGGGTTATGATCCCGAAGAAACTTTCCAACTTCCCGAGGACTATGACCCGTGCGCCACGGAGAATATAGAGAATGAAAACATTGTAGAACCCAATCCCAGCATGGGCTTGGACGACTTGTTTAATTAAGAAAAATGAGGTATGTCGTAAGCATCGGGAGCAACGAGCACCGACGAGCGAACATGCGCTTGGCACGAAAGCGTCTATCCGCCCTTTTCAGGGACATCCTCTTCTCCCGTGAGATGGAGACTGCCCCCTTGTATCTGCATCGCACCGGTCCATTCTCCAACCAGGTGGCATGCTTTCATTCCGACTTGCATGCAGAGGATGTATACGCATGCTTAAAACGCATTGAGCACGAAGCGGGCCGACGCCCCGAGGACAAGCACTTGGAAATCGTAAAGCTTGACATAGACCTACTGATGTGTGGAGATAACATTATCAGACCTGAAGACTGGACACGCGAGTACGTGCAATGTGGATTGAAATACCTGAATATACTATAAACGCCCTATATCCATGACAGAAAGAACCATTCAACCTCCGGTATGTGAACCGGCAAATTTCGTAATACAACGTCCGGAGCGCCAAGTCATGCCCAATAGTATCCCATTGAATATACTCAATGCAGGCGATAATGAAGTAGTCCGCATTGATGTCCTGATGAAAGGCGGACGATGGCACCAACGCTTGCCCCTGCAGGCTTTGTTCACCAATCGCATGTTGCGTGAAGGCACCGTGCGTTATACCTCCTCCGAGATAGCTGAGAGGCTGGATTATTATGGTGCGTGGCTGGAACTTACAAGTGCGGCGGAGTATGCCTTCATCACTCTCTATTCCTTGAATAAATACCTTCCTCAGACACTGGACGTGCTTGAGAGCATGGTGAAGGAGCCTGTGTTTCCGGAAAAAGAATTACAAACCATCATCGATAATAACATTCAACAGTTCAAAGTAAATTCCTCCAAAGTAGATTTTCTGGCTCATCGGGGCTTGGCCGAAGCCATCTTCGGGAAACACCATCCCTGCGGGCGTGTGGTGCAGGAAGCGGATTACAAACACATCACCCGTGAAGCGCTGCGCGAGTTTTACGAAGATTATTATCACTCGGACAATTGTTCCCTGTATGTGGCAGGGCGAGTAACCGATGATTGCCTGACGCTCATCGAAAAACACTTCGGCCAAGAGTCTTTTGGCAATTGCCATAAGCCGATGCCACACAAAAATTTCACTCCGATGCCCCTGACAGAAAAAAGATTTTTCATCGAGCGCTCTGATGCCATGCAAAGTGCCGTTAAAATGGGTATGACCACATTGGAGAGGCATCATCCCGATTATCACAAATTGCGTGTACTGGTCACCCTCTTCGGGGGCTATTTCGGGAGCCGCCTGATGTCCAATATCCGCGAGGAAAAAGGCTACACGTATGGCATATCGGCCGGCTTGGTATCCTACCCCGGAGTAAGCTCACTCATCATTGGCACGGAGACGGCCAACGAGTTTGTAGAACCACTCATCCACGAGGTGTATCGGGAGATAGACCGTTTGCAGAAGGAACAGGTGCAGGAGGAAGAACTTGCCATGGTGCGCAATTACATGCTGGGCGACATGTGCCGTAGTTATGAGTCGGCCTTCTCATTGGCGGACGCATGGATATTCCTCCAGACATCGGATCTTCCGGCTTCCTTTTTCGATGATAGCCTCTATACCATCAAGACCATTACCCCAGAAGAGATTCAACGCCTGGCCGAAGAATACTTGTGCAAAGAGAATTTAAAAGAAGTAGTTTCGGGTAAAAAAACGAACTGAATATCCTTACGCTTTTTCCCTATTAGCGGATAAATTGTATATTTGTCCGAAAAATAAATAAAAACGAAAATGAATAAGTTATTATATATCGCATTATTCTCCGCCTGCTTTGCCCAGCCTGGCCTGACGCAAGAGAGTGGAAAAGGTTTACTTGGTAAAGTGAAAAGTGTGTTTTCCTCCGACACCCGCATCGGCACCTATACCTTCAAGGACGGGTCAGTGTACACGGGTGAGATGAAAGGCCGTAAGCCAATGGGCAAAGGGAAAACGGTATTCAAGTCGGGTGATACATATGAAGGCGAATACGTGAAAGGCAAACGCCAAGGATATGGCGTATACACCTTTACGGATGGCGAACGTTACGAAGGCCAATGGTTTCAAGACCAGCAGCACGGACGCGGCACCTATTATTTTGTCAACAATAATCGCTACGAAGGATTATGGTATCAAGATTACCAGATGGGCGAAGGAACTATGTATTATTACAATGACGATGTTTATCGAGGGAACTGGGTAAATGACAAACGCGAAGGCGAAGGCACCTATACATGGAAGAACGGATCGGAATACAAAGGCACCTGGAAAGATGATAAGAAGGACGGCAAAGGCGTGTTGACGTGGAACGATGGAAGCAGATATGAAGGAGAGTGGAAAAACGACCTGCGCGACGGATATGGAACCTTTGAGTACGCCAACGGCGACAAGTATGTAGGCCATTGGAAGGAGGACATGCAACACGGCAAGGGCATCTATTTCTTTCATACGGGCGATCGGTATGAAGGCTCCTACGTGCAAGGCGAACGCACGGGCGAAGGCATCTATTATCATATCGATGGGAACAAATATGTAGGCCATTTTGAAAACGGAAAGCAAGAGGGAAAAGGCACTTTCACCTGGGCCAACGGAGCCGTGTACGAGGGCGAGTGGAAAGATAACGAGCGCAGTGGTCATGGCATCTATAAATGGAATAACGGAGATTACTACGAAGGAGAATGGAAAAACAACACGTTCAACGGGCAAGGCACGCTGATTCTTACAGACGGTACCCGATACACCGGCGGCTTTGTGAACGGTCTGGAGGAAGGAAGTGGTGTACAAGAAGATAAAAACGGAAACCGTGCGGAAGGCTTTTTCAAACAAGGTAAAAAGGACGGACCGTTCGTAGAGAAAGACAAGGATGGAAACATCATCCGTAAAGTGACCTACAAAATGGGGCGAATTGTACTAAACTAATCCGCCCCATTTCCCTTTTCTTTAACCTTCACCCGCCTATGATTTTCTTTCTTCAATCATGCAATTGGCGGGTGCCTGAATGTTTTCGTCTAGCGTGATTGATCCGATGCTGTCTGCCACAATACGCCCCGAAGTGGGATTTTTGATATTCGTAATAGATCCACGTATCTCGGCTTGCAGTGTGGTATATTCGAAAGCGCGGTCACAAGAAGGGTCAAACGTACAATTCTCCAATACGAGGTCGTGTGCATAGCACAAAGGCTGCTCGCCCGAAATATGGCAATTCACCAGACGCAAATTCTTAGAGTGCCACCCCAAATATTCACCATTCAACTCCGAATCATAGATAGTAACATTCTCCACCTCCCAAAAAGCATCCTTTGTGGTAATTTTCGCATTACGTATCTCTACGTTTTTCACGTATTGAAAAACATACTTGCTATCACTCTCCAGTCCATCCACGTAGATGTCCTGACTGAACATGAAAGGATAAGTTCCCTCATGCAGTTTCAGATTCTTCACCCGGATGCGGTTACACCTCCAAAATATTTCATCGGCGTCATTCATCTGCACATTCTCAATGTCAATGTCATTCATCTCGCGAAACATCTTAGGTGCGTCTATCACCGTATTCTTCATCGTCAGGTGATCGGAATACCACAAAGCCGAACGCCCACCTACAGCAAAATAGCAATCCTCGATAGTGAATCCATGTACGTGCCAAAAGGGATAATTACCCTCAAAACGACACCTGGTGGCCACGATATTGCTACATTCTTTGATGGCCGATTCTCCGGCACGAATCACTACGTTGTCCAAATGAAGATCGTGAGAGGCAAACAAAGGACGCTCGCCTCCAAATTCTTGGTCCTTAATTAATCGCATATCTCTATTCAATCTTTAATAATTCATTTATAACACAAGTTCCCGGCTGCAAATGTACACCGTTTCCCTCACATTTCGTGTAAATGAATTACAGAAGACAATACCCAGATTACAGATAGAATTACTTCCTATAATTGGCATCTGTAAATGTTATTTGCTCACCGTTCAACTTCCCGGACAAATAATGTTCGCGTACCCAGACGTTCTCAAAATAAACGATGTTTCCCGCACCGAAATCTATCCGTATGCCCTCTTTTGCGTTATCCATCCATTCCCAATCAAAATTATGGGTTATCTCGCTATACGGACGACTTTCACCGGTGTAGTAATACTGGTAAATCTCCTGTCCGCTATAACCTGACATTGAGAATTTTAACTGATGCACACAGCTCACCAACACTCCGTCCTCGTTCTTCACAGCTTCCTCTACTACCCACGTACGCGAACACAACAACTCATCGCTGTTCTGAATCGTATAGTACGTAATATCATCTCCGCAAGAGGTTAATACACAAGCCCATACACACGCGATCCACAAACTCAGCACATTCCATGTTTTCATACTTTTCTACTTTTTTAATTGATTATCGGGGAGCAAACATACGGAAAAATCTTCGAAGAAATCAGTATTCGGATTGATATTTTTTATAGAAGATAAAGAATAAAGTAAATCCGACCAGTGCAAAGGGTACACCGAACAACGCCGGATACTGATAGCCATAACCCGTAGCAAGTCCTCCCACATAGGCACCAATGGCATTGCCAAGATTAAACGCTATCTGCACGCATGCACCTCCCAACATCTCGCCACCCGGTGCCACCCGGATGATAAGCACCTGCTCGGGACTAGATACGGCAAACAGACCCGCCGTACACAAAGCCATCAGTAACGCTGAACACCAGGCATAGGGTGCCAGAAAGAATATCAGCAGGAGAATAAGACAGATGCCGCCCTGAACGAACGCGCCTACCCGACCCGGTGTATAACGATCGGACATACGACCGCTCACCAGATTGCCCACCACCATGCCGAAACCGGCCAACACCATCAACGAAGTGATGCTCTCAGTGCTAAATCCAGATACATCGGTCAGCAACGGATTGATATAACTATACCAGCAGAAGACACCTCCGTTACCCAAGGCTGTGGCACCCAATATCAACCACGGAGCCGGCCTCTTAAGAAAACGGAACTGCCCCTTGAACCCCGTATCCTTCAACCCGCTCACAACAGGAATCCAGCGCCAAATATAATACAGCACGATCAGTCCCCAAATGCCTACAAAAAGGAAGGTAACTCGCCACGAAATCAAGTGGCTCAACGAAGTGCCAAGAGGCACGCCAAACAAATTGGCCACTGTCATACCTGCTATCATGATAGAAACAGCCTCAGACCCCTTACCTTCCTCGGCCAGCTTACCCGCCACAATGGAAGCTACCCCGAAATAAGCCCCGTGAGGAAGCCCTGATATAAAACGCCCTGCTAACAATACCCAATAATTAGGAGCCAGCGAGGCAGACAAATTACCCACGGTCATCAACGCCATCAGCAATAAAAGCGTCTGTTTTAACGGACGCTTCCGGGCCAATAACAACATGGGAGCGCCACAACACACCCCTAGCGCATAAACCGAAATCAAATGCCCCGCCGCAGGGATGCTAATGTTCAAATCTTCGGCAACGTAGGGCAAGATACCCATCATGGCAAACTCGGCTATCCCCAATCCTAAAGTGCCGAATGCCAATGCAATAAGACTCTTTCTCATATCCTAAAAACTAACACCTGTTTTTTTCGGGCTGCAAAGATAAGGCATTAGCGTTATATCAGAATTGATTTATGTCACATTCATCACGTAAACCCATTGAATTATCACCTGCAGAAATTTTGCCACCTTGCCGATTCGTATTATCTCTGCACATTTTTAATAAAAAAGGCATAACAGTGAGGAGGGGAAGACACAAATTCAGCCGGTTTTAAGCTGGAGGTGTGAAGGCTAATATTCCACCCGGTCCTCCTTCTCCAACCAAGCCTTGAAACTCTGAGCAGCTTCTTCGGGCAGAAGTTCCTCCATCCGTTTGCGACGATCCTCACGCTCCAAGGCAATTTCTTCATAAATGAAAGAGTCATCGAAACCGGCACGTGCGGCGTCCGTCTTGTCACAGCCATAATAAATCCGGTCGAGACGTGCCCAATAAATGGCACCCAGACACATGGGACAAGGCTCACACGAAGTATAGATGTCACATCCGGACAAATCGAACGTCCCCAACTTGGCGCAGGCCGCCCGTATGGCACTCACTTCGGCATGTGCCGTAGGGTCATGACTGGCCGTCACCCGGTTTACGCCCGTAGCCACGGTCTCACCATCCTTCACGATGACAGCTCCGAAAGGGCCGCCCCCGTTCTTCACATTCTCTATGGCCAGATGAATGGCCTGCCGCATAAAATCTTCTTTCTTCATTTTCTTTCCCTTTCAATTTTCAGATCCACTTGTACAGGCCGATGGTCGGAAGCTTCTTTTTCCGGAACGACCTGTGTCCGCAATACGCTGAAAGTATAGCCGTTGCCCTTGTAACCATAAATGTAGTCCAGGCAGACCTCCGGCTTGTCGGCCGGATAGGAAGGCAACGAAGTATCCGTCAGCGCGATGAAGTGCCGGCCCAATTCCCGCTGGGGCGCCTCATCGGGAACAGAGTTCATGTCGCCTGCCAAGAACAAGGGTTTGCGGATATTTTTCACCGCCTCGACAATCTCCCCGACGGATGCCAGTTGGTCAGCCGGCGTAAGTGACTGGTGAGTGGCACAAAACACGTAATCCTTGAATTCGGCCATCAGCATAACACGCTTCTCCTCACGTCCGGGCATAGGCACTATTTTGCAGGAAAGCGGTTTTTCTTTAGACAATATTCCGATGCCGTAGCTCCCCCCATCGTAAGGTATCGCCGCGGCGAACGTACCGTGCAAGCCAGTCAGTTTCTCCAATTCGGACAACGCGTAAACGCCGCCATTGCGCCGGGTTACGCTGTCCAGTTCCTGCAAGGCCACCACGTCCGCCCCCGTTTGCCTGATGATGTCGGCTATGCGGTTGTAGTCACGCATATTGTCCATCCCGATGCAATTGTGCACGTTGTAAGACGCCAGTCGTACTTGCTGCCCCAACAAAGAGGTGCCGCACAGCAGGCATAATGCACCCATAAGCAGAATCTTCTTCATAATATATATATATGCGATAGAATTTAAATTATGCGAAGGCTTGGCTTCGTTTTCACAGGACAAAGATAAACACTCTGCCGAACATAGCCAAAAAACAAAGGCCGCTAAGGAGGCGTTTTTGAGTCGATTTCGTAAAAATCGTATTTTCACATTGAGAATCAGCCGCTTACAAAGACGAGCAAATGCCGGGTTGCAGATTTTAGGAAAATCCGTACGACCCTTTTTGCGAATATGGAAAAAAGCTGTATCTTTGTAATAAGGATTTAAGAAAAGATTATGGGATTTGGAAAATGGATAGGAGGCATCGTCGGCTTTATGGCGATGGGACCTTTGGGCGCTTTAGCCGGATATGCGATAGGATCGTTATTTGAGAAGACTTCGGCTGCTGGCGGCGCTTACGGAGAAGGAAGTTATGGCGACAATGCAACGGGCTATATGGGCCAGCGCAATAGTTTTCTGTTCTCGATGCTTGTCATGGCATCGTACATCATCCGGGCTGACGGACGTATCATGCATAGCGAAATGGAGTTCGTACGGCGTTTTTTGCGCACCAATTTCGGAGAGTCTGCGGTAAGCGAGGGCGAACAGATATTGCTGAATCTTTTCGAGCAACGCAAACAGATGGAGCGTACAAACCCAATGGCCTTCCGCAACACGATTCACGAATGCGGAGCGCAGATAGCCGCTAACCTGACTGTAGAGGAGCGTTTGCAGATGCTGGATTTCCTGGCCAAGATAGCGCAAAGCGATGGCAATGTGTGTCAGGCAGAGATTGAGGCATTGAAAGAGGTAGCCTTGTCGATGGGCTTGTCGGACAAAGAGGTTGAGTCGATACTCAACTTGGGCGGAAACTCATTGGAAGATGCTTACAAGGTGCTGGAGGTATCGCCCGAGGCTACCGATGCCGAAGTGCGTGCCGCCTATCGTCGACTGGCTTTGAAACATCATCCCGACAAGGTGGCTACGTTGGGTGAAGACATTCGAAAAGCCGCCGAGAAGAAACTTCAAGAAATTAACGATGCCAAGGAACGTGTCTACAAAGCGCGTGGAATGAGGTGACAGGATTTCTTTATGTGGCAACAATTTTGTATATTTGCCGCATAAAAATAGAATATCCTATGAAGAATACTTTATGCGCATGGGTAAATATCTTGCTAGGATGCTTCATATTAGCATCGGGCTTTGTGTTTTTTATCAATCCCTACAACATTGTTCCAGGGGGTGTATACGGTGCCAGTATTGTGCTCCACAACCTGTTTCCTTCCATTCAGGTGGGTACGTTTGGCTACATGTTTGATGTACCTCTGCTCATCCTCTCCGTTGTATTACTGGGGGCTAAATTGGGTACACGTACCATCGCAGCCGCCCTGATTACCCCTCTGATGATGAACATACTCTCACGCTTGGTCTACCCTACACGGGAAGCTTTGGAAGCTTTGGATCCGGCCCGATTGCTTGGAGGCTGCATGGACCTATCGGATCATCTGATGCTGACCAGCGTTATCGGGGCAGTCATCATCGGTGCCGGCACGGGACTTGTCATTCGCCAGCAGGCTACCACAGGGGGAAGTGACATCGTGGGCATGTTGTTGCAGAAGTATTGCCACATCCGTTTCTCACGCGCCATACTGTTAGTAGACGGAACAGTAGTCTGTTTCGGTCTGGCGGTAATAGGACTAGGCATAGGTGGTGCCGAAGATATGGGGCAGCCTGCTTTGCACCTTTCGCTCTATTCGCTGATATCCATCTTCATTATCTCCCGTGTCATTGCCTACACGATCAACGGAGCCAAGAATGACAAACTGATATTCGTCATCAGCGACCAGCGCCTGACGGAGCTGCACCATTACATTCTGAAAGACCTCGACCGTACGGCCACATGCATCAAAAGCAGCGGCCTCTACACTGGTGCAGACAAAGAAATGCTCTTCCTGGTGGTAAGCTATAAAGAAGTGACAGGCGTAAAACTGAAAATAAAAGAAGCCGACCCACGCGCGTTTGTAGTAGTAACTGACGCCTATGACGCTTTCGGCGAAGGTTGGAAACAACTGCCTTCCTCGGCCAACGAGCTACAGCCCGAATGAAAACAGGAAGAAGGAATCAGGGATTTGACTTAAATCAATCCTCTGTTACCGAAAGATTCGTACCTTTGCGCCCGGTATTATTTTTTTAATTTAAAAAGATTGTTGCAATGAAATTACCTGAAGATCCGATGATGCTGTATAGTTTCATCAACTTGAAACTGCGTGATTTCTATCCTTCGCTCGACGCGCTTTGCGAGGATATGGACGTGGATAAAGCGGACATTATCAAAAAGTTGAAAACCGTGGGATTTGAATATTGCCCCGAACGCAATCGCTTTTGGTAATCGTTCCAAGCATTTATAAAAAAGAGCCTTCACCCCATCTGACAGG
>CALUOV010000028.1 GCA_944322275.1 uncultured Bacteroides sp. | reverse complement strand
GTGCAAAGATACGGCTTTTATTTAACCTACCAAAAGAAATCTCATTTTTCTTTTTATATTTTTATTTTCTTCCCTTCTGCAACGGCAATGTTTCGCGTAGTCCCGCCCTAACCATCGCATACTCCAAGGCGATGCACCGCATCTTTTTCGTAAAAAATATGCCCATGCCTTTTGTAATTAGAAATAAAGTGTCTATCTTGGCGGCCGTTAGAATAAGAAAGACCATGGAAAGACAAAAAATTCACTTACAATATTCGCTGAACGCCACATCGAAATCCATCTTGTGGAATGCTATCAGCACTCCGAGCGGACTGGAAGACTGGTTTGCGGACAAAGTGCAATCGGATGACAAAACCGTCACGTTCTATTGGGGGAAAACGGAATCGAGAAGTGCCGCCATCATTGCTGTGCGGGCTTATTCATTCATCCGTTTCCGCTGGTTGGACGGTGGCAACGAGCGTGAATATTTTGAAATCAGAATGACAAACAGCGAGCTGACCAACGACTTCACATTGGAGATAACCGACTTTGCCAATGCGGACGAAGTGGATGATTCTTGTGAATTATGGAACTCTGAAGTGGAAACTTTACGCCGGAAGTGCGGATTTTAGTTAACTTTCAATTAAAAATTTTACGCACTTCTTTTTTTGTGCTACTTTTGTGCTCTCATTGCATGAAACGAGTAAAATGCTGCACATAAAAAAGTTAGATAAATTCATTCTGAAGAGTTACTGCTGGCTCTTTGCCGGGACGTTCTTCATCTGCCTGTTCATCTTCATGATGCAATTCTTGTGGAGATACGTGGATGAGATGGTTGGCAAGGGGTTGGAAATGAGCGTACTTGCCCAATTTTTCTTTTATTCGGCACTGACGCTGGTGCCCGCATCGTTACCCTTGGCAGTCCTGCTAGCCGCGCTGATAACTTTCGGCAACTTCGGTGAGCGTTTCGAGTTGCTGGCCATGAAAGCTGCCGGCATCTCGCTTATCAAAATCATGCGTCCGCTGATAGTCTTCACCTGTTTCATCTGTGGTGTTTCATTCTACTTTCAGAATGTCATCGGTCCCAAGGCCCAAACCAAACTTTGGACGTTATTGATTTCCATGCGACAGAAGTCGCCCGAATTGGACATCCCCGAGGGTGTATTCTATGACGAAATTGACGGTTATAATCTGTATGTCAAGAAGAAAAACCGCGAAACCGGTATGCTATACGATGTGCTGATATATAACTTTGAGAAAGGTTTCGAAAATGCGCAAATCATCAAGTCCGACTCCGGAAGACTGGAAATGACGGCTGACAAACAACACCTCTATCTGCATTTGTTCAACGGAGAGCAGTTTGAGAACTTGAAGTCGCAAAACATGAACCAACGGAACGTGCCCTACCGACGCGAGACTTTCCGCGAGAAACACGCCATCATCGAGTTCGACTCGGACTTCAACATGGCGGACGAGGGCATCATGAGCGGCCAGTTCAATACTAAAAATATGGTCACACTGCAAGAGGATATCGACTCTATGGCAGTGCGCAACGACAGTATAGGACGCTCCTATTTCACCGAAGCCATGACCGGTACATTCTCCGTGGTATCCTCGCTTTCCAAGAATGATACGACCCGGATAGAAGAAGCCAATCCGGCTTACTACAATGTAGACAGCCTGTACAACGTACAGACCTTGTCCGAGAAGGAAAAAATCATAAAATCTGCCGTAAGCCGGGCTGAGAGTTCGGCCAGTGACTGGAATTTCAAAAGCTTCAACATCACGACCACCGACAGCAACATGCGCCGCCACATGACCGCCTGGCACGAAAAACTGACGCTTTCATTGGCTTGTCTTATCTTCTTTTTCATCGGCGCGCCGCTGGGAGGCATCATCCGCAAAGGTGGTTTGGGTATGCCGGTAGTGGTGTCCGTGATGATATTTATCGTCTACTACATTATTAATAATACCGGTTACAAAATGGCCCGTGACGGGAAATGGATTGTCTGGATGGGTATGTGGACCAGTACGGCCGTATTGGCGCCATTGGGTGCGTTCCTGACTTACAAGTCTAACAACGATTCAGTTGTACTCAATGCTGATGCTTACCTGCATTGGATTAAGAAAATAGTCGGCATACGCAGCGTCCGCCATCTTTTCCGCAAGGAAGTCATCATCAACGATCCGGATTACCAACGCCTGCCCGGTGACTTGCGACAGCTTAGCGAGGACTGCCTGCGATACATGCAGGAACACAATCTGAAGCGTGCCCCCAATTACTTCCGACTTTGGATGAAAGATACACAGGACGAAGAAGTGGAGCATATACACGAACGATTGGAAACGCTGGTGGAAGAAATGTCAAACTCCCGATCGGCTATATTGCTCAATATATTGAACAACTACCCCATCATCCCGACCAGAGCGCACACCCGTCCTTTCCGCACGTATTGGATGAATCTGGCATGTGGCATTCTGTTTCCTGTCGGCCTGTTCCTGTATTTCCGCATCTGGGCATTCCGCCTGCGCCTATGCAAGGACTTGGAGCGAATCATCAAGACAAACAATGATGTTATAACTGTAATAGAGAAAGATAAGAACTTATAAAACCCTATATTGTATGGAGAATGTAAGACTAAATACCATTGAGGAGGCCATTGAGGAATTCAAGGCCGGAAACTTTGTAATCGTAGTGGATGACGAAGACCGTGAGAATGAAGGCGACTTGATTATAGCGGCCGAGAAAATCACCCCCGAGAAAGTGAACTTCATGCTGATACACGCCCGTGGCGTACTGTGCGCTCCCATTACCGTCTCGCGTTGCAAGGAGTTGGACTTACCTCACCAAGTGATGGACAACACCTCCGTACTGGGCACTCCTTTCACCGTGACAATAGACAAATTGGAAGGATGTACCACCGGTGTATCCGCCGCCGACCGTGCCGCCACCATCCAAGCGCTGGCCGATCCTACATCAACACCCGCCACCTTTGGACGTCCGGGACACATCAATCCGCTTTATGCTCAAGAAAAAGGCGTGCTTCGCCGCGCCGGACATACAGAGGCAACCATCGATCTTTGTCGCTTGGCAGGACTTTATCCCGCAGGAGCTTTGATGGAAATCATGAACGAAGACGGTACTATGGCACGCCTGCCAGAATTGCGCCAAATGGCTGATAAATATGGTTTGAAACTGATTTCCATACGAGATTTGATAGCCTATCGCCTGAAGCAGGAATCCATCGTAGAGAAAGGAGTGGAAGTCCACATGCCCACCGCCTATGGCGACTTCCGTCTGATAGCCTTCCGTCAGAAGTCCAACGGATTGGAACATATGGCTCTCTTCAAAGGAACATGGAAACCGGACGAGCCCATTTTGGTACGGGTACACTCATCGTGCGCCACAGGTGACATTCTCGGCTCTATGCGTTGTGATTGTGGAGAGCAGCTACACAAGGCCATGCAGATGATAGAACAAGCCGGCAAAGGTGTCGTAGTCTACCTGAATCAGGAAGGACGTGGCATCGGACTGATGGAAAAGATGAAAGCCTACAAACTGCAAGAGGATGGTATGGATACCGTAGACGCCAACATCTGTCTGGGGCATTTGGCCGATGAACGCGATTATGGCGTAGGCGCACAGATTCTTCGCGAACTGGGTGTGCACAAGATGCGCCTGCTCACCAATAATCCTGTGAAGCGGGTGGGTTTGGAAGCCTATGGACTGGAAATTACAGAAAACATTCCTATTGAGGTAACCCCCAATCCGTACAACGAGCGATACCTGCATACCAAAAAAGAACGTATGGGGCACACGTTACACTTCAACAAGTAACGTCCGACAATAAGTCGACACAGAGATAAACTGTAATTTGTAAATAGCAAATTGTAAATAATAAAAAGATGAACCAATTATCTGATCGTTTGAACAGCCTGTCGCCTTCTGCGACATTGGCCATGTCCCAAAAGAGTGCCGAACTGAAGGCACAAGGTGTGGATGTAATTAACCTGAGTGTAGGTGAGCCGGACTTCAATACGCCCGATCACATCAAAGAAGCGGCCAAGAAAGCCATCGATGAGAACTATTCACGTTATTCGCCTGTGGCCGGTTATCCAGCCTTGCGTAACGCTATTGTGGCAAAGCTGAAGAACGAAAACGGTCTAGAATACACAGCCGCTCAGATTTCTTGCGCCAACGGTGCCAAACAGTCCGTTTGCAACACTATCCTGACACTCGTCAATCCGGGTGATGAAGTCATTGTACCGGCTCCTTACTGGGTGAGCTATCCGGAAATGGTAAAGCTGGCCGAAGGAAAGCCAGTCATTGTAACGGCTGGTATCGAACAAGATTTTAAGATTACGCCCTCCCAACTGGAAGCCGCCATTACTCCCAAAACCAAAGCATTGATTCTTTGTTCTCCGTCCAACCCGACCGGTTCAGTCTATAGCGCTGAAGAATTAGCCGGCCTGGCCGCCGTACTGGAGAAACATCCTCAGGTCATTGTCATAGCTGATGAAATCTACGAGCACATCAACTACATCGGCCGTCATCACAGCATCGCCCAAATACCTGCAATGAAGGACCGTACAGTCATTGTCAATGGTGTGTCTAAAGCGTATGCCATGACGGGATGGCGTATTGGTTTCATTGCCGCTCCCGAATGGATTGTGAAAGGCGTGAACAAGTTGCAAGGCCAATATACTTCCGGCCCTTGTTCTGTATCTCAGAAGGCTGCCGAAGCCGCTTATACTGGTACACAGCTTCCGGTAGAAGAAATGCGCCAGGCATTCCAACGTCGCCGTGACCTCATCGTAAAACTGACCAAGGAAGTTCCTGGTTTAGAAGTCAACGTACCCGAAGGTGCTTTCTATCTCTTCCCCAAGTGTAGCTACTACTTCGGCAAACGTGCCGGCGACCGTGTCATCAATACCTCTGATGACCTGGCCATGTACTTGCTTGAGGTAGGCCATGTGGCTTGCGTAGGCGGTACCTCTTTCGGAGCACCGGACTGCATCCGCATGAGTTATGCGACAAGCGATGAAAATATAGTTGAAGCCATCCGCCGTATCAAGGAGGCCTTGACCGCACTGAAGTAATAATCATCAAACATTTATTATGTTATTAAAAGCTCCCCCTCTCCTTAAGAAAGTCGGGGAGTTTTTTATATCTAATTCAAAGCATTTGTTTATATTTGCGTCCGATAACCATCATACACTTTACCTATTATGCAAACACTTAAGACACTACTAGGCATTGCGTTAGCTTTGACATTAACAAACGCCTCAGCAACTGAGGATTTCCCGCTGACCAAGTACGTGGACTTGCGCATCGGGAGCGAAGGACTGGGGCGTGTGTTCATCGGGCCGACCTGCCCATTCGGCATGGTGAAGCCTTCGCCGGACTGCACGCCGGCGCCCAACAACGGCTGGGACCCCATGCCCACACGGGTGGACGGATTCGCGCAGACGCACATCAGCGGGACGGGAGGCGGACAGAAATACGGCAACATACTGGTGCAGCCTTTCTGCACGGGCATGGACCGCATACACCACTACTTCCACCGCGAGGAAGAGCATTTCACACTGGGATATTATGACACCCGCTACAAGGAGAACGGCATACGGACGGAGATAACCACCGCCGGACGGGCCGCGCTCTACCGGTTTACGTACCCCGAAGACTCGCTGCAGTCGCTGGCCATCGACGCGGGATTCTTCCTCGGAGAGAATCCCGTGCCGGACGCGCGGGAGGCGCAACAGTTCGTGGGCTCGGAGGTGAACATCATCAGCGACACGGAGGTGGAGGGATACAGCCGCATACGGGGCGGATGGAACAACGGACGGGCGTACACCGTCTACTTCTACGCGCAGACCGACCGGCCTTTCGCGCGGACGGCCACCTGGAAGGGCGACAGCATCTACGACGGGCGCAAGGAGCAATATGACTCGTACCAAAAGACGGGGGCCTTGCTGCGGTTTGGCGGCGAGGGAAACCAGGTGCGGCTGAAGATGGGCATCTCTTTCCTGAGCACCGGACGGGCCAAGCACAACGCCCACACCGACCTGCCCGACTGGAGCATGGAGGACACGCACCGGCGCCTGCTGGCGCAGTGGGAACGGCTGCTGGGACGCATCGAGGTGGCGGACGACACGCCGGACGAGCGCAAGCGCATGTTCTACACCGCCATCTACCACGCCCTGATGATGCCGGCCGACCGCACGGGCGAGAACCCGCTGTGGAACGACCCGCAGCCTTACTACGACGACTACTACGCCATCTGGGACACCTACCGCACCAGTACGCCCCTGCTCACGCTGATAGACCCCGAACGGGAAGCCGGACTGGTGCAGTCGCTGCTGTACATATACAAACGCGACGGATACCTGCCCGACGCGCGGAGCGGCAACTGCAACGGACGTACGCAAGGGGGCTCGAACGCGGAAATCATGATTGCGGACGCTTACGTGAAGGGACTGGAGGGCATCGACTGGGAGCTCGCCCTGGAAGCCATGCTGAAAGACGCTACCGTGGACCCGGGCGGGCACCATGAGGCGGAAGGACGCGGAGGATTGGACGAGTACCTGAGGCTGGGCTACGTGCCGTGGGGCATCCCGCGGGCCGGCAACCGCACCGTGGAGTACAGCTACTGCGACTATGCCATCTACCTCGTGGCCAAAGGGATGGGGAAGACGGAACTGGCGGAGCGCTACCTGAAGCAAAGCGGGAACTGGAAGAACCTGTGGCGGGCCGACTACGAGCACGACGGCGCACGGGGGTTCATCCTGCCGCGCGACGCGCAGGGGCAATGGCTGGACAGCCTGGTGTACGGGCACAGCCGCATACGCAAGCCGAAGTATGTCTACACGCCCGTCACCTCGGAAGGACCGTGGTACACGCCGTGGTGGGACACGTTCTTCTACGAAGGCAGCTCGTGGGAATACTCGCTCAGCGTGCCTCACGACGTGCCGGGGCTCATCAGCATGTGCGGCGGGGCGGAAGCCTTCGAACGGAGGCTGGACACGTTCTTCGACCACGGCCACTACAACGTGAACAACGAGCCAGCCTTCCTCACGCCTTACCTCTACCACTGGATAGGACGGCCCGACCGCAGCTCGAACCGCGCGCGCGCCATCGTGGACAGGCACTTCAGCCCCCGGGCGGACGGCATTCCGGGACGGGACGACGCGGGCGCCATGTCGTCGTGGCTGGCGTTCCACATGATGCCCCTCTACCCGAACGGCGGGCAGGATTATTACCTCATCCATACGCCCATGCTCGGGGAGGTGACTTTCCACCTGGCGAACGGCAAGGACTTCCGCATCGTGGCCGAGGGGCTGTCGGAAAGGAACCGGTACATCGTCGGCGCCACGCTCAACGGACGGGATTATCCGTACTCGGCCCTGCGGCACGCCACGCTGATGCAAGGCGGCACGCTGGTGCTGAAGATGGCCGACAAGCCTGCCGGATGGGGAAAAAAGCTTTTTAATGAAGAACGATTTTAATGAAGAATGATTTTAATGAAGAATTAAGAATGAAGAATTAAGAATGAAGAATTCAGCACACAGATGACACAGATTAGACAGATTTTCACAGATTTCTCATTTCTAATTTCTGAAACGGGAAAGGTTCGGGCGCAGCCCCTTTAAAAATCTGTGGTCATCCCGTTTTATCTGTGTCATCTGTGTGCTTAACTCAGAACTCTGAAATTCCTATAAAAGACAATGAAAATGAAAAGGATTCTGTTTACTCTATTGACTTGCGCCCTGACGGTTTGGGGCGCCGCGGCGCAGACTGTGCCGGACACGCTCCTGTTCGTCTTCAAGCTGCACGGACAGACACGGCGATTTGAGATGAGCTTCGAGCAGCGGCAGGACTCCATCCGCCTTACCTGGGGCATCGAACGCAAACTGAAATGGCTGAGCGGCTCGTATACGATGACGCCGGAGGGCGTGGAGAACGGTTCCTCGCTCAGCTTCCTGCAGCCGGAGGACAAGCGGCACATCGTGATGCCCGCCGGCGAGACGGTCTACCTCATCGGCCGCAAGGCATACCGCACCCTGAAAGCGACCCGCCGGATGGCTTACAACCGGACGGTGTACCGCCTGCTGGATGCGGACGGACGGGCCTTGGGCCTGCCTCTGCTGCACGTACGGGACGAGGCCGAGGGCGAGGAGATGTGGATACTGGACTATCCTGCACTGCCGCTGGTCTGGCGGATGAAGGATAACCCGCTGGAGATTGACTGGACGGTGCAGACGATGGAATAAGCCCGTCGCGGCACGCGCCTTGTCAGCGGGACAGGAGCCTGAGCAGACAGCTCCTGAGGTCTGTCCAGCGGTAGTAGGGACCGGAGACGGGAGCCAGGCCGGTGAGGAGCACTTCGCGTTCGTTGTGGAGCAGCTTCACCAGCGCATCATCGTCGGCGGCGCGGCGGAAGAAGACGAGCTGCAGGTTGGCCGCCATGGGCGACACGCGATAGTCCTGCCAGGCGAGGTGGAACTTCTCGGGGTCGGCCTCCCGTCCGTCGCAGCCTTCCACACCCATCAAGGCCAGCAGGCGGATGAGGTGGGTGTCGTGGCCGAAGCGCAGGTCGGCACACGGCCGGCCGGAGGCAAGGGCACGGTCGGCACTCTCCACGATGTTGCGCAACAGGTGTACGGCCTGGCGGGGCATCAGCCCTTTGTTGGCGGGGGCGCAGGCGTTGCAGACGTACATGCGGGCATTGACCACCTGCCACAGGCCGAACAGCTCGTCGTAGGTGAAGAGGTCGAAGAAGCTGACGTCCCGCAGGTGGGGGCAGTTCTGCATGTCGATGGCTATCCAGTAGAGTCCGTCCATCAGGGAACGGGCTTCGGCATCCGTCAGGCGGGAAGGGTCGGCAAGCAACGCGCCGATGAAACGGGCGGGGCGGACGTGCTCCCGCTCGAACTGCCGCAGGCCGGCACGCCAGGCTGCGGTGTCGCTGCAGAAAGCTTCGGCCTCGGGCGATGTGTAGGCGATGTAGTCCATGTATTGCCGGTAGGCGCGGCGGCTCACCCGCAGGGCGGGATTCTGTTCCTTCAGGGCTTCGGTGAACTAGCTCATGCTCAGCGCGCAATGCAACGAGGTGGACGAGCGGGCGTCAACTACAGCACTGTCGGCAAAGACTTCGGGGTAAGCGCGGTACATGCGCAGGGCGATATCACGATGCTGCCGCTCGCCTAAGGGGGTGATGTTGCCGCTGCGTCCGCGGGCGTCTTCCCACACCACGTGCAGACGCCGGCGCACGTCTTCGCCCAACGGAGTCAGCCCGCCTACAGCCTGCAAGGAGTCGAAGGCGTCGACGATGACTTTATAGTGTTCGTCCGCCGTGCGCCAGCGGGAGCCGTGGCGGCCGTAGTGGGAGATGTAAACGGGCGTGTAGCCTTCGGGAGCCGGTGTCTGTACACTTTCGGGACCGGGATAGGCATAGTAGATGCTGCCCAGTTGTTCGGGCGTGGGCTTCAGCTGTGCCGAAGCAGTAACGGCCAGGCAAAAGCCGGCAAGTATAAGGAATAATGTTCTTGTCTTCATGTCGTGTTACATTATTTATGATTTATGATTTCTGAGTTCTGATTTTTCAGCACACAGATGACACTGATTAGACAGATTTCCACAGATTTCTAATTTCTGAAACGGGAAAGATTCAGGCGAAGCCCTTTAAAAATCTGTGGTCATTCCGTGTCATCTGTGTCATCTGTGTGCCAAACTCTGAACTCTTCATTCTTAATTCTTCATTCTTCATTTAAAAAGACCGTCGCATTCACCTTCTTCAGCAACTGGCCGGAAGCGGCGGCGGGACGCTCATCTCCCCACGTCAGGCGCGGGCGGTTGATGAAAATGTCGCGGGCCGTGTCGATGTAGAAACCATACACCCGGTCGTGCACAAAGCCTTCGCCGTCGCAGGGACGCTTGTCGTACACGCCGCCGGGATAGTCTGTACGCCGGAGCAGCCGGATGTCCACATCGTCGAAGTAAATGTGGTTCACCTTGCCCGGCACGTCACCGCCCACGAAAACGCCGTTCTCGCTGATGCACTTGATGCGGCTGAACCAGATGTGGCTCACCTCTCCGCAACTGCCTTTCGTGGCTCCTTTCGGGAATCGCCAGCCGGCGTCCTTGTGGTTGCCCACGGCACGCGGATAGGACGTGACGTAGATAGGCTCGGCCTTTCCCCACCATACGTCCGACCACAGGTGGCAGTCCACGATGAGGTTGTCGAACACGACGTTAGTCACCGTGCCTTCGTCGCGGTTCTGGATGCCGATACCCCGGTTGCTGTCGCGGATGATGCAGTTGTTGAACAGGACGTTGTTGATGACATCCATGTTCTCGGAACCGATTTTGATGGCGCACGAGCGGGAAACCATGGTGCAGTTGGTCACCACGACATCTTCGCACGAGCCATATTCCCCGAACTCGCGGCGGTTCTTCAGGCAGATGCAGTCGTCGCCACTCTCGATGTAGCAGTTGGCGATGCGTACGTGACGGGAGTGGTCCACGTCGATGCCGTCGCCGTTGCGTATCTTCAGGTTGTTGCGGATGCTGATGCCGTCTATCAGCGCGTCTTTGCAGCCGATGAGATGGACGGTCCAGTAGGGACTGTTGCAGAGGGTCACGTCACGGATTACCAGACGGTCGACGGCTTCCAGCGTCAGTACGTGGGGACGGGGGTCGAAGTCGGTCACGGGCTTCAGCTCGTACGAATCTTCCAGTTCCTTGCCCATGAAGGCCACTCCGTTGCCGTCGATGGTGCCTGTTCCGGTGATGGATACCTGCTTCAGGTTCTTGCCGCTGATCCACATCATGCCCTCTCCCCGGTTCTCGCGGAAGGCGCTCTCGGTATAGACCTTCTCGTCCGGATTGGCTAAGAGACGCGAATTGGCCTCTAAATGCAGCTCCACGAAAGAAGCCAGTTTGAATGGGCTGCACAGGAAGGTTTGTCCGGCAGGGACAAGTACTCTTCCTCCTCCGTCGCGGGAGCAAGCGTCGATGGCTGCCTGAATGGCCGCCGCATCATCGGTCTTTCCGTCGCCGACCGCTCCGAAGTCCACGATATTGTACACGCCGCCCGACTGTTTGTTTACGCTACAAGCTGCCAGCCCCAGCAGACAAAGCATCAAAATAAAAGTATTCGCTTTCATATTCTTCATTCTTAGTTCTTCATTCTTCATTAAAAGAGCACTCCTCATAGCGGAAGGCTTCGTAAGCGCTGCCGGGAGCTTTGTCTCCCTCCACTTGTCCCAGCTTCAGCCCGTTTATCCTGCGGAAGAAGTAGGCGCTCTCCCAGGCCGGCTCGGGCTGTTCCGTGTTCCAGTGTACGCTACAGTCGGTCAACCGCAAGCCGTCGACACCGTCAAAGAGGAAAGCGTTGCGCGCCCGTTTGTCCACGGCGGCTTCCGGTTCCATGTATAGCTGGATACGGCTCAGCCGGATGTTCTTCAGGCGGTTGCTGAAGCCTTCCATGCGGATGCCGCTCTGCCCGTGGGCAATGACGTTGTCGATGACAATGTTTTCGATGTTTCCTCCCGTGGGATGCCCGTTACGCTGCTGGATGGTAAACCAGACAGGGTCGCCGTTGCCCCACCAGAAGGTTTCTTTACGTTCCGTGCGGATAATCAAGTTGGAGAAAAGCACATTTCTCACACAGCCTCCGTCGCGTACGATCATGTTCAGGCCGCGGTTGGCTCCGGCTATGACACAATTGCTCACGGTGATGTCCTCGAAATCGGCATGCGACTCGGTGCCGATCTTCAGCGCGGCCGACGAGGAAGTCAGGATGCAGTTCGTCACCGTAATGTTCCGGCAAGCGGCTCCGGCGTCTTTTTGAGTCGTTTTCAGGCATAAAGCATCGTCGCCGGTGTCGATGCGGCAGTTGCTGACGGTTACGTAGCGGCATCCGTCTATATCCAGTCCGTCAGCGTTAACCCCGTTGTGCCGGTTGGAAGTGATGTATATCCCATCCACGTTCACCCGTTCGCAATTCTGCAGATGGACGGACCAGAAAGCGGATTCAACGACTTGTATGTCGCGGATGCTGACACCGGTGCAATCCGTAAAGTTGATGAGACCCGGTGAAGGCGCTACCCGCCGGAATTTACTCCGATAATCGGCTCCGTAGCGGACCGCGTTGGCCACTTCCCGTCCCGTTACCGAATCGGCGGGCACCGCAGAGGCTTCTTCCCGCAGGTAGGCTTCCCGTACGGCACGGCCGTGCAGGGTTCCTCTTCCTCCGATGGAAATGTTATGGGCATTGATGGCTCCTATCAGCATTTCGGCTCGGGCTTTGTCCGTCGCCCCGATGGCGCGCGCCTCTTTTCCGAAGTCTTCCGGGTTCCGGCTGGCATAAATGGTGGCGCCGGTGTCCAGCTGGAGATGGATGTTGCTTTTCAGCGACAGGGTTCCGCTCAGGTAGTTTCCGGCCGGCACTTGCACGGTTCCGCCTCCTTGCGAAGCGCATGCGTCAATAGCTGCCTGGATGGCTTGGGTAGACAGGACGGTCGTATCGGCGACAGCCCCATAATCCAGCACATTGAAACGGGCTTGTCCGAATACCGCCGAACAGCCGGTCATTAATAGCAAATAAAGGAAATATCTCATGGCAACGGTCTGTTATTGAGGGTTCATTACATTCGGCGGACAGTCTTCCGGACGGCAGCCCCATTCCTTGTTGGGTTCGGGACCCATTTTCAACACCAGGGTTCCTCCGGCCATAATGTCGGTATGCGTCAGGTAATTTTTTGTATAAGGCTTCCCATTCAAGGTGGCTTGTTGGATATAGATGTTGGTATCCGAACTATTTTCTGTCCGGATGGTGAAAGTCTTTCCGCCTTCCGGATGCAAGGTTACTTCCGGGAACATCGGGGCTGCCATGATATAATAAGGGGTAGCCGGGCAGACCGGATAGAATCCTAATGCAGCAAAAAGATACCAGGCAGACATCTGACCGGCATCGTCATTGCCCGACAGCCCTCCCGGTTCGTCCAGATACTCGGTCTGCAGAATGTGATGCACGGCCTGTTGCGTCTTCCAAGGTTGTCCGGCATAATTGAACAGGAAAGGCACTTGATGGCAAGGTTCGTTACCGTGCCAATATCGGCGTTCGCTGAACATGGAGTCCAGTTTGGCAATGTATGCCTCACGCCCTCCCATCCGTTCCATCAAGCCGTAAGGGTCTTGGGGCACGTACCACGTGTAGTGGCAGGGAGCGCCCTCGGTGATGTAATTCGCGAAGCGGAAAGGAGCCTCGGCGTCGCGCTTGAGGAAACGCCCGTCCGCATGACGCCCGTTGGCATAGCCCGTACCCGGATCGATTACATGGCGATAATTGCGGGCACGCTTCATCAGCGCGTCATGATCTTCCCGTTCTCCCAAAGCACGGGCCACCTGGGCCAAAGCAAAATCATCGAAAGCATACTCCAAGGTGCGCGACACCTGTTCCCGCCGGTGGAAAGCGTCGGGCACACTGTCTTCCATCGGGATGTAGCCGTATTTCAGGTAAGAGTCGAGCGCCCGCCTTCCCATCCCGTTTTTATAATCCGCCGGGTCAGCGGGTTGTTCGAAAGCATTCTTCCGCATGGCCTCGTAAGCCTTCCGGATGTCGAAATTGCGGATGCCTTTCACATACGCGTCCGCCAAGGCGGCTATGGCATGGTCGCCTATCATGGCGGCCGTGTAGCTGTTCCAGCAAGGGAAGACGGGCAGCCAGCCACCCTGTTCGTATTTGTGCACCAGGCTCTGCATCATGTCGCCTCCGCGCTCCGGAGTAATCAAGTTGATGAAGGGGTGCAGCGCCCGGTACGTATCCCACAGGCTGTAATCCTCGTAGTAAGTCTCGCCTTCGGGCAATTGCCGCACAGGAACACCCGTGGCAAACGAAGGATAACGCCCGTCCGTGTCGTTGAAGGTGCGGGGCAGGAAGGAAGCCCGGTAGAACGCCCCGTAGAACTTGCGTAAAGCCGTCCGGTCCTTGCCCTTCACATCGACGAGCGCCAGACGCTCTTCCCAGATGCGGGTCAGTTCGGCGCGCGTCCGGTCGAAGTCCCAATGGGGAATTTCGGCCTGCAGGTTCCGTTCGGCGCCGTCCGCGTCGACGAAGGAAGTGGCGGCTTTCACGACGACCTCTTCCCCCCCGGCCACTTCAAACTCCACGTAAGCGCCGATGCCGCGCCGGTTGCCGATCCGCGTTTGTCCGCTCCGGCACGAATCTCCTTGGAACACGCCCCAGGCCGTGACGGGCTTTTGCAGGCAGACCACGAAATGCCCGCTGTATCCGGCCGGCTGTCCCCAGCCCTGGTAGATGCGGTGCACGGGATTGTATCCCCTGATCACCCCCTTCAAGGTGTCTATCTCAATGTACCCTTGTCCCTCGTCGCTGTTGGGATTCACCACCAAGTAGGCTTTCCCCGCCCGGGCGTAGGTGAAGCGGAAGATAGCCGAGCGAGAGCGTCCCGTCATTTCAGCCCGGATGCCTTCATCGGGCAGGGTGACGGCGTAGTAAGCGGGTGTGGCTTCCTCTTGGCTATGGCTGAACGCAACGGCGCGACTCTCCGGCCGGGTGCGCAGCGTGTCGTGCAGCGGCATCAGCGTCATCGAGCCGTAGTCCTGCGTACAGCCCCCTACAATCCAGTGGGAAGCTCGGAAGCCTTGCAACAACGTGTCGGTATAATAATAAGGAGCGATGCACTTTTGCTCGGTGTCCCTGGTCTGCGGCGTCCAGAAGTTCATGCCGTTCGGCTCCAGGACGGCGGGCAGCGTCTGGCCGTATTCTTCCGAACCCTTGCCGAAGAGTCCGGCCGTACGGGTCGTGCTGGCAGCCGTACCGACGCGTGTGTCAATGCAGTCGTAGGGACGGACGAAGCCCGATGGCTTGTCCGCGCAAGCCGCCATACCCAAGACGGTCAACAGGACAGGCAGTATCTTTTTCATAGCTTGATATAGATTTTCTTTTTATACAACACATATCCGAAAGCGCCCATCACTCCGGCAAACAGCAGCGAATAAACAGCCGATGCCAGACAGGGGTCGGCTATGACGGCCCGAATGCCTCCATACAACACAGACTTGCATCCTGTGGCACCGACGACGATGGCCGCCACCTCACTCAGCACGTAGAGGAATAGCGGGTTCACGCCGAACACCTCGAAGAAGCGGCACCACTTCTTTTTGCCCCGCGCGTCGATGAAGTACATCAGCACCGCCTGTAACGATGCCGCCAGGCCGCAGGTAACCAGCACGAACGAGGGTGACCAGACGCGTTTGTTCAGCGGCAGCGCCTCCGTCAGCAGGAACCCGGCAGCCGTCAGCAGGAACCCGGCCACAAACAGGAGGATCAGTTTCCTCTCCAACGTCGGCGCTTCCATAATCAGCTTGCCGCACAAGAAGCCTATCAAGGTGTGGGCGATGGCGGGCAAGGTGCTCATCAGCCCTTCGGGGTCCACCGGCATCTTGGCATACAGGTGCTCCGCGCCCAGCAAGCTCCGGTCGATAACGACCAACAAGTTGCTTTCATCCAGCACGTAGCCGTTTCCCGCGGCCAGCAGTACGGCATATCCCGCCAGAATGAATCCGGCCAGCCAGCCTAACCAGCGATGACCGACATACAAAGCCAGCAACGAAACGATTCCGTAACACAGGGCGATGCGTTGCAACACGCCGGTGACGCGCAGCGTGTCGAAGGCCAGAAACTCGCCGTCGCAAGCCTGGTCAAACCAGTGCAAAGCCACACCGATGAGGAAGATAAGCACGGTGCGCCGCAGAATTTTCTTTCCTGCCGCGGCGGAAGGTTGGAACCCGAACTTGCGCAGCGCGATGTAGGTGGATATTCCCATGATGAACAGGAAGAAGGGAAACACCAGGTCGCACGGCGTCAGTCCGTTCCACGCCGAGTGTTGCAACGAAGCATACGACTGCGGCCCTCCGGCATTGTTCACCACAATCATCCCCGCCACCGTAATGCCCCGCAATACGTCCAACGAGAGCAGCCGCCTTTTCTTTTCATTTTCCATTTTATCATTTTAGATATATGAGTTTGGCACACAGAATTTATGAGTTTGGCACACAGATGACACTGATTGGACAGATTTTCACAGATTTCTGATTTCAGAGTCCTGAAACGGAAAATATTCGGGCGAAGCCCCTTTAAAAATCTGTGGTCATCCCGTTTCATCTGTGTCATCTGTGTGCCAAACTCTTCATTCTTCATTCTTCATTAAAATCGTTCTTCATTTCCAAAGGCTTCCTTGAAAACAGCCTTCGCCACATCCACGGGGTCACCTTCGGCAGATGCCGGATACGGATTATGCGCCTTGGTCCAGGGTTCCTCCATGGCATACCAGTCGATGTCCTGCAGCTTCCGCCGGCCGTCCAATACATCTTGCAGCATCCGCCACCAGGCCTCCCAGCGCTTGTAGTAGAAGTCGCGCAGCAGGCCGTTCCACTCCTTGTGGGCATAGTCGCGCAGGCCGCCCGTGTCGGCGCAGTAGCGGTTGCCCCAGGTGGTGATTTGCGTGCGGGCGTTCCATTCGTAGAGGTCTTTCTCTTCGGGCGTGGTGCCCAAGTCGCGCGCCTGCGCTATCCACCGGCCTACACGGAACTCGCTGCGGGTGGCCAGCAGACTGTCTTGCAGCAGCAGCAACCGCAGGAAGCGCCCGGCATTCTTCCGGAAACTTTTCTTGTCGAAACTCTTGAAGTCGGCTATGGCGCAGTTATACGTGATGCGTCCCTCGTCGGCCAACGCCTGTCGTACGATGTCCACCAAGTCATATTCAAAGTTATTGCTTCCTCGGTACTTGTCGGCTACGGCGAGCATCAGGCGTGCCGCTTCGGCCGTCACCGTCGGGTCGTAATAGTTCTCCATCTTCGACCAGCTCGACACCTGGAAGTTGTTCATCGACGGGCGTCCGCAGAAGATGCTCTCGTGCGGGCCCTGCTGGTTGTTGCCGGCGGGACAATTATAAATGGAGTTGGCCAACAGCATCCAGGCCTGTTCTATCGTTGCGTCATGTGTGCCGTAGCGGGCAAAGACATACTTTTTCAACCATTCTTCTTTGGTGAACTTCTCCGGCCGCCAGGGCAGCTCACACATCAGCTCGAACATCACCGGGTTGTTCTCCGAGCCCTCCATGGTCAGTCCGATACCCTTCAGGTGTGCGGCCAGCGGGTTGTTTTTCGTCAGGTAGAAGTTGTCGAGCAGCTGGTCCATGCGCCCGTGCAATCCCACGTTCCCGCCGAAATTCTCCAGCATGCAGAACAGCCAGTCGTGCTGCCCGTACCCCTTGTCACGTTTCCAGATGGAAGGGATGCCCCACATGGGGCGGCATTCGCTGAAGAGGTCGAGGATGAGGAGGTCTCCGTTTTGCAGGTTGCGTATCATTTCGGGGCGCGGGTTCTCCGTCCAGCCTTGCACCACCCACACCGCCTTGGGGTTGACCTTCTTCATGGCTGCCATGACCGCCTTTCCCGCCGCGTCGAAGTCCACCCTGTCGGCGTTTTCCAGTTCGTGAAAAGGATCCATGGAATAAAAGTCCGCCGTGCCGAACAGCTTTTTCTGCTCCTCATAGTAGCGGGCAGCTATCTCGCTGTAGCGCGGGTCAGTAGGTTGCAGGAACGCCGGCCGTGTGAATCCGTTCCACAGTTCCGGCTTGTCGATGTCCAGTCCCAGTTTCCGGTCGGCATTATGGGGCACCATGCCGCTGTAGCCGGGTAATACGGGCCGGATGCCATATTCCTTCATGCGTTTCAATATCTTTTTCTGCAGGACTTCTTGCTGGGCATACCACGTATCCGGATTGGGACCGCCCCATCCCTCCAGGTTGTTCATGGCCCACCAAGCCAAGAAGGCCGGCCCCGCGATGAATTCGTTCACTTCCTCCTTATTATAGCCCAGGCCGAGCAGCAGATTGCGCCATACGCACTCCATGCCCACAGCCGCCAGCGGCAGGTTGATGCCATGCAAGGCCATCCAGTCTATCTCCCGCTCCCAGCGCTTCCAGTCCCAGAAAGCCATCGTGTAGCTGTACGTGCAATAATTAAAATCATAGCGCAGCGTCAAGTCCGTCTCCTTTCTCAACGGCTTCTCCACAGGCGGCAGCACATCCGGCAGCTCGGCCGTCATGCCGTTCCACGTTAGGTTGACGCCCGCATAATATTTCAAATACCAGTTCAGGCCCGTGGCGATATTGACGTACGTGTTTCCGCGTATCACCACCTTCTTTCCCCTTTGGTCCAGTTCGAAGAAGTCCTTGTCCCCCTTCTTCAACTCGATGACAAACTTGCGCGAAGCGCCTTCGTCAATCCTCTCCAACAAGTCTTTGACAGGATTTACGCCCCATGCGCCCAAACTAAGCGACAGGCAACATACGAACAGAACAATCAGTCTCTTTTTCTTCATAATAGTATTATTCTTAATGGCAACAAATTTAACTCTTTTCTTATTTATATGAGAGGAAAATAGTTCACTTTTGGGAGACTATAGTGCAGGCTACACACGCTTGACGCCTGTACTGGGCAAATAACCGAAAAATTCCTTAAAACAACGGGTGAAATACTTCGGGTCGTTGAATCCTACCGCATAGGCCACTTCCGAAACATGCGTGCCTTCCATGCCTTGTTCCAGCATCTTCCGGGCCACGTTCAGCCGGTAATTCTTCATGAACTTTCCGATAGGCAATCCGGCCAATGCCTGCATTTTCTTGTTCACCAGCGTCTTGCTATATCCCATGTCGCGCACAAAACTCTCGAGGTCATAATCCGCATCCGCATAATGGGCTTCCATCAGTTCCATGGCACGGTTCATAAACCGGTGGTCGTGCGAATCCTCCTTGATATTCAGGTCATCCACATGGCCGCTCGCCGAGAACTTCCGCTTATAGCAGTCCCTCAGTCGAAGCATATTGCGGATACGCAGGCGGAACTCGTCCTCATCGAACGGTTTGCTCAAGTATTCGTCCACTCCTATCTCAAAACTTTTCTTCCGCTGCGCCTCTGATGTCAGGGCCGTCAGCATCAGGAAAGGAATGTGTGAAGTGGCAAAATCCGCCTTCACCCGTGCCGAAAGCTCCAGGCCGTCCATCACCGGCATCATTAGGTCGCTGACTATCAAGTCCACCGGATACTGACGGATCAAGTCCAAAGCCACTTTTCCGTTCTCCGCCTCCAGCAGACGGCAGTCTTCAGCCAACAACATACAGATATAGGCACGCATATCTCTGTTATCCTCCACCACCAACAGGAGAGGCTTCCGATGAACCGTATTCCCGTCAGGCTCCGATGGAGCGGGGGAGATGACATTCGTCGCCGGCCGTCCGGTGTCCGAGGGTGAAGTTTCTTCCGTTCCTTCCACCAAAGGCATCAGGATGCGGAAGGAAGCGCCCCGGCCGTGATTGTTGCGCGCATAGATACGGCCTCCGTGCAGTTCCACAATTTTCTTGCACAGGAATAAGCCGATGCCCGTACCGCTTTGCCCGAACACGGGATGCCGGTCGTTCACTTTCGACTGGTAAAAGCGGTCGAAGATGCGGTCCAAATCCTCTTCGGCAATTCCACATCCCGTATCCCGCACATTGATATACAGCAGACGTTCCTGACGTTTTCCGTCCGGAACAGAAGTTACGAAAACATCAATCCGTCCCCCATCGGGAGTAAACTTTACCGCATTGGCCACTAGATTGACCAACGCCTTGCGCATATAGGCTACATCCATACACACCTGGGGATGTCGCAGATGGCTGTAAAGACGGATTTCCACTCCGCGTTCTTTGGCAAAGACTGTGAAAGGCAGCAACAAATCGGACAAGAAGCCGACTATATCGCACGCACGACATTCCAATGTCACCCGGTCCATGTCCAGCTTACGGAAGTCCATCAGTTCGTTCACCAAAGAAAGCAAGTAGCTGGAGTTCCGTTCGGCTATCCGCAGCTCCGCCTTCACCCGCTCGTCCGTCACCTCGCGCAAAGCGTGTTCAATAGGCCCGTGAATCAGCGTCACCGGAGTACGGAACTCATGGGTGATGTTCGTGAAGAAAGAGATCCGTTCCTCGGTGAGCGTCTCCACTTTCCGTTCCAGCTCGGCACGTTGCTCACGGTAATGCCGTATCTTCCACCGATACCACACCCATACACTGAAACTTGCCAGCACCAATAAGCTCAGATAGAACCAGCCGGTCTTATAGAAATAAGGAACCACACGCACCGGGAACCCGGTCACTCGGTCCGACCACCGTCCCGACTCGTCCGTCGCACGAACCTGCAGCGTGTAATCGCCCGGAGGCACAGCCGTGTAACGCGCCACGCCGTCGCCCGGTTGAGTCTCGTTCCACTCCTCTTCATACCCCATCATCCGATAAGCATACCGGATGCGGCCTTCTCCGCCGTAATCACAGGTAGTCAGTCGGACACTGAGACGGCTCTCTCCCTCATGAAGCGTGAGGGACGATGCACGCACCGGCACACCGGCCACCGACAACGAAGCGAGCCTCACCTCCCGGTCGGAGGTCACAGGCTGCATCTCGTCCGGACGTACAATCAACATGCCTACGTTAGTAGACAAATAAATACGGTTATACCGCTCTGAATAATGAATGCCATTGCCGTAATATTGCGTAACAGATAGTCCGTCATCAGCCGTATAGTTCGTGAAGGACATGGTACGCGCGTCCAGACGGCAGAAACCGTCGGGAGTGGTAATCCAGAGGCGACCTTGCCCGTCCTCCGCCATACCGGTCACCGTGTTGTCAGGCAGTCCGTCACGCACCGTATAATTCACGAACGCCGGCTGTCCTTGCCCGTCTTCCTTCATACGGTATAGCCCGGTGCCATTCCCACCCAGCCACAACGTACCCTGTGCATCTTCCAGAATACTACTGATTTTTTCCATCCGTCCCGAAGCGGGATTGTCCAGCTTATACCGATAGTGGACGTAGGCCACGCTGTCACGCCGACAGGCAAACGACTGAAGGTCCACCCTCAACAGTCCCCGCGTAGTTCCCACCCAGAGTCGGTGCCGTCGGTCCACACACAAAGCGGGGATGGATTCCAGGCCGTCCGCAAGCCCGTTGAACCTCACCCGTTCGAAACATCCCGTCCGTTTGTCGTAGAACAGCAGCCCCCGCGTGCTGCCCAGCCAGATGACGTTGTTCAGCGTATCTTCACACGCGCTGCTGATAAAGTCGCCCCTAAGCGTGGGAAACGCCTCACGGGTAAACCGCCGGAAACGTCCGGCCGCCCGGCCTTCCGGAGCCAGTTCGTTGATGCCCACGCCCCAGGTATAGGCCCACAGATGGTCGTCGCGGTCTATCAGCAGACCATTGAGCGTGTTGTTGCTGAGAGAAGTCGTATCATGCGGTTCAAACACATAGCGGCGGCAGTCACCCGTAGCCGGATTCCAGCACACCAGCCCGCGCTCCATAAGGCTCATCCAGAGATTTCCGTCACGGTCCTCATCGATGGCGTTCACCGGCAAGTTGCCACCGGGAGCCGGAACCCACTTTGCCGCATCCCACCAGCTTGCCTGCAAGCGTCCGGGCGGAAGCAGGTTCACACCGCCCGTCTCCGTCCCCAGCCAGATGGTTTCGCCCGTGGTGTAGACACAACGGATGGCATCACAATTGATGGAGCCTCCGTCCAGCCCCGGCGCGCTGTTACGCCGGATAAACTCGAAGCTGTCCGTTTCCCGCCGATAGACGTTCAGCCCGTTCAGCGTAGAAACAATCAGATGCCTCCCGTCCGTCAGACGTATGTCCGTGATGTATGCCTGGCTCAGCATGCCCGGCCGATGCGTGGAGTAGCGATAACGCTTCAGCTCATGCGTCTGCGTGTCGTAGCGGAACAAGCCACGGTTCGTACCCATCCAAAGCCACTGTCCGTCCTCCTGCATGCAATTGATGCGCCAGTCATCGCTGAAAGGGGTCAGCCCATCCGAAAGGCTCCGCACCTCCAACCACAGTCCTTCACCCTTCTCCAAGACGTACACCTGGTTGTCCAACCCCGCGCAAACCACCTCGCCCACATCCGACACCGCCACCACAGGCAATGAGCAAGGCTTCTTCAGCCGATAACAACCGCTCACCTCACCCCGTTCATCCAACTCCACACAGCACAATCCCTCCGCATACGATACCCATATATCACCCCGTTTGTCCTTATACAACGCATGAATGTCCTCCCCGGCCCATGCAGGAAGACTCCCGTCCGTTTCAACCAGTCCGTCCACCCCGGCATAAGTGCCCAGGTCCATCACCACCAGTCCGTTTTCCGTCCCTATCCACAGCCGATGGAAGTTGTCCTCACACAAAGCGTTCACATACGCGCCCTGCAACTTCAGCGTCCCGCCCGCCTGGGCGACGGTCATCACCTCGTAGCCATCATAGCGGCCGATGCCGGCAGGCGTAGCCACCCAGATAAACCCGTCCGAGTCCTGGATAATGTCGTTCACCGTACCCGACGGCATTCCGTCCCCCTCCGTCAGGTAGCGGAAATTATAGCGGCTAAAGAAGCGTTCCCCCTCCTGTGCACAGGCTAGTATCGGCACAAGCAACAGCCACAAGGCGCTTACAATCAATCGTAATCTCATAGTATTCAATCCTATCAATGGCACAAATATACGCAAAAATCCGTTACATACAACACTTCCCGCCAGACAACCCCCGGCGCCCTCCATCCCATCCCCTTACCCTGTCTTTCTAAAAAAGCCTTTTTTACCACCACAAAAAGCCTTATTAACCCTCACAAAAAGCCTTTTTTAGGAAGGATAAAAGGCTTATTTACTTTTGATAGAAGCCTTCTTTACTCAAAACAGGCAGAGAGCGAAGCAGACTGAAGCAGGGAGAAAGCCACCATCATCCACGGACAGAGGCACGAAGAGAGCTCTTTTCAGCCATTTTTTTGCTGTTTCACAAAAATGCATTAGCTTTGTATCTGAAACCATAAACATCAGATTATGACGAAATTTGAAACCGAAGAAAAGATAGTAGCCATGCTCAAGACGGTGTACGACCCCGAAATCCCGGTCAACGTCTACGACCTGGGACTGATATACAAGATAGACGTAACGGACGAAGGCGATGTCACCATCGACATGACCCTGACGGCTCCCAACTGCCCTGCGGCGGACTTCATCATGGAGGACATCCGACAGAAGATAGAAAGCATAGACGGCGTGCGGGCCGCCACCATCAACCTCGTCTTCGAACCCGAATGGGACAAGGACATGATGAGCGAGGAGGCGAAGCTGGAGCTGGGATTCCTTTAGTTTAATGAAGAATGAAGAACGAAGAATGAAGAATTTTAAAATGAAACATAACGTATGAAAAAGACTGTATTTACCCTTATGGCAGGCGCGGCTTTGCTGACGGCTTGCACGCCTGCCCAACAAAAGACTATCGTAACGGGAACATTAAATGATGCGGAAAGCGATACGCTGCTGGCAAGTTACTATCCGATAGGCGATTTGGAACGCAAGAATCTAAAACAAGAAACGGTTGTGCTGAATGGAGGACAATTCACATTAGAACTGGCCAATGACAGTACACCTACAGCCATTACTTTTTATGCCAAGCCACAACCTGACAAGGCTGCATCACTTGTAGACCATGCTGTCCATACAGTGGCATTTCCCGGACAGAAAATTACTATCAGTGGTACTATGACCGATTATCGAGTGGAAGGCAACGAATTTCACAGCGAATATGCCCAAATCACGAAGCAATGTAAACAACAATTAGATAAGATGGATGCCATTGTTTCGGCCATCGTGGCTGCCCAAAACACGAATTCTTTTACCCCAGAATTATCTGACTCATTAAGGCAAGACTACATGACAGCTCAGAATGAGTTGATGACAAACTACAAAAACTATATCAGCCAGAACCCCAATAGCAACGTATCTTTATACCTGCTGAACGAAATGGGATATGAATATGCCAAAGAATTGCTTCCTACACTGAGCGATAACGTAAAAAACGGTCCGCTCGCTTCGCTCTATCAAGCTATGGACGAGGCTGTACAAAAAGAAAAAGCCCGCGAAGAAGCCAGCAAGAAAATCGGAGAAGGTGCCGAAGCGCCCGACCTCACGCTGAAGGACCTCAACGG
>CALUOV010000027.1 GCA_944322275.1 uncultured Bacteroides sp. | reverse complement strand
TCATTAATGATGCCAAAGCTATAGCTGTTATCCAGAAAATAGCATACGAGCGTAGTACGAATACTTACGATATGGACATTTTTACAGAAAGTACCATTAGAGGTAAACTAGGGGTTAATGCACTGGAAAGTACCAAATCGCTGTATGATATTGTAGTTGTCGATAGTCAGGGAACAGAGAAAAATTTTGCAGAAGCATTGGAAAATGAAGATGCGGTGGAAGTATATACCAAACTACCACGTGGATTCTATATCAATACTCCTATGGGACATTATAATCCAGACTGGGCCGTTGCATTTAAGGAAGGCAGTGTGAAGCATATCTATTTCATTGCTGAAACTAAGGGTAATGACTGGCAGGAATCACAACTTAGAGGTTCTGAGGATGCAAAGATAGAATGTGCACGCCGCCATTTTGCTGCGATAAGTGACAGTAAAGTGGTTTATGGAGTAGTAAAAGATTATCAGAGTTTATATAACCTTGTGACGAAATAAATTTTGAAATAGAAATTAGAATGGAAATAGTTTGCCAAATTATTGCGGGATTATTTGTAACAATTGTTGGTGGAATTATTGTAGGAATTGCGCTTGATAAGATTAAAAAAGCAGGCGGACTATTACAATATCTATGACATCAAAGAACTATGTGTCTCCATATTATTCTAGTAGTTTTGTCTTTAATTACTCTAATAATAACGTCTGTTTTGCTATAGGATAGAAGGAGAAGATTTTTACAATAAAATGGAGTAAAGCTTCTAACATATCAATACATGCATAGCATTTAAAGCATCTCATCGACTTATTTTCAGGTAAGCTTGAATGTTTTACGCTCAATTTGCACTATCTTTGCAGCCTGATTTTTTTCAAACTGATACAGACGTGGCAAGAAAGAAAAAGGAACTCCCTCTGCTGGAGAACATTACTATTACGGACGTAGCGGCCGAAGGAAAGGCTATCGCCCGGGTGGATGACTTGGTCGTATTTGTGCCCTATGTGGTGCCGGGCGATGTGGTAGACCTGCAAGTGAAACGGAAAAAGCATCATTACGCTGAGGCCGAAGCGGTGAATTTCCGCCAGTACTCGCCTGTGCGGGCTGTACCTTTTTGTCAGCATTACGGAGTATGTGGCGGATGCAAATGGCAAGTACTTCCTTATGCTGAACAACTGAAATACAAACAGAAGCAGGTAAACGATAACCTGACACGCATCGGGAAAATAGAACTTCCTGAAATATCGCCGATATTGGGTTCGGATAAGACGGAGTTTTACCGCAACAAGCTGGAATATACTTTCTCCAACAAGCGTTGGCTCACACCGGAGGAGGTGAAGCGAGACGTAGTGTATGACCAGATGAACGCTGTAGGTTTTCACATACCAAATGCCTTTGACAAGGTTCTGGCCATTGAGAAATGCTGGTTGCAGGACGATGTATCAAACCGCATCCGTAACGCGATACGTGACTATGCTTATGCGCACGGCTATACCTTTAATAATATACGCACGCATGAGGGTATGTTGCGCAATCTTATTGTCCGCACGTCCTCAACGGGTGAACTGATGGTTATCCTGGTATGTCGTGTGGAAAGAGAAGAAGAAATGAGGCTTTTCAAGGAGTTGTTGCAGTACGTAGCCGACCAGTTTCCGGAAATCACTTCTTTGCTCTATGTCGTAAACAACAAAGTGAACGACACCATTACGGACCTTGATGTGCAGGTGTTCAAGGGCGAAGACCACATCTTTGAGGAGATGGAAGGGTTACGCTTCAAAATAGGGCCGAAGTCGTTCTATCAGACGAACTCGGAACAGGCTTACAAACTCTATAAAGTGGCGCGTGACTTTGCCGGACTGACAGGCAACGAACTGGTGTACGACTTATATACTGGTACAGGTACCATCGCTAATTTTGTATCACGCCGGGCACGTCAGGTTATCGGCATCGAATATGTGCCTGAAGCTATTGAGGACGCTAAGGTAAATGCGGAAATAAACGGTATAGGAAATACGCTTTTCTTTGCCGGTGATATGAAGGATATTCTGACGCAGGATTTCATCAATGAACACGGACGTCCGGATGTCATCATTACAGACCCTCCCCGTGCAGGCATGCATCCGGATGTCGTCAGCGTCATCTTGTTTGCCCAACCCCGACGCATAGTCTACGTCAGTTGCAATCCTGCCACCCAGGCACGTGACCTGCAATTACTTGATGGGAAGTATCGTGTAAAAGCTGTACAGCCGGTGGATATGTTTCCCCATACGCACCATGTGGAAAATGTGGTATTACTTGAACTAAGGAACGAATAAAGATTATCATTTACTATCATGAAGGGAAAAAGGATAGCGAGAGCCCAAGCTCAATATACGGATTACATGGTGAAGGAACCGATGGAACTTATGCAGTTCCTGGCAGCAAAGATGCCGCAGGCCAGCCATAACAAACTGAAAACCTTGTTGAGCAAACGGGTTGTGTTTGTGGACCATGTCATCACGACCCAATATAATTTCCCGCTTCAACCGGGTATGAAGGTGCAAATCAGCCGCGAGAAGGGAAAGAAGGTGTTCCATAACAGACTGTTGAAGATAGTGTACGAAGACGCTTACTTGATAGTGGTCGAAAAAATGCAAGGACTGCTTTCGGTAAGTACCGAAAGGCAAAAGGAACGGACGGCCTGTACTATTCTGAGCGAATACTTGAAACGTTCGACGGGACGTAACTGCCGTGTATATGTCGTCCATCGCCTGGATCGGGACACATCGGGGCTGATGATGTTTGCCAAGGATGAGAAGACCCAGTATACGTTGCGTGACAACTGGCATGAAATTGTGTACGACCGCCGTTATGTGGCTGTAGTGTCCGGAGACATGGAACAAGATGCGGGTTCTGTTCGTTCTTGGCTGACAGATCGTGTGCTGTATGTACATTCCAGTCCGGTAGATGATGGAGGCAAGATAGCCATTACCCATTACCAAACCATCAAGCGGGCTAACGGATACTCATTGGTGGAATTACATTTGGAGACAGGGCGGAAAAATCAGATACGTGTACACATGCAAGACTTGGGACATCCTATCATCGGAGATGGCCGTTATGGCATAGAAGATTTAAATCCCATCGGACGACTGGCATTGCATGCGTTCAAACTTTGCTTTTATCATCCTGTTACGGGAGAGCGGATGGAGTTTGAAACTCCTTATCCGGCAGACTTCAAGAAATTGCTGATTAAGAAATAGAATAGAGGAGGGGATTACCTGAATGCCCTCCTAAATTTCCGGATGAGCTTTATGCCCAGCATGACACCGTCAAAAGCCATGATGCCAGTGTTGAAAGCACGCATGAGGAAATTGCCTTTATGTACCGCCGGGGCAAAAGGGGCTGCCAACTTACGTGCCGACTTAGCCAACGCTTTTTTTTGTTGCTGAAGCTCATCGTAAGCACGTAACTTCATCTCCTTGATTTCTTCAAGGCTTGCGGGGATGTGGCGGGAGTCATTAAGTGCGGGACGGTTCATTTGTGTGCGGATTAGGAATGAATAAATGGGCGATGAATTTCGCCATGGGATTGATGATTAACTTTCTTCGGAAAGAGATAATCACGATAATCAGCAGAACAATCAATGCTGTGATGAGGGCAAAGCTGAGTATGACACTGCCCAATACGGGAGCCAGCAAATAAGCGAAAGTAAAAGACAAGTAAAACAGTGCCACCATACCCAAAATGGTGACAATCAGCATGAGAATAAGCGTAGACAACAGAATAGTCAGCTTTTCCGTCACTTCCAATAAGGTATATTCTTTTTGAAGCGCCAGGTATTTTTTTACTTCTCCAAACAATTGGTGAAGGTTCTCTATACTTTTGTCATTTGAAAGCATGGTGGTACTATTTTGATTTCAATCTTACTCGGCGTTTTCGCTTTTCATTTCAGCGGCAATTTCGTCTACCAGGTCATCCATTTCCGAACGGTTCAGACGAATTCCCTTCTTACGCAGAATTTCTGCGATTTTTGCACGTGTGTCTTCTCCTTTTTCCGGAGCGAACAAGATACCTAAAGTGGCGCCTACAGCTGCTCCACCTAAGAATGCTGCTAATACATTAAGTCCTTTCATACGATATCCTCCTTTTATTAATCGGTTATTTATCAGTTTACTGCAAATCTAACATAATTTTCTGAGAAAACAGCTTTGTCGGGAGAGAATAAGGAACAATATATTTATCAAATTAATTATATTTAACTGAATGGAGATGGTCAGCCGCCAGCTTCGCTGTATTTTTGTTCCCCAAATAAAATTGGAGTCTATGAAAAGTCTATGGATGAAAGTGAGGGGAGGAATGGGGCTTTTATTTTTGCTCTGTTGTGTCTCTTGCATGAATGGTGGAGATTCTCCATGGGTAGGCCGATGGCAACTGCGTGAATATCAGTATCCGGATGGAAAAGTACAACGGGTGGATAGTGTATTCTACGGATTTCAAAAAGGATCTTTTATTGCCTTGTATATGAATGCTGCCGGGACGTATGAGAACATGTATGGTTATTACGAAGAAGGGAATGATTCGCTGACCATTCATTTGTGGAAACCCAATGTGGACAACAGTGCTTACCAAAAATGGTTCGGTTGGCAGGACGCTACCCGTTCGTTTCGTGTGATGGACTTGACTTCCAAAAGCATGAGGCTGGATTATAGGGATACTGTTTATGTATTCCGGAGTTATTGAACATAGATTAATAATTTAATTAATAAGAGAAATGAATAAATTGGCAATTTTAGGAGTAAGCGCTTTCGTTGCGGTGGCGCTTGTTTCTTGTAAATCGAGTGAGAGCGCTTATAAGAAAGCGTACGAAAATGCGAAACAACAAGAATTGGCACAAACATCGACTCAAGAGACGATGGCCCCTGTACAGGAGGAAGTGACTCCGGTAGTGAGTGCCCCGGTGACTACTCCCCCCAAGGTGGTGGAGAGTGTTACCACGACAACTGGCGGTGTACGTGAAGAGAAAGTGACAGTTGTGTCAGGAACGGACAACTTGAAAGACTATAGTGTAGTGGCCGGCAGCTTCTCGGTAAAGGCCAATGCGGAAAGTCTGAAGGATTTTTTGGATCAGGAAGGTTACCATGCGATGGTCGCTTTCAATGCAGAGATTGCCATGTACCGGGTGATTGTCGCTACGTATCAAGACAGGACTTCTGCGGCAGAGGCTCGTGACGCTTTCAAGGCTAAATATCCTAACCGTAAAGACTTCCAGGGAGCGTGGTTGCTTTATCGCATTAACTAAGAGAGATTTGACAGAATTGTTAGAAGAGGGCGTATCGAATCTACAGATACGTCCTTTTGCGTATATTTGTGATACCTATTAAATAAAGGAGAAATGAATATGAGAAAGAATTTTGGTGCAAAACCTTGGACGTATCCGCAACCGGTATTTATTGTAGCTACTTATGATGAGCAAGGAAATCCGGATGCCATGAATGCCGCATGGGGTGGTATTGATTATGATGATCAGATAAACCTGTGCCTCAGTGCCGGGCATAAAACGGTGAAGAACCTGCTGGCAACGAAAGCTTTTACAGTAAGTATGGGGACAGTTAATCAGTTGGTGGCTTGTGACTATGTGGGTATTGTATCGGGTAATAACGTACCGGACAAGTTCGTTAAGGCGGGCTTTCATGCGGTGAAATCTGAATTCGTCAATGCTCCATTGATTGCAGAACTGCCCATGGCGGTTGAATGTGAACTGATTTCTTATGATCCGGAGATGTGTCATCTGGTAGGACGGATTCTCAATGTGTCCGCTGATGAAAGTATCTTAGATGAGAAGGGAAAGATAGATCCGGCTAAGTTGCGTCCCATTACATTCGATCCCGTGCATAACGATTACCGGGAGATAGGCGAGAAGGTGGGTAATGCCTTCAAGGACGGATTGGCGTTGAAGAAATAAGAAAGATTGGTACATGGACAAGATACATAGTGCGATAGATATGGAACGGCAGGTACTGGAACTCGGTTTTCTGCCGTTTTTCCGTTGTGGAATACCGGGATTTTCCATCGAAGAGCGTACGGCACATGAGTATTGGTTCTCCGATGAGGAGGAAGGGCCGTGGGAGTGGAAAGGTCCGGTCATCCGCGAGGGACATTGCGCTTATGGTAAGCTGTTCAACAAGAAGGCTGGCTATGTCAGCTTGGAATGGTTGCCCCACTTGATGAACTACCGCCGTTCGTGCCGTTATGCGAAAGATGAAGATACCGCCGCGTTGGATGATGTGGTGTTGCAGACTATTATATCAGAAGGAAGCGTGACAGTGAAAGAGTTGCGCCGATTGCTGGGTTTTGTGCGTGGTAGGGGAAGACGCTCGGTACAAGAGCCGGTGGATAGGATGGGAGAAAATGGCAAAGTGTCTCTTGACCCGATACTGACCCGCTTGATGATGAGGATGCAGGTCGTTATAGCCGACTTTGAATACAATACCGATCGCCATGGGCGTCCATACGGTTGGGGAGTGGCACGTTACACTACACCAGAAGTGCTCTATGGACGTTTGGAGGCAGGGTGTTCACCTGAAGAGTCGTTTCAGAAGATAGTCGCCCACTTTCACCGCTTGTTTCCTGGCGTGCCTGATCGAAAACAGCTTCTTTTAATCGGGTAAGCAAACCGTAAAATGGGTAGAAATCTCGGTAATCTATGTACATACATGTTTGTGAAGTTGCATTACCTTTGTTTCTGTAAATAATCAAACATTCGAACGTATGAAAAATAAATTTTTATCTATTGTAGCGATACTTATGGTTATGAGTATGAACGTATGTGCCCAAAAAGCAAACAAAGTGTTGGTCGCTTATTTCTCGGCTACAGGTACAACGGCTGCGGTTGCTGAAAAGTTGGCGAAAGTAACGGGAGGAACTTTATATGCGATTACTCCTGAAACGGCTTATACAAGCGCAGACTTGAATTGGAACAATAAGAAATCTCGTAGTTCGGTAGAGATGAATGATCCAAAATCCCGTCCGGCCTTGAAAGGCAAGATGGGAAATATAGCAGATTATGAAGTCGTCTACATAGGTTATCCCATTTGGTGGGGAGTGGCTCCTCACATCATTAACACCTTCATTGAGAACCACGATTTGAAAGGGAAGACTTTAATACCGTTTGCCACTTCGGGAGGTAGCGGTATTGCGGAAAGTGTATCAGCATTGAAAAAGTCTTATCCGGACTTAAACTGGAAGGAAGGCAAATTGCTGAACCGGACTAGCGAAAGTACATTGCGCGAGTGGGTGAAGAAAACAATCTATTGATTGAACTGCAAAACACACTCTTCAAAGTTCGTTCCTATTATATATTCTATGTTTATTGATGTAAGCGATATTCTGTGAAAGGATGTCGCTTTTTTTATGATCAAATAGAATGAATCAGCTAAAGAATCTTAATTTCTTTGCACTATAGGAACATCTCCCTATCTTTGTATCGACAACTTTGTCGAACAATATTGACTAATCTGTAAATCGATGAAAGACAACGAACAGAACACAGAGAAGGCTATTCTTGAAGCCGCTGAAGCAGAGTTTTTGGAGAAAGGATACGCCAATACAAAGATGCTCTCTATCGCGCGTCGTGCGGGTGTCGCTCATTCCATGCTTCACTATTATTATAGGAATAAGGAAAATCTCTTTCAGACTATTATTACGAGGAAAGTGCAGGCCATGTTGCCAGCCTATCACGAACTGTTTCATCCGGATCTTTCGTTTGAGCAGATGTTGCGCAGTTTGCGCGATGCACGTGATCGATTCTTTTGGTCACAGAATCCGCAGATGCCTTACTTCATGCTCACAGAAATCATCTCTAACCGTAAGAACCGGGCTATGTTGTTGGATACTTTGGAGAAAGCTCTGCCGCAGCAGCTGGCCCGCATGAAGGAAATGCTGGAAGCCGAGATTGCAAGGGGGCGTATTCGCACTATTGCGTTTACGGATTTCATGATGTTACTCATCACCATCGATGCTTCTTCGCTTTCGGCCATCTCCATTTGTAGGGATGTGCATCAGCTGGAACCTTGCATCTTGGAACGCTTGCAGATGTCTTACCGTGAGCATAATATGCAGCTGATTTTGGAGGCCTTACGCCCCTAGTCTTTTTTTATGACCGTAAATAGACAATTTTGTCGAACAACACAGATGATAACCATTAATCCAACTGACCTCATGAAGATGAAAGCCTTTTGTCTCCTGATTTTATTGTTCTGCACCATGCCCGGTCATGCCCAACTCACCATCGAGGAATGCTACCGACAGGCACAAGCTAACTATCCCCTCATCCGCCAGTATGAGCTGATAGAGAAGACCGAAGCGTACAACTTAGAGAACGCCGCCCGCGGTTATCTGCCCCAACTGGCTTTCTCAGCACAAGCTTCTTACCAAAGTGATGTGACCCATATTCCCATCGACTTGGATGCTCTCGGCTTCAGCGGTGTGGAGATTCCCACTCTGAGTAAAGACCAGTACAAGGCAGAACTTTCGCTGAATCAGACCATTTGGGACGGTGGTGCCATCCGCTCCCAACGCAAAGCTCTTCGTACGCAGGCAGATGTGGAGCGGTGCGATTTGGACGTGAATCTGTATACCTTGCGTGACCGGGTAAACCAACTCTATTTCGGCATCTTGCTGACCGATGCCCGCCTGCGTCAGAACAAAGTCCTGCAGGACGAGCTGAAACGCCATCTCGCGCAAGTGACTTCCTATATAAATAATGGTATAGCCAACCAGGCTGATTATGATGCTCTACGTGTAGATTTCCTTAAAGCCAGACAGGATGAGACGGCCTTGCGGCACACCCGCTGTGCCTATGTGCAGATGCTCGCCCGGTTTATCGGTCAAGAGTTCGGTGAAGACGTGACGCTGGAAAAGCCTCGCATTGACCGCTCCTTTGCTTCGACAAACATGCGGCCGGAGTTGTCACTTTTTGATGCGAAAATTCGCAACCTTCAGGCACAGGACTCTCGGTTGACCGCTGGGCTGATGCCTCGTTTCTCACTCTTTGCCACGGGTGGATATGGCAAGCCGGGACTGGACATGTTCGAAGACCGTTTTCAGCTTTATGGCATGGCAGGCGTACGCCTCTCTTGGAACATCGGCAACTTCTACACACAAAAGAACGACCGTCGCAAGATAAAGACCAGTATCCAGTCTGTAGAAGCGCAACGTGAGACCTTTCTCTTCAATACAGCCCTCGATGTCACCCAGCGTGACGCCGCCCTCGATCGCTACGAAGAACAACTGAAGTACGATGACGAAATCATAGCCCTGCGTCGTTCCCTGCGCCAAGCCTCGGAGGTGAAGATGTCGAACGGAACTCTCAGTGGCACTGATCTGACGCGTGACATCCATGCAGAGCAAGCGGCCATACAGGATAAGATAGTTCATGAAATAAGCTTACTGATGGCTATTTACGACCGCAAGTATGCGACCAATGACTGACCTCACACCACAGGCTGTTTACGAGGCGGTTTTGTCGAGGGCCCCCCTCAGCAAGTCCGATGGTAAGGGCAGCATATAAAAAAATATAGTCTGATAATAGTTTATAAAATAGTAGAATATGAAAGCGACCTGTTATGTAACAATGATAGCCATTGGGCTTTTGACTTCTTGTCGGGGAGCAGGCTCAGGCTACGATGCCAGCGGTGTCTTCGAAACTACTGAAATCACCGTTTCCGCCCAAGGCGAGGGCGAACTCCTGCAATTCGATCTCCGCGAGGGACAGACCCTCCAAGCCGGACAGACCGTAGGTCTTATCGACACCCTGCAACTCAGTCTGAAGCGGGAAGAGCTGTTGGGTAATCTGCTGGCTACGGACAGCCGTCGTTATGACGTCAACCGCCAGATAGCTTCCCTGCGTGAGCAAATCGTTACTCAGCGGCGTGAGCAGAAGCGTTATGAAAACCTCCTGCAGGCCAATGCCGCCAACCGCAAGCAATTGGACGACATCAATTCCCACCTGGCTGTATTGGAGAAGCAACTTGCCGCTCAGACCGAGACCTTGGAGAAAAGTAACCGAGGCGTCAGCGGGCAGGTCCGTATGTTGGAAGCTCAGATAGCCCAGGTAGAGGATCGGATACACCGATGCGTCATCACTGCTCCCACCACGGGGACTGTTCTCTCCAAATATGCTGAGCAGGGTGAGCTGGCTTCTACGGGACGTGCACTTTTCAAGATGGGCAATCTGACTGACATGTATTTGCGTGTCTATATTCCTGCTCCACAACTTACCGAGCTGAAGATTGGCCAACGGGTGTGCGTCTTTGCTGATGAGGGCGAGGACAGTCGGCGTGAATATTCCGGCACCGTTTCCTGGATTTCTGACCAGGCAGAGTTTACTCCTAAAACCATCCAAACACGTGACGAACGGGCCAATTTGGTTTATGCCGTCAAGGTTGCTGTGAAAAACGATGGGTATATTAAACGGGGAATGTACGGGGAAATTAAGTTTAATGAAGAATAAAATGAGTGCGGTTATTGTAGAACATCTTAGCAAAACCTATGGTAAGGTACAGGCCTTGGACGACTTGAACTTCCAGGTGGAGTCTGGTGAGTTGTATGGCCTTATCGGACCGGACGGTGCGGGAAAGACCACTCTGTTCCGTATCCTTACCACCTTGATGTTGGCCGACCGAGGTAAAGCTACTGTAACCGGGCTTGATGTGGTGCGGGACTATCGCGCCATCCGCCGTCGTATCGGTTACATGCCAGGCAAGTTCTCTCTTTACCAAGACCTGACAGTGGAAGAGAATCTCCAGTTCTTCGCCACTGTGTTCGGTACCACCATCGAGGAAAACTATTACTTGATAGAAGACATTTATCGTCAGATAGCACCCTTCAAACACCGATTGGCGGGCAAGCTTTCCGGTGGCATGAAGCAGAAGCTGGCGTTGAGTTGCGCCCTTGTTCATAAACCCGAAATACTTTTCCTCGATGAGCCTACCACGGGGGTAGACCCTGTGTCACGCAAAGAGTTTTGGGGCATGTTGCTTCGCTTGAAGGCGCAAGGCATCACTATCCTTGTCTCCACGCCCTACATGGACGAAGCTACACTTTGTGACCGCATCGCTCTTATTCAGGGAGGCCGTTTTTTACAAGTGGATACTCCGCAAGGCATCGTGGCCCATTATCCCGACACGCTTTGGGCTGTGCAGACGGAGAGAATGCACGCTTTACTGGACGACCTTCGGGAATGTCCTTTGGTCAAGACTTCGTTCTCCTTTGGGGCGGCTTACCATGTCACGGCGTGCGAGAATGCATATCCTGCGGACTTGGCTGCTTATCTTGAAGGCAGAGGGCATCGGGAGGTTATGGTCCGTCCGGTGGTTGCTACCGTAGAAGATTGTTTCATGGCTTTAATGAGCAGACAAAATGAATGAGAATGTACAGTATGTAATAGAGGTGGAAGGACTGACTAAACGTTTCGGTGACTTCACGGCTGTGGATCACATTTCCTTTTCGGTTCATTCGGGTGAAATATTCGGTTTTCTCGGAGCCAACGGGGCAGGTAAAACTACTGCCATGCGGATGCTTTGCGGGTTGAGCAAGCCTACGTCCGGTACAGGTACTGTGGCGGGCTTTGACATCACTACCCAATCGGAATTGGTGAAACGGCATATCGGTTACATGAGCCAGAAGTTTTCCCTATACGAGGACTTAAAGGTATGGGAGAATCTGCGTCTCTTTGGTGGCATTTATGGCATGAAGGACAGAGACATTGCCTGCAAGAGTGATGAAATGTTCCGCGAATTAGGCTTTGAGGCCGAACGTGATACGTTAGTCAAGTCTTTGCCTTTGGGCTGGAAACAGAAGCTGGCTTTCTCCGTCTCAATCTTTCATGAACCGAAAGTAGTCTTTTTGGATGAGCCAACGGGAGGTGTGGACCCTGTGACACGCCGTCAATTTTGGGAGCTCATTTACCGTGCTGCCGACCGAGGCATTACTGTCTTTGTCACTACGCACTACATGGACGAGGCGGAGTATTGCGACCGTGTCTCCATCATGGTGGACGGTAAGATAGAGGCCTTGGACACCCCCCGTATCCTACGGATGCAATATCGGGCAGAGACTATGGACGAGGTGTTCCGTCAGTTAGCGCGCAAGGCGAAACGTCAATCCGATTAATAAAGGAAAGAAGAAGCGTATGAAGCAATTTCGATCATTCGTACTGAAGGAATTCCGTCAGATATTTCGTGACCGACGGACACTGCTTATCTTGTTGGTTATGCCCTTAATGCTAGTGTTGATGTTGGGCTATGCTATCAAGACGGAATTGAACGATGCGTGTGTCGCTGTTTTCGATCCATCCAAAGATGTAGAGACACAACGTATCATCGAACGTTTCCGGGCCAGTGAGTATTTTACCTTAGTGAACAGCCTGGATAATCGGGAGCAGATTAATACAGTATTTCAGGAAGGGAAAGCCAGTCTAGTTATAGTCTTTAGCGAACACTTTGCCGATGACCTGCTTCGGGGTAAGGCGGCTGTCCAACTCATTGCCGATGGCACTGATCCAAACCAGGCCTCCATGCTTACTGCCTATGCCCAAGGAGTATTGTCTGCTTATCAGGCGGAGTGGATGGAGCAGTTTCATGTTCCCATGCAAATACAGGTAGAGACGCGGATGCTCTACAATCCGCAGATGGATAGCGCCTATAACTTTGTGCCTGGTGTGATGGGCATTGTGCTGATGTTGATTTGCGCCATGATGACCAGCGTAGCCATTGTGCGTGAGAAGGAGACGGGTACAATGGAGGTGCTGCTTGCTTTGCCATTGAAGCCGTTACAAATCATCCTGTCCAAGGCTACGCCTTACTTCGTGCTGTCTGTCACCAACATCGTTACCATCTTGCTGTTGGCTGTATTCGTCATGGGCGTTCCTATCCGGGGTAGCCTCTTTTGGTTGGCGGTGGTGTCGGCCTTGTTTGTGCTTGTGGCATTGGCGTTGGGACTGATGATTTCCACGTTGGTCAGTTCGCAGATGGCTGCTTTACTGGCGTCCGGTATAGGACTGATGATGCCCACGCTCATCTTCTCCGGATTGATATTTCCCATCGAGAGCATGCCTGTTGGGTTGCGTTGGATTCCCGACTTCATCCCTGCCCGTTGGTATATCTCAGCTATGCGTAAGATAATGATAGAAGGGGTGGGGGTGGATTGTTTTGTCAAAGAGATGGGCATCATCGCTCTCATGGCGGTGATACTGATAACTGTGTCGTTCAAGAAGTTCAAAGTAAGATTGGGTTGATATGTTGAAATATTTATTAGAAAAAGAATTCAAGCAGATACTCCGCAACCGGTTTTTGTCGAAGATGATTATTGTGCTGCCGCTGATGACGATTGTACTCTTCCCTTACGTCACCAACCAGGAAGTTGTAGATGTGAAATTGGTCGTGGTGGACCATGACCATAGCTTGGTTTCCTCACGATTGGTGCAGAAAGTGGCCGAAGCAGGTTATTTTTTACTCTCAGATGTATCGTCCACCTATGATGAAGCCCTGCACAGCGTGGAGAAAGGCGATGCGGACTTGATATTGGAGATACCGCAGGACTTTGAACGAAACCTTTATCGGGGTGAATCTGCTGAAGTGATGATATGCGCCAATTCGGTGAATGGTATACGGGGCGGATTGGGGGTGCAATACCTTTCGGCCGTAGTGGCGGACTTCAATAGTCTACTGCGTGAGGAGGCGGGAGGGACAGTCTGCGTGTCTGCTTCAGGTATTCCGGTTTTCGATACAGAGGTTCGTTATCGTTTTAACGCGATGCTGGATTATAAAGTATTCATGGTGCCTGGGTTGATAGTAATCTTATTGACTTTGTTGGGCTGTGCCTTTACTGCCCTCAACACCGTAGGCGAGAAGGAAGTGGGTACCATTGAGCAACTCAACGTATCGCCAGCTCCCCGTTCGTTGCTTATCCTTTCCAAGCTGATGCCTAACTGGATTATCGGTTTTATCGCCTTGGCGTTCGGTATGGCATTCGGATGGGTGGTGCATGGTGTTGTACCTGTGGGCGGCTTAGGTACAATACTTCTTTTTACGGCAGTCTACGTGCTCATAACCAGTGGTATAGGAATGACCATCTCCAATTACTCCAACACCATGCAGCAAGCTATGTTCGTTATGTTTTTCTTTCTTATCCTGATGATGCTGACCGGTGGTCTCTTTACGCCGGTGGAGAGCATGCCGTTGTGGATGCAACGCTTTACCCTCGTCAATCCTATTCGTCACTTTGCCGAGGTGATGCGCCTTGCCTATCTCAAAGGAAGCGGCCTTCTGGAAATGCTTCCCCAGTTTGGCTGGTTAGGTGGTATGGCTGTGGTGCTTAATGTGTGGGCAGTTTGGAGCTATCGGAAGAAAGTATAATGGAATAGATGAAAAAAGTGCATTAAAACAGCTTCTGTAGTGCTTTTGGCAGTCTGGAATATTAAAAACAGACCAAAATTAGGAAAAATAGGCATTGTGAGCTTTTAGCAAAGGCAGTTACTTTGCACCCGCAAAAAAAGTAAATGCCCTTAATTCGCCATTTGCTAAAAGAGGCCAAAATTCAGTATGAATGAGATACATGTTTTTCCTTGACGAAACACTTCTTTCTTCTTGACGAAACACATGTTCCTTCTTGATGAAACATTGCTTCTTTCTCAATGGGACATGGAGCGGTTCACATCAGGCTTTATGATTGTGGGGCATTTGAATAGGAGCAAGATTGTAATCAAAGAATTGATAGAAGTGAAAAAACATGTAAGACTATTGTGTGCCATGCTGTCGATAGGAGCATTGGTCGCATCCTGCTCTTCGGAGGAAGAGATAACGTAAGGTGTAACAGAAGGCAAAGGCCTGTTGAAGTTGGCCTTGAACGTGGGTACTGATTTCCAAACACGGGCAATTGCCGAGAGTGATTATAAGGATTTGGCTAACTATACCGTGCAGATTCTGAAAGAAGGTGATGTGGTATCCGGTTGCGAGTGGACTGGTGATGAGATTCCCGATGATTTTATAGAACTGAGTCCCGGCACTTATACGGTGTTGGCCTTTACGGGCGAAGACTACAAAGGTCTGGGTGCCACCACGGAGGGCATGTATGTGGAAGGCAGAAAGTCGGTGGACGTGGACGGCCTGCAGGAAGTGGAAACGGTGGAAGTGAACTGTACGCCGCAATGTGCGCGGGTGACAGTGGACTTTGACGGGGCCATGGCTGATTATTTCAATGATTATTATGTGGTGTTTGGCGGAACCAAAGCTTTAGCTTCAGGTAATTATACTTGGCCCAAAACAAATACTGACCCCGTATATATGGCGATCAGTGGAACCGAGACGCTGATGGCTACCATTCATCTGGTGGATAAGAATAACCGGGTGGCGGAAGGCATTGAAAAGACCTATGAGCTGAGTGCAGGGAAAGCCTGGAGGCTGAATATTGTTCCGCATGTGGAGGAAACCTCCGGCAACGTAGGCATTACGATTGACATCGATGGCACCACTCAGGATTACCCTATTGATATTGAGATTCCATCCGATTGGCTTTAATTGATTAAACGGTTTTAATGACGGACAAAATTATGAAAGCATTCTATACGATGATGGTCGGCCTCTCGTTATGTGTCGGCCTCGTTTCCTGCGAGATGAAAGACGAGTTGAGAGGAGCCGGTAGCGGTACCAATACCGATATGGGTTATCTGGATTTAGGCGTGGCAGTCAATAGCTCTCAAAATAATGTAACGACTAAAGCAGATGTGGATGACGATGGCGAAACTGATGTGGACGTATCTGTCAGCGCTGATGATTTTCCGGTGGTGATAACCGGTGTTACCGATGCTACGTTTGAGCGGATCTATGTCAGCTACAGTGCATTGAAGGCCGAGAATCCCGTGGAGCTTCCGGTAGGCGAATACACCATTGCGGCACATTCGAACCTGGAGTTGAAAAATTCGATGCCGGAACCTTACTATGAAGGTACGGAGGAGATAAACATTACAAAAGGAGTTACATCAAGCTCTACCGTCAAATGTACGATGAAGAATATGGAGGTCAAGATGGGGTACACGGACCAGTTTATAGCCAGCTTCCAAAGTTGGACGGTGACCGTGACCGATGGAAGAACCACATTGGAATTTGTTTGTGCAAATAAAACGCAAGAAGAATTGAACCCCGCTCCTGTCTATCTGTTGGTGGCTGAGAGTGTATCCGAACTGGAGGTTCGTGTAACGGCTGTCAATCTGAAGGGTGAGACAGTTCCGGAAGTGCGTACCTTAACGAAGCCTTCGGGAGGCAGTTCTACATCTTGGACGGGAGGTGACGCGCTGACTATTGAGATGAACGGATATATACCGGAAGAAGATGATGATCCTACAGGTATAAACGGCAGTGTGATTGAGATTAATGCGGATGTAACGTTTGATGAATCTGAAGATAAGATAGAAGTCCCGGTTACTCCGGTAGGTGATGATGATAATACGGATCCGGAAGGGCCGGGAAGCGGTGAAGAAGAGGATCCGGAAGAACCTGTGACATCAAATCTCCCTACCATCACTATACCTAAAACAACATACACATTACCTGCTGATATGGAAGCCGATGCTGATGTTCTTATTCAAACGGCTTTGAAAGAAGGAAGTGGTACTGAATATGTAGGATTAAAAAGTATTCTTGTAAGAATTATCCCCGGAAATGAAGGATTTTCGTCTGCATTAGATTTAATAAAGGATGTGGCGGATTTTTCCGAAGGTGTTGAACTTGTGGGGAATATAGGATTGGAACCTATGTTGCAATTTATTGCTCCGGATCTGAAGGTTCCAACAGAGAATGCTCCAAGTTATACTTTCCCTGTTGGTGCTTTCTTTTCGACTTTACAAGACATAGGAGCTACTACAGATCCTGATGGACATGTGTTTGAAATAACTGTAACAGATAATAATGGTAATTCTCCGAGCGGATCGGTACGCTTGAATGTGTTGGTTGAAGAATAAAAACTTATGAAAGTTATGAAACGTATACACCATATTATATTAATAGCGACAACCCTCATCTTCAGTGCTTGTCAGGCCGATGAAGATGTGACGGGAGGAGATTTGGGTTATCTGCGCTTGAGTGTCCATGAAGATCTGGGTACAACGACCCGTGCGGTGCCTGCCGGTTATGAGCCGGAACAAATAGCCGTGCAGATAATCGATAAGACAGGTAAAGTGGAGGAAGAAACTGAAGATGCGGAACTTTGGAAAGGGAAATCCATAGAACTGCCGGTAGGAACTTATATGGTGAAGGCTTCTTCCCATGGGTTTGATGGTAATGCAGTCGGTTTTGGCATACCCTATTATGCGGGAAGCAAAGAAATAAAGATAAGTAAAGGATCCGAACTGAATGAAACCGTAACGTGTACGCTGGCCAATGTAAAAGTTACCGCCATTTTTGTGCAAGATCTTTTGGATAAAGTGCAGAGTGTTGCACTGCGGGTGTATGACGCTTCCGGAACTTATTCCTTGAACTTTGCGCAGGGTAGTGAAGCGGCTTATTTCCCGGTGGTGGATGCGTTGTATGCGGACATTACAGTGGTGAACCAGGCGGGCAAGTCCAACACCCTGAAGGAGCAAAAGTTGGGTAATAAGGAAGGGAAGGTGAATGCGCGCGATCATTATATATTGACCATTCAGCCGGAGTCAACCGGCAACAACAACATTTCCGTAGAGGTAGACCCCACGACCCATGCTTATTCTTACACGTTTAATGTGTCGACCGTGCCTAGCGAGAACGCCACACTGACTGCGGCTGCTTGGGATCGTTTGGCTTACCTGAAAGCAACGGATGTGGTAGCGGGTAGCGGAGTCAGTGTGGATAACCTGAAGTTCTGCTATCGTACCGTGGCATCGGGTGAGGAGGGTGCTTGGACGGAAATCGCTGCAACCAAAGAAGATGAGACAACTTATACGGCTTTGGTTACCGGTTTGACGGCTTCCACGGAATATCAATATCAGTTGATGAATGAAGAAAATGTCTTGATTGGTAATGAGCAGACATTTACGGCAGGTGGAGTTGATCCAAAAACAGCTTTACCGAACGGAAATTTTGAAGATTGGTCAACTCATTCTACGGAAACCGTATTAGGAAAAAAGAATGTTGTTTTTCCTTATTCGGAAGAGGATTATAATTCAGGTGATGTATTTTGGGATACAAGTAATACAGGAGCTAATTCTGCCGGCCAGTTGAATCCTACAAACAGTTCTACTGATTTTGTAATTTCAGGGGTGACAGCTGCCCGTTTGGAATCTAAACTTGTAAATGCATTTGTCATAAAAGCTTTTGCTGCAGCAAGTTTGTATACAGGTTCTTTTGGTGATGCATCTATGAATATGACAGCTAGAATTAATTTTGGTCGTTCTTTTACTTCTCGTCCTGTAGCATTGCATGGCTATTACCGATATACACCGGCAACAGTAACTCAAATAGGTGATAATTTACCTGCTGATGCAAGTGTATCGGAAAATGAACCTGACCAATGTGCTATCTATGTTGCTTTGGCTAAAAAAACGTATACTATTGATAATGGAGATACAAGCTCTTTCATTGATTTTGAAGGTGATGATAACATCATAGCCTATGGTACTATTGAGGGGGATTATGTAATAGAAGAAAGTGCTGAACATGGTTACACAGAATTTACAATCCCCTTGCAATACAAGGAAAGTCAGTTCGGGGAAACGCCTCAATATATCATAGTCGTTTGTTCAGCAAGTAAATACGGTGACTATATGACCGGTGGTGTAGGTAGCACCCTCTACGTGGATGATTTTAGCCTTGTCTATGAAGGCACACCGACTATCTGGAAAAATAAATAATAGACCTTTAACATGACAAAAAGATTACTGTTAGCGATAGTGTGCCTGGTGGCGGTGACCGTCAGTGCTGAAGCACAGAAACGGGAGCGGAAGCTGAAACGCATCGACCGGGGGCTACAGGAACGAGTGTTTATTCCCAAAGGGCAATGGATGGCGGGAGGTAGCGTTTCCTACTCCGAGCATACGGAGGATAATCTTAATTTTCTGGTGCTGAAGAATGTGGAGGCCGAGGGATATAACTTCAAGGTAAGTCCTTACGTGGGCTATTTCTTTGCGGACAACCTGGCGGCAGGTGTACGCTTTGCTTACAACCGCACGTATCTGGACATGCCGAACTTTCAGTTGGACTTGGGCGATGACCTTAGTATCAGTCTGGAAGATCTGTATTACCTGCAACACAAGTACGAGGCTTCGGGATTCTTCCGCTCGTACATGCCGATAGGCAGCAGCAAGATATTCGGCCTGTTCAACGAGTTGCGCCTGACGTATGGTTACAGTACGGGTAAGAACTCTACCGGTTCGGGCACAGAGTATGACGGTACGTTTGAAGAAGCGCACCATTTGCAGGTGGGCATCGCGCCGGGCCTGACGGCTTTCGTTACGAACTTTGCGGCTGTGGAAGTCTCGATGGACATTATGGGTTTCGACTTCAAATGGCAGAATCAGACAACCAATCAGATAGAGACAGGCAAACGCCGCACCAGTTCGGGAAATTTCAAGATCAATTTGTTTTCCATTAACATTGGCATGACGTTTTATTTGTGATGAAGAAGATACTATACACGATTGTATGCCTGCTGGCTTTGCAGGGATGTGAGATTGTAAATGACATACCTTACCCCATTGTAGAGGCTGCGATAACGGGCTTCGAGGTGGAAGGACAGCGGGCGGAAGAAACGGGAGGCAATGTACAGGCTACTATCAGTCAGCAGAACCGTACCGTGACGCTGTATGTGGATGATTCGGTCGACTTGAGCGAACTGCGGGTGACCCGTCTGGTCATTTCCGAGGAGGCGGAACTGATTCCCGATTCCGCTTCGTGCAAGGATTACGCGCACTTTCCTCGCGAAGGGTTTGAGTCGCTGGATGACTTACCTCGATCCATGGATACGCGGATGGACTTTACCGGTCCGGTACGCTTTACGTTGCGCACTTATCAGAATTACGAGTGGACGGTGAAGGTGGAGCAGATTATAGACCGGGACATTGTCATAGAGAACCAAATAGGAGAACCCGTGATTGACGTGGAAAACCGTCGGGCGATTGTGTACGTGTCTCCCGACCAACCTTTAGATGCTATAGCGGTGACTACTTTCGACCTGGGAGGGCCGCATGGCAAGGTAGTGCCCGACCCAGTGGAGTATGACACGTTCGACTTTTCGGAGCCGCGGGAGTTCTATGTCTCCTACGGTTGGGAAGAGGCTTCTTATCCGTGGACCGTATATGTATACCAACGGGAGAGTACCGGTGCTACGGGTGATGTGTCGGTGCGGGTAACTACCGCTTCGTTAAGCGGAACTATTCAGAACGGCAAGACGCCGGTGGTGGAATATAAGGAGGAAAGCGCGGCCGTATGGACTACGTTGGAAGCTTCGTCGGTATCGGTCAGCGGTACCAGATATACGGCCATCTTCAACGGTCTGCAGGCAGGTACCGCTTATTGCTACCGGGTCAGTGTGGACGGCGTGTCCGGTGAGGAACAGTCGTTTACCACAGCTCCCGCCACTCCTTTGGAGAACGGAGGCTTCGAGGACTGGTCGGAAGAAGCCGTAGGGTCGCAGACACAGTATAATCCGTGGGCGATGGGCGCAACTTCCTTCTGGAGTACGGGTAACGGAGGGTCGGCTCCTTTTATAGGCAGTATTACGACGCCTACCGATGACAGTGTGTCCGGCAAGGCGGCTCATCTGCAGTCGCGTTGGGCAGCTATCAAACTGGCGGCAGGCAACATCTTTACAGGCGACTTTGCCTTGGACGGTACCAACGGTATTATCACCATGGGACGGCCTTTCACAACGTTTCCCACAGGCTTGCGCTTTTATTACAAGTACACCCCTTCAAAAGTGAACCGCATCAGAGAAGACCGCCTGGAGTATCTGCGTAACCAGAATGATTCGTGCCACGTATATATGGCGCTCACTACGGATCGTTACGTGGTGCGTACGGCACGTGGGGAATCGTTCGACCGGAATGACCCTTCGGTAATAGCCTACGGAGAGTTCGCTTCCAGTCAGAGCCAGTCTACCTATAAGTTGGTGGAAATCGAGTTGGAATATTACGATATGAAGAAAACGCCCAATTATCTGATTATCGTGTGCAGTTCGAGTAAGTACGGCGACTTCTTTACGGGAGGCGATGAAAGTGAAATGTGGTTGGACGAAATGGAATTAGTGTATGAATAAATTAAAGTCCTTATATGCATTTATGTGCTGTATGCTTATTGTGGCATGTAGCGAAGAAGAGATTCAGATGTCAGCAGGCCAAACCGGCATTCAGGTATCATTGACGGAAAGGGTAGAGGTAGAGACACGTGCCACGCCGGACGAACTGGAGCGGCCGTTGGTCCAAGAATTTCATTTAAAAATAGCGGACGCTGCGGGAAAATCGATATATGATGGTTCCTATACTTCCGAGTTAATTCCGACTCAGGCAGGCTCTTATGATTTGGAAGCCGCCTATGGTGAGAATCTGGAGCTGGCTTTAGATGCTCCTTATTACAAGGGAAAGGCGAAAGCTGAAGTAACTGATGGAGAATCCGAAAAAGTAACGATAGCTTGCACGGTGGCCAATGCGTTGGCATCGGTCGTGTTCAATGACGAAGGGGATTACAAGTTTGGCGATCAGTTTTCATCGTATGGTGTAGAAGTTACGGTAGGCAGATCATCCGCAACGTTGACCACTGATGGAAAGAGTGCCTATTATCGTGCCGGTTCTGAGCCGACTTTTGTATTTGTAGGAAAATTGCGGAATGGAGAGGAGGTAGCAGTTCCTTTGGCGGACGATAAGTTCACCGAAGCCGCCACTTTTGCCGCCGGTGCCCATTGCGAAATTACCTTGAAACTGGGAGCGGCTACTCCGGGCGTACGGGTAGAAGTGAGCAAAGTGGAAGTGAAAGATGTGACGATAGAGGAGACGATTCCGATGGAGTGGCTGCCGAAGCCGAAAGTAGAGGCGACAGGGTTTGATGCCAATAATACGCTGGTTTTTGTAGAAACAGAATCGAAAGAGGCGAAACTGGACCTGAATTTGTCCTCTGCTTTGCAGGATATCAAACTGACATTCAACTTTGAGGACCCGCAATTCGCTTCCTTGAACAAGGAAGAAGGATTTCTCTTGTCCAAGGATAGAGCTGAGCTTGAAAGCACTTTGGGTATCACTCTGCCAAGCATTGGTGATACGGAGGCAAGTATCGATCTGTCAGTTTTGGTTAACAAACTCCAGACCAATGCCGGAACCCCCACCACCAATGTCATCACAATAGATGTGCAGGCCAATAACCGCTGGAGCAGTGAGGGTGAGACGAAGAACGGGACTTATACGCTGACTTGTAATAAACCGGAATTTTCGATAGCGGTGCAGGAAGGAAATTGTTGGTCGAGAACATTTACTATAGATGAGCCTACAATTATTAAAGGAAATGAGGATCTCTTGAAAACAAAATTGATTTATCAGTACAAAGAAAGAGAGGCTGATGATAGTAATTGGCAGACTTGTAGTAACGGTTTAGAACAGATATTCTCTGGTTATCCTGAAAAAAAAGAATTTCAAGTCCGTGCTTTTTATCGGGAAGGTATTGTTTCAAATAATGTTGATGTGAAATTGGAGAATACTGTTCAGTTACCTAATGCCGATATGGAAGATTGGTGGATAGAAACGAAAAAGGCATCAGGTTTCTTGTCGTCAGATAAAACTTATTATACTTTTCATCCTTATGTGGAGGGTGCTGCGAATTATTCCTGGTGGGATACCAACAATAGTCAAGCCCAAGGTGGAACCGTAGCTTTAAATATTTGGTATATGGGTTGCTTTGCATCATGTGTCAGTTATACGGAAGATGCTTATCGCGGTTCAAAAGCTGCATTAATGTATGTTTCTGGATGTGGTGGGGGATATGCTAATACATCAGGAACTTATTTGGGGGGAGCTATGGTTGGAAGTCTGTTTATAGGTTCATATAATTCGGGCATAGTTCAAGGGCACAGTTTTGAGTCTCGTCCAACTTCATTATCTTTTTGGTATAAATATAAACCATATAATTCTGATACCTTTAAAGTGTTGATATCTTTAAAAAATGGAGATAGTGAGATAGCAACAGGTGTGTATGAACCTACGGCTTATTCTACAGAAGATGAAATTTATCATCAAGCCATAGTTGATTTGGATTATATTGATAATAACAAAAAGGCAACTGCTATATGTGTTCAGTTTTTAGCCTCAAATAAGACATCGCTTTCCGAAAGCGATTTTCAGAAAGGGACAACTATTGTTTATCCTACTATTGGAGAGTGGACTGTACATATGGGAAGTATTTTGAAGATTGACGACATTTCCCTGATTTACGACAAATAAAATGAGTAATATGAAACATACCTTATTATATATTGCAATGAGCATATTCCTCTTGGCAGGTTGCCAGCAAGAGGACGAGCCGGTGGTGGCAGATTGTGGTTATCTGTCTTTATCCGTGCAGGCGGAGGATGTGCAGGTAGTAATGACAAGGGCGGAGGACGATGCGCCTCTTATTGTTGAGCTTTGGAAAGGTGAGACGAAGCAACAGGAGTTGACCTCTGATGACTTGCAGGACAAAATAGTCTTGGAAGCCGGGGATGATTATAAGATTGTGGCATACACCGCTTCTTATAATAGCTATACAGACTGGACGAATGCGGATAAAGGAGAGGCTGTTTATTACAAAGAAGAGACGTTCGGGGTGAAAGCCGGTGAAACCACATCGGTAGATGTGGAAGTGCCGATGATAAACTACGGTGTCCGTCTCGTGTTGCCAGAAGGTTTTGAGAATTCTTTCCCGACCTATACGTTTACAATAACAGTGGGTGAGCGTACACTGAATTTGCGGAATGGTGAGGCGGCTTATTTCCCGTATAGTGACAGTACTGCATTTAGTTATGTATTGGAAGCGACGAATGTGGATGGCGAACAGCATACGGATGGGGGTGATTCTTCTGAGTTTGAAATAGCGTCTGGTACTATCTATTCCGTTACTTACGTCATCGCAACTCAATCATTTGCTATTGAATAATCCTATTTTCCGATGCAGTATGTGTACATTGTTGATTATCAATAGTATAGCGCTCTAAAAGGTACAACCAATAGGTTGGCAAGTATCTGAGAATGTGTAAGTTAGTGATTTTTAGCACCATTCTCGGCT
>CALUOV010000026.1 GCA_944322275.1 uncultured Bacteroides sp. | reverse complement strand
GGAGGATGGTGGTGCCCGACTGCAGTGTGTCGGCAAACTCGCGCACGAAGTCGAAGCGTCCCGTCTTGCCGTCCTTGCGCTCCTTGGGCTTGTAGTCGTTGCGGGCGATGATGAGCCGTTCGTAGCGGTCGTAGCTGAAGAAGTCGTGCTGCCTGGGGTCTCCCTCGTCGCGTCGGCGGATGACTTCGCGCACGAAGCGCACGGCGGGATTGTCCCTGCGGCTGTAGTGCTCCTTGCCGGGACGGACGACCACTTCTTCCGTAGTGATGCCGCTGGGCGTCAGGCGGATGTCCAGCCTGTTCAGCCGGCCGCGGCGTATGGGTACGAGCTTAGTGTCGTAGCCCAGGTAGGAGACTTCCAGCGAGTCGCCCGGTGTGGCGGTGGCCAGCGTGAAGCGTCCCTGGTCGTCGGTGCTGGTGCCGATGGTGGTGCCGCGGAATCGCAAGGCTACGTAAGGCAGTCGTTCGCCCGTCTCCGAGTCGGCCACGGTGCCTTGCATTGTGGTCTGTTGGGCATGCAGGCTGAGGGCCGCCATCCACGCCATTATGTATGTAAGCAGATTTTTCTTTGTCATGTACGGTTTTGGTTTATTATTTCAAGTATTTTTCCTGCCACCGCGTGTAGTATTCGGGGCGGTCCACCATCAGCCCTCCTTCGGGGTCGATGAAGAGCTGCACGGTGCTGCCTTCGGCGCAGAGGGTGTGGTCGCTCTGCCGATACACTTTGTAGGCATAGTCCAGGCGGGCGCCGGGGTGCCATACGTAGGTGGTGTGTATCTCCGCCCGGTCGTCGAGTGCGAGCGGGGCGTAGTAGCGCACGTGCAGGTCGTAGATGGGGGCGTAGATGCCGTGGCGCTGCATGTCGGCGTAACCGATGCCGGGATAGTGTCGGCCGAAGGATTCGCGCCCGTCCTCGAAGTAGGTGACGTAGCTCCCGTGCCACGCCCTCCGCATGGAGTCTATCTCGCTGAAGCGTACGGTGACGGTGCAGATGTCTTCCAACGTCTTGCGCATGGGGCTCAGGGCTTGAAGGTGTCGTCTGCCACCGGTGTGTCGGGCCGATAGTCGGTGAAGTCGTACTGCGTGTAGTTGTCGCCCCGTTCGTTCATCCGCAGGCTGCGCAGTCGCAGGTGGCGGGCGTCGATGGTGAATATGAACGAGCGGAACATCATGCGGCGCTTCGAGCCTTCCCAGGCGGGTGTGACGGCCAGGGTCAGCCAGTCGTCGCTGCGGGTCCACTCCAGCGTGGCGCGTCCTTCGAGGCTGGCCGTGTCGCCATCGCCCGTGAGGGCGCGCAGCACGTCTTGCAGGACGGAGAACAAGGCGTGCGTCTTGCCCTGTGCCACTTGGGCTTTTCCTGCGGTCACCATGGTGTATGTCGTGCCGTCCATCAGCAGTTTGTCCCCTCCGTCGGGGAAGGTGAGCGCCATTTGCCCCGGCTTGCGTAGGCTGAAGGTGCCTGCGGTCACTTCGTCGTCGGCGATGGCCGTGTTGTGGCGCGTGCGTTGCACGGTGGCGTTCAGTGTCTTCATTGTCTGGTGCCGTTCGGAGATGCGTTGCAGGTCGGCGTCCTGCGCCCATGCCGTGCCCGCCGCCAGCAGGCAAATCAGCAGGGCCGATACGATGCTTTTACAATTCTTCATTCTTCGTTCTTTCATTCTTCGTTCTTAATAAAGTCCTCCATTGATGGAAATCACGTCGCCGGTGATGTAGCCCGCTTCTTCCGATGCGAGGAATCCTACGAGTGCGGCCACTTCTTCGGGTTCGCCAAAGCGTGCGGCGGGAATTGTTTTGCGGAGCGCGTCCTCATCCAGCCCTTCGACCATGTCGGTGCGGATGAAGCCGGGGGCCACGGCGTTCACGGTCACGCCCCTTCGTGCCACCTCTTGCGCCAGTGCTTTGGTGGCGGCTATGATGCCTCCCTTGGCGGCGCTGTAGTTGGTCTGTCCGGGCATGCCCCTCAGTCCGCTGACGCTTGCCATGTTGACGATGCGTCCGTAGCGGTGGGTCAGCATGGGCTGGAGCAGGGGCTGCGTCACGTTGTAGAATCCGCGCAGGGTGATGTCGAGCACGGAGTCCCAGTCTTCGGCGGGCATGAGTGCGAGCAGGTTGTCGCGGCGGATGCCTGCGTTGTTCACCAGCACTTCTATGTAGCCTTCGGGGTGGGTGTCTTTCCATGCTTCCAGCACTTTCGCTGTCTGCTCGCGGTGGCTTACGTCGAAGGGCAGCACTTCTCCGCTGCCTCCTGCGGCCTGCACTTGCTCCAGTGTCTGGCGGGCTTCGGCGTAGCGGCTGACGCAGTTGATGAGGACGTGGTAGCCCATGCGGGCCAGTCGGATGCAGACGGCTCGTCCTATGCCTCGGCTGCCTCCGGTCACTAATGCATACTTGATGGATGTTTCTGTCATAATCTTTCAGTATATGTTGAAATTTTCTCTTTTATTCTCTTCGCCTCCTATGTACCGCCACATCCACTCGCGGCCCAGTATTTCGGCGCAGGTGAAGAGGGCGGTCATCGTCACGCCGCATACGCCGTGCAGCATGAGGTTCTGCCCCGTCAGCAGCAGGTTGGGGAGGGGCGTTCGGACGGACAAGAGGGTGGACAGGGCGTTGCCTGCGTCCTTGCGCAGTCCGTAGGCCGTGCCTTGTGGCGTGCGGGTGTAGTCGCGGTAGGTCAGGGGGGTGCTTATGTAGCGCCGCTCGATGAGGCCGTGCAGTCCGGGCACGGTTTCTTCGGCCAGGGCGATGCACTCGTCGGCCTTCCGGTTCTTCCACGCTGCGTAGTCTTCGCCCCGATGCCCGACGGTGGTTTCGGCCCAGCGGGCGCATTCTTCCCAGGCGACGGGTGTCAGCAGGTCGACCTGGCGTGCATGCAGGCTGCCGTCTTCGGGCACACGGGCGCTTATCATCAGTCCGCTCACCGGTTCGCCGGGACGGTAGAAGCCCCACACGCCGGGGCGGCGGTAGACGTAGCGGTTGTGGTTGAAGTAGGGCAGGGAGTCCGGACGGAGCAGGAGCGACACGGTGAGCATCCCGAAGGTGTTCTCCAGCCGCGCCATGCGGTGGCGGTAGGCGGTCTTCATGCGCTCGCTGCGTTTCAGGAGGGCGCAGGTCGAGGCGGGATGGAGGTCGCTGATGACGGTGGCCGCTTCGTAGGCTTCGCCGTTGTCCAGTCGCACGAGGGCGATTCGGCCGTCCTTCTCCACCAGTTCCTCGACGGCGGCGCGGCATGTGACTTCCCCGCCTTGACGTCGGATGCCTTCGGCCAGCGTCTGTGCTATCTGTCCGCCTCCGGCCTTCAACCTCCAGCTGCTCTCGATGTAGTTTCCGTTGCCGTGGCAGAAGGTGAAGAGTGGGAGCGTCTCCTTGCGGAGTTCCATCTTGAGGGATGCGCCGCTCAGCACGTCTATCAGCAGGGGGTCGCGGAAGGTTTCCGTCAGGTAAGCCCATGCGTTGCGCTCGAAGAGGTCGAACGGTGAGGCTGCTTCTCCTTGCGGGCGCAGGAGGCTGAATTGCTGGTCGACGGTGTTGCGCAGCAGGTCGGCGTAGCGGCGGATGCCGTCGCGCTCGTGGGGAAACTCCGCCGAGAGGTCGCGCACGAAGTTGTCGAACCCTTGCGACAGGTGGAAGTCCCGTCCGCCGATGCGGATGTGCTCGAAGTCGGTGTCCATCCGCTGCCAGGGCAGGCTGAGCAGGCCGAGGCGGCCGAACACGTTGTGCAGCGACTGTCCTTCGCCCAGGCCTCCCACGTAGTGGAAGCCCGTGTCGTAGTCCTGCCTTCCGCGGCGGTAGCTCTGTATGCAGCCGCCTATCTGCGTGCCTTGCTCCAGCACCTTCACCCGCAGGCCGGCATGGCTCAGGATGTGTCCGCACACCAGGCCTCCCAGCCCGGCTCCTATGATGAGTACGTCGTATTTCATTGTTTCTTCTTATTAGTCAGTCTGTATAGATAAGGCTGCATCACGTAGGCCAGCAGCACGGCGGCCAGCAGCCCCGTCAGCGTAGTGAAGCCCACGGAGTGGATGGCCGGATGCGTGGCAAACAGCATCGCGCCCACGGTCACGACGAGGATGATGGCGCTGAAGAATATCGCCGTCTTGTGATAGCGCAGCAGGTCGCTTCCTCCGCCCGTCAGTCCGCTCATGACGAAGATGCTGTAGTCTACGCCGATGCCGAACACGAAGGTGGATATGATGATGTTGATGAGGTTGAAGCTCATGCCGCACATCGCCATCATGCCCAATACGGTCAGCCAGCTCAGTACGATGGGCAGGAAGCCCAGCAGCGTACACCGCACGTTGCCCCGGAAGCTGAGGAACAGCACCAGGAGGACGAACGCCATGGACACCCATTGCAGGATGTTGAAGTCGTTGTTGAGCTGCATCAGCGTGTCGGTGGTGTAATAGTAAGTGTCCAGCACCATCAGCCCCGGCACCGAGGCCACCGCGTCGCAGATGCGGTAATAGTCGCTCTGCTTGCTGCGGACGGTGTCGTTGGCGCAGCGCACGGAGGTGAAGCACAGGTAGGTGCCGTCATACGATTGCTCCATCAGCGTGGACAGGTAGCCTTCGGGGATGATGCCTGCCCGGTAGAGGGCGGCGGGCTCATAGTCCGCCTCAATGGCGTCGAAGAATAGCGAGAAAGCCTCCGGCCGCAGTCCGGCAGCGGAAGCCGTCTCCTGTATCAGGCTGCGTGCCCGGTCGGTGCGCTCGTCCGTCCAATAGGCTTTCCAGGCGTCGATGCGTTGCTGTTGTATGGCTTCGGGCACGAATATCTTGTCCGTAGGCGTATAGCTTTTTACCAGGCCGAGACGTTGCAGCGAGTCGAGCTTGGCGGCCATCACCGAGAACCGCCCGATGGCTTCCTCCATGGTCCGGCCCGAAGAGGCGAAATACTTCTGCTTGTCGCCCGTGTAGGTCTTGTCCCGCAAAAGCTCTTCCGACCACGTGGTCAGCCGGGCCTTGTAGCCCAAGTCGTGCATGTCCGCATCGAAACGGGTGCTGCACTTCACGTACCAGCCGATGCAGACGAGGACAACGGCGGTCAGCACCACAAGCACCGGCTTGTTGCGGTCGATGGGGTAGGAGGTGAGGCGGTCGATGCCTCGGAAGGCTTTTTCGTCCCGCTTTCCTTCGCGGAGTGCGAGGATTTGCGGTAGATAGACGAGGCTGAACGCCGTGGTGCCCACGATGGCCAGGGAGGCGAACAGTCCGAAGTCCTGCAGCAGTTCCGTCCGCACGAAGATAAGCCCCATGAACGAGCCTACCGTAGTGAGGCAGCCCAGGCAGACGGGTTTCACCTGGTCGCGCAGCATCTGCTCCGGGTCGCCCACATATTTATAATGGGTCATGACGTGCAGCGCATAGCTGAGTGCCACGCCTAAAATGACTCCGCCGATGCCCAAAGCCAGGAGCGAGAATTGTCCTTTGACAAAATACATCACCGCCAGGCCGAACAGCGCCCCGAACGCTACGGGAAGCAACAGCAGGGGAATGGTGTCCCAACGGCGGAAGCATACGGCGATGAACAGCAGCACCAACACCAGGGCGCCGGTGATGGTGCCCGTCAGGTCCGACTTGATTTGCCGTGCGTTGTAGTAGCCGCTGGCGGGCGTGCCGTGGTAGCCAATCTGCACCTCCGGATGGGATTCGCCGAATTGTTCGATAAGCTCATTCAGTGTGTCGAACAGGGCTGAGCCTTGTCCTGTGTTGGTGGCGGAATACATAGGTGTGAGGAAGGCGAGACACACCGTAGAGTCGGGCACGAAGATGTGGCTGTCCACTATTTTGTAGCCTCCCGTAGAGTCGCCTCCGCCGGTCAGTGATTTCAGTTGGGCGCCCAGGAGGTTGCGCAGGCCGATGGGGTCGGTCTGTATCAGTTCGGGCAGCAGGGAGCCGACGGGGCTGGTCAGGTCGCGGCGGTTGGCCTGCATCTGCCGTGCCAGGTGTTCGCGGGTCAGCAGGGAGTCCATGCCCCGGTAGGCGGCGGTGTCCAGGTAAGCGGGAAAGTGCGCCAGCAGGTAATCGGCCAGGTCGGGAAGCAGGTCTTCGGACAGGCGGTAGAAGACATCGCCCACCATCCGGCGTTCTTCGGGCAAAGCGTCGTTACGCCGGGTCAGCGAGTCGATGAAGGCGTCACATGTCTTTGTCAGCTGCCCCAAGTCCGTGCCTTCCCTGCCCGCGAAGAGCAGGAACGTCTTGTCCTTGATGCGCAGGTTGGCAAAGGCCAGCTTGGTGGAGCCGTCCTCGTTTTTGGACGAAGGCATCAGCTTGTTGATGTCCTCCTCCAGGTGGACTTGCGAGGCGAAGTAGCCGCACAGGACAAACAGCCCCACGAGTGACGTCCAATAGCAGACGCGGTGTCGGCGGAAGAAACGGAATATCCGGATGCAAAGTGTAGTCATACGATGGTCATGTCTCCTTTAAATTCTACATACGACTGCCGCTCATCGCTGATGCGGGCCGTTATCGAGTAGCCGGCTTCGGTGCGGCCGATGATGTCCACCTGCACATCCACCTCGGGGCATGCTTCCGGTGTGGCGAGGGCTGTGAAGCGGCATTGTCTGATGGCGCTGACAAGAAGCTTGTGTCCGGTCAGCCGCTGGGCAACGTCTTTGATGAGCTGGAGGTTGCACGCTCCGGGGCATACGGGACGGCCGGGAAAGTGTCCGCGGAAGATGTCGCATTCGGGCAGGAAACCGACGTGAAGGCTCATCGTGTCCGTCCAATCCGTATGCATGCTGTACACCTTATAATAATAATCTTCAAACTTCATGATAGGGACATTGTCTTAGGTCATTGAAATCTTCATTTGCGTGGAAGCTATCAGCTCCTCACCGGCGCGGGTCTCGGCAGAAAGCAGGGTGACACCCTCTACCTCCGTGCCGAAGCTGACGGTGGTGCGCAACACTTCGCCCATGCGGGGCAGGCGGTGGAGGCGAAACTTTTTCACCTCGCCGATGTAGCCCACGGGCGGGGCGGTGGCACCTGCCTGCACGGCTTTGTAGCCTGCAAGGGCGGAGGCCGATTGGGCGATGTGTTCCACCACCCCGGCTTCCGTCAACAGTCCGTCCTCGTCCGTGAAGCAGTTGTCGGCACCCACGGTCAGTGTGCTGACGGCGGTGTCGCCCTCCACGCTTTCCAGTCCGTCCACCAACAGGATGGGCGGGCGTTGGGGAATCAGTTCGCGGATGTCTCTCATGCCTGTTGCAAGTGTGACTCGATGTAGTCGTACAGGTTGTCGAACGTCTGTATGGTCTTCAGTTCGGCTACGGGAATCTTAATCTTATACGTCTGCTGGATGATGGCCACGAGGTCCACCAGGCTCAGGCTGTCCAGTGAGAGGGTTTCCTTGATGTTTGCGTCGGGCGCAAAGTCGGCTGCGTCCACTTCGAATTCTTCTGCCAGCAGGGCATTCACTTTTTCTACAATGTCATTGCGTGTCATAGTTGTTCTGTTACTTTTTGATTGATTGATTACATGATTGTTGTCGGCCGGATTGACGTCTTGACCCCTGTCTTATCGAGGTCTTGTCCTCACCATCACCGAGGTCTTGTCCTCGACCCATTCGAGGTCTTGTCCTCAAACCCTTCGAGGTCTTGTCCTCAATTCTGTCGTCCTCAATACGTCCATCCGGACTGGGACTGGGGCGGTCAGAGGTCGCGGACGATGAGCGTCGAGTTCGTTCCCCCGAACCCGAAAGAGTTGGACAGGAACGTGTCGAAATGCGCCTCGTGCGTCTCCGGGATGATGTTGAGGCAGGCGGTGTCCTCATCGGGATGCTCGAAGTTGAGGTTTCCGGCGATGAATCCGTTCTTCATCATCAGCGTGGAGTAGATGATTTCGCTGGCGCCCGCCATCCACATCTCGTGTCCCGTCTGGCTCTTGGTGGAGGTGACGGGCACACGGTAGTCGCCAAACACCTGTGCGATGGCCTGTGCCTCGCGGGCGTCGCCGATGCGGGTGGACGTGGCGTGGGCGTTGACGTAGCCAATCTCCCGTGGCGTGACACCGCTCTGCTGCAGGCAGAGTTCCAATGAGCGGGCGGGGCCTGCCACATTGGGCGTGGAGATGTGGTCGCCATTGCCGGAGAAGCCCCAGCCTACGATTTCGGCCAGAATGGGTGCTCCACGCTTCACGGCATGTTCATAGCTTTCTACGACAATTGTGGCCGCTCCTCCTCCGGGCACCAGTCCGTCACGGTCGCGGTCGAAGGGTCGGCTGGCTCGTGCCGGTTCGTCCTCGCGGATGGAGAACGACTGAATCCCGTCGAAGGCGGCTACGCCGAACATGTTCGCCTCTTGGGCACCGCCGCACACGATGCAGTCTTGCAGGCCGTTGCGGATAAGCAGCCAGGCCAGGCCGATGGCGTGCGAGCCGGAAGCGCAGGCGCCGGATGCCGTGAGGTTGATGCCTTTCAGGTGGAACAGGCAGGCCAGATTCATGGTGACGGTGGAATTCATGGACTGGAAGATGGCGCCGCTTCCGCAGGCTGCCGTGTCATGAAACTCGCGGAATTTGTCGAGGGCGTGCATCGTGGCTTCGGCCACGGAGTCGTTGCCGTAGATAATGCCTACCTTGTGGGTGTCGATATAGTCTTGGTCCAGCCGTGCATGCTCCAAAGCGGTGCGGGTGGCCATGTAGGCGTATTGTGCCTCTTCGGGCATGAACTGGCGCAGGTTGCGCGAGATGTAGGGCTTCAGTTCGGGATGGGGCACGTTGGCGCACAGGGCGGAACGAAATCCCGCATTCTTGCGCTCTTGGCAGAACATAATGCCGCTCTTTCCTTGGCGGAGCGATTGGCTTACCTCGTCCAATGTGGTGCCTAAGCACGACCAGATGCCCATGCCGGTTATTACAACTTTTCTTTCCATATTCTTATTACTTTATTCTTTTTTTATAGCATCTTCTGCGTTTCACAAACTTTGGCTCCAACGGCTTCCATTGCGAAAGCTCCTTCACGTTGTCTTCCAGCTGAGGGCCCGTCTCCGCCCATCGGATGCCCTTCCTATTATATATAGGTATAAGGTCATCGAAGAAGAGGGCGTTGACGCCCAATCCCTGATGGTCGGGACGGACGGCTATCAGAAACAGCTCCGCCTTGTCCGATGGTTTGCCTTTCAAGGCTCGGAGCAGGTGGAACCATCCGAAGGGGAACAGCCGTCCGCGAGTCTTGCGGAAAGCGTCGGAAAGGCTCGCCAAGGTGATGGCCACACCTATCAATTCGTCTGCCTCGTTCTCTACGATGGACACCATGTCCAGGTCGATGAAAGGGAAGTATTGCCGGATGTAGGCTTCAATCTGTCTGTCCGGTATTTCTGTGAAGCCGAACAGAGGGGAGAAGGCTTCGTTGAGCAGGCGGAAAACCTTTTGTCCGTATCCGTCCCGCATGACCTCCTTGCGGGTCAGCTTGCGGGTGTGCAGGCCGAACATTTCTTTCGACAAGCGCGCCACTCGTTCGTATTTGGCCGGGACTTGTGGCGGGATGTTCACCTGTATCTGCACCCAGTCCACCTCTTTCTCGTAGCCCAATGCTTCCAGATGACGCGGATAATAGGGCGGATTGTAGAGGGTGATGATAGTGCCCACCTGGTCGAAATCCTCCACCAGCATGCCTTCTTTGTCGAAGTCGAAGATGCCCATCGGGCCTTGGACGGTGTCCATGCCTCGCTCCCGTCCCCATTGTTCCACGGCTCCGAGCAAGGCGGCTGCCACGTCCGGGTCGTCGATAAACTCGATGAAGCCGAAACGCACGTTGCGCGTGTGCCACTTTTCGTTGGCGTGGCGGTTGATGATGCCTGCGATGCGGCCCACCACTTTCCCCTTATCGTTATAAGCCAGGAAAGCCTGTACGTCCGAGAAAGCCAGCCCCGCATTCTTGCGCGGGTCGAAGAAATCGTAGATGTCCAGCTCCAAGTCGGGCACGTAGCAAGGATTGTCCGCATACAACCGCGTCGCGAACCTCACAAACTGCCTCATGTCCCGCCGTGTCTTTACACACTTTATATTTATTCTTCTCATAACGGAGGGCGAAAGTAGGACAAAAAACTTTATGGAGCAAAAGAGTTTTACTTGTGGGACATACTTGTGGAAAATGAGGCCATCTTTATAAATCAAATAGTCTGAGCAGGGCAGAGGGGCCTGTCTCGGCAGGGATATCCCCTTTTTATGAGCCGTCTTGTTTGCACATTCCTGCGTTTTTTCGTATCTTTGTTCTCCCGTTTCGATAAATAGAATTTGAAGTGAGAAAAATCACATCCATCATCTTTAAACATTAAAAAAACTGTGGCAGAACAACGAAGAACAACACGCACACCCCGGAAAAAGACACCGGAACCGATAAACGACTATGGACGCATACAGCCTCAGGCTCCCGAATTGGAGGAGGCCGTGCTGGGCGCGCTGATGATAGAGAAAGACGCCTACTCACTGGTGAGCGAGATACTCCGTCCCGAATCCTTCTATGAGCATAGAAATCAGTTGATATATGCCGCTATTACCGATTTGGCCATTAATCAGAAGCCCGTGGACATCCTCACGGTGAAAGAACAGCTGGCCAAGCGGGGCGAGCTGGAGGAAGTCGGCGGGCCTTTCTACATCACCCAACTGAGCAGCAAGGTGGCATCATCCGCCCACATCGAATATCATGCCCGCATCATTGCGCAAAAGGCCTTGGCCCGTGAATTGATTACTTTTACGAGCCAGATTCAGACGAAGGCTTTCGACGAGACTATCGATGTGGACGACCTGATGCAGGAGGCAGAAGGACGCTTGTTTGAGATTTCTCAACAGAACATGAAGAAAGACTATACGCAAATCAATCCCGTGATTGCCGAGGCTTACCAGTTGATGCAGAAGGCTGCCGCGCGTACCGATGGCTTGAGCGGCTTGGAAAGCGGGTTTACCAAGCTGGACAAGATGACTTCGGGATGGCAAAACTCCGATCTCATCATCATAGCTGCACGTCCGGCCATGGGAAAAACGGCGTTCGTACTTTCCATGGCCAAGAACATTGCCGTGAATTACCACAATCCGGTAGCTCTGTTTTCACTCGAAATGAGCAATGTACAGCTGGTAAACCGTTTGATATCTAACGTGTGTGAGATACCGAGCGAGAAGATAAAGAGCGGTCAGTTGGCCGACTACGAATGGCAGCAACTGGATTATAAACTTCGTGACCTGTTGGACGCACCCCTCTATGTAGACGATACGCCTTCGCTATCCGTCTTTGAGCTTCGTACGAAGGCACGACGCCTGGTGCGCGAGCACGATGTGAAGCTCATCATTATCGACTATTTGCAGCTGATGAACGCCAGCGGCATGTCCTATGGCAACCGCCAGGAGGAGGTGAGCACAATCTCTCGCTCATTGAAAGGCTTGGCGAAGGAATTGAATATACCCATCATAGCCTTGTCCCAGTTGAATCGTAGTGTGGAGAATCGTGAAGGCGAGGAAGGCAAGCGACCCCAACTGAGCGACTTGCGCGAGTCTGGAGCCATCGAGCAGGATGCTGACATGGTGTGCTTCATTCACCGTCCGGAGTATTACAAAATATATACTTCAGCCGATGGAACCGACCTGCGTGGCATGGCGGAAATTATCATCGCCAAGCACCGTAACGGTGCGGTGGGTGATGTCCGTTTGCGCTTTATCGGGCAGTACACCCGCTTCCAGAATCCGGAGGATGACATGATTATTCCGCCTCCGGGCAGTGAAGGAGGAGCTACTTTCGGCTCGCGCATGAATACGCCCATCGGAAGCACATCCACTCCTCCACCTCCTCCGGCCGAAGACTACAATCCGTTTGGCGGGGGTGGAAACGAGGGCCCTTTGCCTTTCTGAGTAAAAGTACGTTTTATTGGTGCGAAACCTTGTTTTTCCGGAGAAAAAACACGACTTTTGCCTGAACGAATTTAAAGATAGAGAGAATGCTCAGCAAACTGAAATTGAACCTGCTTTATTTGAAGGATACGCAATTTGCCAACCTAATGACAAGGCGTATCTTCAACGTGCTTTTGATAGCCAATCCTTACGATGCTTTCATGCTGGAGGATGACGGGCGCATTGAGGAGAAGATATTCAACGAATACGCGTCCTTGTCTTTACGTTATCCGCCTCGTTTCACACAAGCCACTACTTGCGAAGAAGCTTTGACGCATCTTTCGGCTTTGTCTTACGACCTGATTATTTGTATGCCGGGTACGGGCGATAACGAAAGCTTCGATGTAGCCCGTCGCATCAAGGAAAGCTATCCGCATATACCTATGGTGATATTGACTCCCTTCAGTCACGGCATCACCGAACGTATCGCTCACGAGGATCTTAGTTCTTTCGAATATGTATTCTGCTGGTTGGGCAATACGGACTTGCTGTTGTCCATCATTAAGCTGATAGAGGACAAGATGAATTTGGAGCACGATGTACAGGAAGTGGGCGTACAGGCTATCCTGTTGGTGGAGGACAGCATCCGCTTTTATTCCTCTTTGTTGCCCAATCTCTATAAGTTTGTCTTGCAGCAGAGCCAAGAGTTTAGCACTGAAGCTCTTAATGCGCACCAGCGTACGTTGCGCATGAGGGGACGTCCAAAAATCATATTGGCACGTAATTATGAGGAGGCCATTGGTGTCTACATGAAATACAAGAACAATATTCTGGGAGTCATTACCGATGTCCGTTTTCCACGTAACGACCGGGGGGAGAAAGACGCTTTGGCAGGCATACGTCTTTGTGCAGTTATCCGCAAGGAGGATCCTTTTGTGCCGCTTATCATACAGTCATCCGAGACAGAGAATATGGCCTATGCAGCCAAGTATGGTGCTGTGTTTATCGACAAGAATTCCAAGAAGATGGATGTCGACTTACGGCGTGTGGTTTCGGAAAATTTCGGTTTCGGCGACTTCATTTTCCGCAACCCCGACACAATGGAGGAGATAGCCCGTGTGCGTAACCTCAAGGAGTTGCAGAATATTCTGTTTGCAGTTCCTTCCGAATCGTTTCTTTATCACATTAGCCGGAATCATATTAGCCGTTGGCTTTATTCGCGTGCCATGTTTCCCATAGCCGAGTTTTTGAAACCTATTACTTGGAATGCATTGCAGGACATTGACGCACACCGGCAAATCATCTTCGAAGCCATTGTGAAATACCGTAAGATGAAGAATCAGGGCGTTGTGGCTGTGTTCAAGCGCGACCGCTTTGACCGTTATTCCAACTTTGCCCGTATTGGCGAAGGTTCTTTGGGGGGTAAAGGACGTGGCTTGGCTTTCATCGACCACCTGCTGAAACGGCATCCCGAATTCGAGGAATTCGACAATGCCTGTGTGGCTATTCCCAAGACTGTAGTGCTTTGCACTGATGTGTTCGATGAATTCATGGAGACCAACAACTTATATCAAGTAGCTTTGTCCGATGTGGATGACCATACTATCTTGCGCTATTTCCTGAAGGCGAAGTTGCCGGACCGCTTGGTAGAAGATTTCTTCACGTTCTTCGATGTCGTGAAATCGCCTATCGCCATCCGTTCCTCCTCGTTGTTGGAAGACTCTCATTATCAGCCTTTCGCTGGCATCTATAATACATACATGATACCCTATTTGGATGATAAGTATGAAATGCTTCGTATGCTGAGCGATGCTATTAAAGGTGTCTATGCGTCGGTCTATTTTCGCGACTCCAAAGCCTATATGCAGGCCACAAGCAATGTGATAGACCAAGAGAAAATGGCTGTCATTCTGCAGGAAGTGGTGGGAAATCAATATGGAGAGCGCTACTATCCCTCGATGTCTGGCGTAGCCCGTTCGCTCAACTATTATCCTTTGGGTGATGAAAAGGCCGAGGAAGGCATCGTCAATCTGGCCTTGGGATTGGGTAAGTATATTGTAGACGGGGGGCTTACTCTTCGTTTCTCGCCTTATCATCCTAACAAGATTTTGCAGACTAGCGAACTGGACATTGCTCTTCGGGAAACGCAGACCCGCTTCTATGCCCTTGACTTGCGTAATGCGGGACATGATTTCTCCATAGACGATGGTTTTAATTTGCTGAAATTACACGTCAAAGAGGCTGATAAGGATGGGGCACTCAATTACATCGCTTCTACTTACGATCCTTATGACCAGATCATACGCGATGGTTTGTATCCCGGTGGACGCAAAGTGATTGCTTTTGCCAACATCCTGCAACACGATGTTTTTCCTTTGCCACGCTTGCTACAACTTTCATTAAAGTATGGACAAGAGGAGATGCGTCGGCCGGTAGAAATTGAATTTGCGGCTAACTTGAGTCGTGAGAAGGATCGGACAGGCACATTCTATTTGTTGCAGATACGTCCTATCGTGGAAAGTAACGCCGTTTTGGACGAAGATCTTATGGTTATACCGGACACGGATTTGTTATTGCGTTCGGCCAACTCGTTAGGGCAAGGTGTCATGGACGATCTTTATGACGTAATATATGTAAAAACAGAGCATTACAGCGCTTCCCACAATCAGGAGATAGCTTGGGAAATTGAGAAACTGAACCGGGAATTTCAAGATGCTAAGCGCAATTACATCCTGATAGGTCCGGGGCGTTGGGGCAGCAGTGACACTTGGTTGGGAATTCCTGTGAAGTGGCCCCACATCAGTGCGGCGCGCCTTATCGTGGAAGCCGGACTGACCAATTATCGGGTAGACCCTAGCCAAGGCACTCACTTTTTCCAGAATCTGACATCGTTTGGTGTAGGCTATTTCACTATCAATGCCTATACGGGAGACGGGCTGTACAATCAGGATTTCCTTAATGCACAGCCTGCTGTACACGAGACGGAATATTTGAGGCACGTCCGCTTCGCTCATCCGGCTATCGTGAAGATGGATGGTAGGAAAAAGCAAGGAGTGGTGATGTTGCCTGAACATTAACCTTTGCATTTTATCAGCAAAAATCGTATTTTTGCCCTTGGAAAATGAATTCATTTATGATGAAGAAGACGAAGAAACTTTTATTCTGTATGCTTTGGATCGGTTTGTTCAGTCTACAAGCGTGCCAAACCATAGAACAGTTCTCGGTGGACTATATGATGCCTGCCGATGTCAGCTTTCCCGCTGACTTGAAGCGAGTGGCTATTGTAAACAACATGCCCAGTGTCCCGGATAACAAACTTATTTCCAGTGAGGAAATCAAGTCTAAGGAGGAAACGGTGATGGCTAGCCGTACCGACTATTACAATGGAGATGCACGGATTGCAGCCGAATCATTGGCTGAGGCAGTGGCCGGTCATAACTATTTCGATTTGGTTGTCATTTGCGACTCCGCTTTGCGAAGCAAGGATGTGCATCCGCGTGAAGCCACATTGGCACAGGAGGAAGTGCGCCAATTGACGCATGATTTGGGAGTGGATTTTCTGATTTCATTAGAAAATGTTCAATTGAAATCGGTACGTAAGTTGGAATACATTCCTGCTTGGCGGGGATTTTACGGGACGGTGGACGTGAAGGTCTATCCGACTGTTCGCATTTACTTGCCCAACCGTTCCGTTCCTATGGCTACCATAAATGGCACTGACAGCATTTTTTGGGAAAAGAGTGGCCTGAATGAAGATATTCTGGGTCAGCTGGTCAGCGAAAAAGAACTGATAGAGGAAGCTTCGGCTTTTGCGGGAAGCGTCCCGGTGAAACATTTGCTGCCTTATTGGACCACCAGTCGCCGTTATCTCTTCGCAGGGGGAACGGTTAACATGCGCGATGCCGCCGTCTATGCCAAAGAAAAGAATTGGGAGGAAGCTATTCATCTTTGGAAAAAAGAATTTGATGAACGCAAAGGCAAACGTAAGTTATATGCGGCTTATAATATCGCTCTAGGTTACGAGATGCGGGATCTTTTGGATGAGGCTTATCATTGGGCTGTGGAAGCGCAAAAAGTAGCTTACGATGTGGATGAAGTAAGTCGGAAACAAGCCGGGCATGTCTCTCCAACCGATGTGCCTAACTATCTCATGACAAGTATCTACGTGAGCGAGTTGAAGGAACGAAAAGACGGAATGGGACGTCTGAAAGTTCAAATGAATCGGGTAGACGGTGATTTTTCTGAGAAATGAGATATAAGTTGCGTTTTTTTTCCTATCTTTGAAACTATAAAAATAAGGAACTGATATATTATGAAGTTGAGCCAATCATCATTAACTCTGTTGGAGAATACCATTCGGAAAGCAACTGATAAATATTGTGGCAGTTGCGATCAAACCATTGTGACAGATTTTCACCTGCAGGTCAATCCTAATTCCGGTGAGTTGATATTATTTAATGACGATGATGAAGAATTAGCGCGTGTCGCTATTGAAGAGTGGACCGCATACGATGGCGGAGGGAACTTTAATGAAGAAGTGGAACGTCTGTTGTCCAGTTTGCTTGGTGAAATGAAGAATAAGGGCGCTTTTGATAAGGTCATAATATTGAAACCTTATTCGTTTGTATTGGTAGATGAGGATAAGGAAACGTTGGCCGAACTTTTGTTGATGGACGATGATACATTGTTGGTGAACGATGAACTGCTGAAGGGACTGGATGAGGAGTTGGATGAATTTTTAAAGAAATTATTAGAGTAAAAAAACGTTCTTATGCCTTCAGAATCCAAAAATCACATTGTTTGGTTGGATGTAGTGCGGTTTATAGCTATGTTCACCGTAGTCTGTTGCCATTGCACAGATCCTTTTAACTTCTATCCTGGAACCGCACCGGATATTGATGACATTAAATTCTGGGGAGCTGCTTACGGGGCTTTTCTTCGTCCCTGTGTACCATTATTTGTAATGATAACCGGTGCATTATTATTGCCGGTTCGAGGTGAAGTCTCCGTATTCTATAAGAAACGTATTTCTCGGGTGTTGTGGCCTTTTCTAATTTGGTCCGTATTGTATGCCCTTTTTCCTTGGGTGCTTGGTTTGTTGGGCTTCTCTCCTGAAACGCTCGTTCTGTTTTTCCCTTATTCAGGTGATGACGCCATGAGACAAAGCCTGGATGTTTCATTGAACTATATAGCTCAGATTCCGTTTAATTTTTCGGCTATTGCTGTGCACATGTGGTACATTTATCTGCTTATCGGGCTGTATCTTTATGTGCCTGTTTTTTCAGCGTGGGTGGAGAAGGCATCCCGTCGTGCCCAACGTTGGTTCCTGATTGCTTGGGGCATTACTTTGTTCCTTCCATATTATCAGGAGTTTGTCGGTGATTATTTATGGGGAACTTGTTCTTGGAACGCCTTTGGGATGCTCTATTACTTTGCCGGATTCAATGGCTATTTGCTGTTGGGACATTACCTCCGTCATACGGATTGGAGTTGGGGCAAGACTTGCTCTATAGGCTTACCTTTATTTATAGTCGGATATGTTGTGACATTCTTTGGCTTTCGCCATATGGCAGCTTTGCCTGCTCCTACTCCGGAAGAGTATGAGCTTTTCTTCACTTACTGTTCACCTAATGTTGTATTGATGACATTCCCTGTTTTCATGCTTTGTAAGAAAGTGGACGTACGCTCTCCTTTTTTAAAGAAAGCGTTGGCTAATTTGACTCTATGTGGATTTGGTGTCTACATGATTCATTACTTCTTCACAGGTCCGGCTGTAGCGCTGGTTCGCGCGTTGTATGTCCCTCTTGCTTTGCAAATTCCGGTTGCTGCTATTATTGCTTTTGGAGTATCGTGGATATTAGTGAGATGCATTCGGTTTATCTCAGGCCATAAGGCCAGATATATTGTAGGATAATATCCGTCTTATCCTCAAAAAAAACGGAATTACCCGGATTCTGTATTCCTCACGTAATTCCGTATTTTAAAAAAGAAAGATTTACCTTGTTTTAATGAAAATGAATATCCGTATTTAACCAATATGGTGGTCTCAAAAAGTAATATATACTTCAACTGGGTTAGAATATATATTACTTTGCCGATGAAGTATATATTCTCGGGCGGTTGAAGTATATTACTTTGAATGTACACCAAATATTGGCAGATTGAGGATATTCATTTTAATGAATCATCGTATTTGTACCTTCCACGACTTTTCCGTAGGAGAATACGCAGCGCACGTTCACATCCTTATCCAATATTACAATGTCGGCGTCTTTCCCTTTCTGGAGCGTACCTTTGCGGTCAGCTATGCCGATAATCTGAGCTGGAGTTTCTGAAGCCATGCGTACGGCATCGGCCAAGGGTATACCTGCTTTGTTTACCATGGTCTGTATCAGTCTGTCCATTGTGGCAATACTTCCGGCCAGGGATTGGTGATCGGCTAGTTTGCATACACCGTCTTCGATAACATAACGTGGGTCATTGATTGTTTCACCTTCGTAAGCGGCATATTTCAGTGCGTCTGTTACCAGGCAAGTTTTTTCTACCCCTTTTAGCCGATAGACTAGTTTCAATATGGTAGCGGGAAGATGTACGCCATCGGCTATTATTTCCACACTCATGTCATCTATCAGATAAACACTTTCCACTGTTCCTTCATATTTATATTCACGGCGTTTATGGAAGCCCGGCATGGCATTGTAGAAGTGTGCCGCGTGCGTGAAGCCAGCTTCAAAAGCAGCTTTAATTTCAGGAAATTCCGCTTCAGTGTGTGTAATGGCGGTCAACACGCCGTGCGAGGATGTATAGTGTGCGAAATCATGTGCACCGGGAAGCTCTGGACTGATGTCCCAACGCTTGATGCAATTGGTACTTTCCAACAGAGGAATGTATTCTTCCGGATCAGGATTTTTCAGGTAATCGCCCCATTGTGCGCCCGCCATATTCTTATTCAGATAAGGACCTTCGATGTGCATGCCTTGTATGATGCTTTTAGGCTGTTTCATCAGATTATCGCATGTCGCTACTGCCTGCCGGAGCACATCAAAGGTTGTGGATGAAAGCGTTGGGAAGATGGTTGTGGCTCCATGTTTTAGGTGTGCCTGCACGATAGCTTCAAAAGCTTCGGAAGTGGCTTCGGTAAAATCGTGCCCGCCTCCTCCGTGGCTATGCATGGATACGAATCCTGGTACGATGAACATGCCCTTGGCATCGATAACTTTGGCACCAATTACGGCAAGGTCACTATTGGTTACTTCTAGTATTTTCCCATCACTGATGAGTACCGAACCGTCTTTTAACCATCCTTGTGGTGTGAGGATATGGCCATTTATGATTTGTGTCAACATAATCTTTCTCATTTATTGTTTTTAGAATAATGTATTGGTGCCTTCTACAATCTTGCCCATTGCCCATACGGCGCGGACGTTCAGATCATCGTCCAAGGCTATGATGTCCGCATCTTTTCCTTTCTCCAATGTTCCTTTCCGATCGGCTACGCCCATGATGCGTGCCGGAGTCTCCGAAGCCATGCGTACGGCATCTTCCAAAGGAATCTCGGCCTTCTGCACCATAGTGCGTATCAGGCGGTCCATCGTGGCGATGCTTCCGGCCAATGCCGAACGGTCAGCCAGTTTGCATACACCGTCCTCGATGATGACACGCGGGTCGAAAGCTTCTTTGCTGTCACTTGCGGCACAAGCCAGCGCGTCAGTAATTAGTGCGGTTTTTTCCACACCTTTTATTTTATATACAAGTTTCAGGATGGTGGGCGGTACGTGTATTCCATCGGCCACCACTTCCACGGTCATGTCTTCCATGAGGTAGATACTTTCCACCGTTCCTTCGTATTTGTATCCGCGGCGTTTATGGAATCCGGGCATCGCGTTGTAGAAGTGTGTGGCGTGCTTGTATCCGGCATAGTATCCCGTGTAGATGTCTTCATATTCGGCCTGCGTGTGTCCGGCTGCCGCCAATACGCCTTTAGAGGTGATGTATTTGGCAAACTGCATGGCGCCCGGCAATTCCGGAGCTGCGTCCCAGCGTTTGATGCAATGGGTCTCTTCCAGCAGAGGAATATATTCTTCCGGATCGGGGTCCTTGATGTTTTCCGGCATCTGTCCGCCAGCCATCTTCAGGTTGAAATAGTGGCCTTCCAGATGAAGTCCCAATACGGGAGAATCAGGTTCGGCCATCAGCTTTTCAGTCGTGGCGGCCGCAGCCCTTATCATAGGAATGGTAGATGAGGACAGGGTGGGGAAGATACTGGTCGTTCCGTGCTGCATGTGCGCCTTGATGGCCGCGCGGAAAGCGTCCTCACAGCCTTCCATAAAGTCGCGTCCTCCGCCTCCATGCACATGAATTTCCACTCCGCCTGGAACGATGTACATTCCCTGGGCGTCTATCAGCGTAGCTCCCACGATAGGCAGGTCACAATTGGTCACTTCGAGAATCTTATTGTCTCTTATCAGGACCGAGCCATTCTTGAGCCAGCCTTGAGGAGTAAGAATACGAGCATTAAAAATTTGTGTCAACATATATATTTAGATGAAGATTTATTGTTTTCCCTATTTTTGTGCAAAATTAAGGAATAACTCATGAAGTGCTCATTTTACAATCCGATAAAATGCCCCGAAAAGAGTTAAATGTTGTAAATAGCTCGCGGATGGAACGCCTTTGGAAAGCGGGCGGCAAGGTTTTGCATTGATAAAGCCAAAGTCTCGCGTTGAAAAAGATGAAGCTTTCACGTTGAAACGGTTGCCGAAACTTGCCTCGCGCCAAATAATCCTGGCTGAAAAACTTTGTGAGAAAGAAAAAAACAGTATATTTGCAGACAGTTAATATCAATTTATACATCATGAAAACCAATTTAAGCTCTCAAATTACGCTGAACCGGGTGTCACCCCGTTATTACCGGCCGGAGAACGCCTTCGAGCGTTCCGTACTGACAAGACTGGAGAAGGTCCCCACCGATATCTATGAAACGCCGGAAGAAGGTGCCGAGCAAATAGCGCGAGAAATAGCTCAGACCATACGTGATAAGCAGAAAGCGGGGCGTTTTTGTGTGTTGGCACTTCCCGGAGGAAACTCTCCGCGCAATGTTTACTCAGCCTTGATACGCATGCATCAAGAGGAAGGACTAAGTTTCCGTAACGTCATCATCTTCAATCTCTATGAATACTATCCGTTGGCTCCTGATGCCGTGAACAGCAACCTCAATGCCTTGAAGGAAATGTTTCTGGATCATGTGGATATCGACCGTCAAAATGTTTTTACGCCAGATGGAACGATTGCCAAGGATACTATTTTTGAGTATTGCCGTCTCTACGAGCAGCGTATTGAAAGTTTCGGTGGAATCGACATCGCTTTGTTGGGCATTGGGCGTTTGGGCAACATCGGATTTAACGAACCGGGCTCACGTCTGAATTCTACTACACGTCTCATCTTGTTGGACAACGACTCACGCAATGATGCCGCCAAGCTCTTCGGCACCATCGAGGCAACCCCCATCAGTTCTATTACTATGGGTGTGGCTACTATTTTGGCCGCGAAGAGAGTATTTCTGATGGCATGGGGAGAGGAAAAAGCGCAAATGATTAAAGAATGTGTGGAAGGCAACATAACCGACACGATCCCGGCCTCTTACTTGCAAACGCACAACAACGCCCATATCGTAGTAGACCTCTCAGCCGCTGCCAATCTGACTCGTATTCAACGGCCCTGGTTGGTAACCTCGTGCGAATGGAACGACAAGCTCATCCGGAGTGCTATCGTCTGGTTGTGTCAGCTGACGGGGAAACCTATTCTGAAACTGACTAATAAAGATTATAATGAAAACGGATTGAGTGAACTTTTGGCACTTTATGGTTCGGCCTATAACGTAAACATCAAGATATTCAATGACCTGCAGCATACCATCACCGGATGGCCGGGGGGCAAACCGAATGCGGACGATACTTATCGTCCCGAGCGTGCTACTCCGTATCCCAAACGTGTCATAGTCTTCTCGCCTCATCCCGATGACGATGTCATTTCCATGGGGGGCACCATTCGCCGCTTGGTAGAGCAGGGACATGAAGTGCACGTAGCCTATGAGACCAGTGGAAACATTGCAGTGGGTGATGAAGAAGTCGTACGTTTCCTGCATTTCATTAACGGCTTCAATCAGTTGTTCAATGATAATGCCGATGAAGTCATCCGAAACAAGTATGCCGAAATACGCAAATACCTCCGCGAGAAGAAAGACGGAGATATGGATACCCGCGACATACTGACCATCAAAGGCCTGATCCGTCGTGGTGAAGCACGCACTGCCTGCACTTACAACAACATTCCGTTGGATCATTGCCACTTCCTCGACTTGCCTTTTTACGAAACCGGTAAAATTAAGAAGAATCCCATCAGCGAAGCCGATGTAGAGATTGTGCGTAACCTGATGCATGAAGTACGTCCGCATCAGATATTCGTGGCTGGTGACTTGGCCGACCCGCATGGCACACACCGTGTCTGCACCGATGCTGTATTTGCCGCCATTGATTTGGAAAAGGAAGAAGGCGCTGAATGGCTGAAAGACTGCCGCATTTGGATGTATCGTGGCGCATGGGCTGAATGGGAGATTGAAAACATCGAAATGGCTGTGCCAATCAGTCCTGAAGAACTCCGTGCGAAGCGTAATGCCATCTTGAAGCATCAAAGCCAGATGGAAAGTGCGCCCTTCTTGGGCAATGACGAGCGCCTCTTTTGGCAACGTAGCGAGGATCGTAACCGCGGCACTGCCAATCTTTATAATAAGTTGGGTCTGGCTAGCTATGAAGCCATGGAAGCTTTTGTAGAGTATATACCTCTATAGAAAATATTTTTTTTCACAGAAAGTTAAATAGCATGAAAAACGGGGCATACGTCCCGTTTTTCCTATTTTATTCCTAATTCTGTCTGTTACCTTTGTCCTACGATTACATTTATTAAAAACGATTGAAGATATGAAGAAGATTATTGTAACGTTAGTAGCAATGGTGATGGCAATACAATTTTCGTTTGCCCGCGATGTGATTACCATGAATCACAAGGAGTTGCCCGTAGCGGCACAGGCCTTCTTGAAACAACATTTCAGCCACAAGCAAGTTTCATACATAAAGGTGGAAAGTGAGTTCCTTTCCAAAAAGTATGAAGTAGTGATGACCGACCGGGCCAAAATTGAGTTCGACGGGAAAGGCAATTGGGAGGAAGTTGACTGTAAGCGTGATACGTTGCCCCAGACGTTGATTCCCGTTTACATTAGGCAGTTTGTAGAGGCTCAATATCCGGGTGTGACCTACCACAAGATAGAGCGTGATCGAGGTGAAGTGGAGGTGGAACTGAGCAATCGTTTGTCGCTGACGTTTAATAAGAAAGGGGAGTTGATAGACATAGATGACTGAATGTTCCTGCTACGAACAGTGCATGGATTTTGTTTTGATTCATAAGCTTTGCCTTGCCAAAAGTAGAAAGCTATTCTTTGCTATTTGAGATAAAAGAATGGCTTTCTTGCATTTATCTAACTCGGCATTCAAAAAACAGACTCCCTTAGAAACATAAAGGGTGAATGTTTCTAACATTCCTCCTCTATGTTAGAAACATAGGCCCCTTAGGTTAGTAACTTCTTTCCGGTTGTCTTGTCATGATGAAATAATGCTTTTTTGATTGTAGCGTTGTAATGTAACGCTTTGTAACACCGGATAATGGGTTGGGGGATACAAAAAACAGAACCTAAAGCGCAGAAATCGTGTAAAAAAAAAAAAAAAATCATCTGGTGGAATGATTTTTATGTGGGGATTCTTATTAGGAGATAGAAATTTTATCTACTTTTGTCCTTGACTAATTCATATTTATATGAAGCATACAGGCAAAATAGGACAATTATCTTCCATTTTTAAGAGGGAGAACGTACTTTCTCTCCACACGGGAGAGTGGGACGGACTTTCCTTTTCCATATGCCTTAAAAGCCTGATTCACAATCATAAAAATACTGAAAAAGAGGCGTGTTATACGGCTGAAAATTTGGAAATCCGGAAAATCCGTATAAACACACACACAGATTTCGCGCGTTAAGATACAATAATTTTATTCATTTGCAATACCTCCGCCTTCTCAGTCAAAGTCGGAGGGAAGTCCTTATATCCCCGGAATTATGCGGTTACAGTACCTCTGTGCCCTTGTTCCGGGGCTTTTTGTACACTCTAACGACCTATCATAAAAAACTTTAATTCGATGAATATGCTCAGAAAAAAGATTAGCGGTTATTTGGACAAGTGTGGCATCCTGCTGCACGGGTATAAACTTTTTGCTGTCCTCCTCCTTGCCTTCGGCATGGCGGCGTGCGATGATGACAACCCGGTACGGTAAACTGAAAAACATCCTGCGGATATGAAAACAAGAAAAAGGAAATAT
>CALUOV010000025.1 GCA_944322275.1 uncultured Bacteroides sp. | reverse complement strand
GAGCAATACACACGTCCCAGCAGAAGAGTAAGCACGATTAATCCCACTACCACCCCGATGTTGAGCGCCAACAAGGCAGGGAGGAATTGAATTTTTGCCATCCAGCCAAACCATGCGTGCAGTGTCCCCGTAAAGTCGAGGAACAACAACGTAATCAGCGCAAAGAATACGATGGCAAGTGTCAGTCTGATTTTACGTAACATACTTTTATAAAAAGGATTTTTGTCTTTGTATTTGTTGGTTGCAAAAGTAGTTAATTTACAAAAAACTCACAGATACAAAACCTGGATTTTTGTATCAATATTACAGATTTTTATAAAAAGCCTTTTCCTATTTCATGGCCGAATCGTCGAATGACAAAGGCAACAGGTCTGTGGCGCTCTTTACTTCGCAGACACCCCGCTTTCCGTAGAGCAAAATGCGCATGGGGCGGTTGAAGCGGCGTTCCACCTCAATCATGACCTGCCGGCAAGCGCCGCAAGGAGAAATGGGCTTGTCCAGAAACTCGCCCCGCTCGTTGCGTGCGGCGATGGCAAGGGTTTCAACCGCCAGGTCGGGGTATTGGGCGTTGGCGTAAAAAAGCGTGGTGCGTTCAGCGCAGAGGCTTGAAGGAGAGGCGGCATTCTCCTGATTGGAACCGCTCACCACAGTGCCGTTTGCCAAACGGACGGCCGCTCCTACCGAAAAGTGTGAGTAAGGCGAATAGCTGCGGTAAGTGGCTTGGCGTGCGGTGTCAATCAGCTGACGGTCGGCTTCGCAAAGTTCTTCGTATGAGTATATTTTCAAGTGGATGTGTAGGGTCTGTTCTTCCATAGTGCGATGTTTTTTTGATGATACATGCTACAAAGATAGGGAAGTGGTTTGGAATATTCAATTCTTTTATAGACTTTTGTAGGCAAATCAATAAAGACTTTATGAAATATTGCATCCGATTGACGATCATCGTGTTGTTGGGAGTATTGCCTGTCACGTTGCAAGCCCAGCGTAGGAACTCCCGTTACAACAGTTATATTAAAGAATACGCCCCCATTGCGGTGGAGCAGATGAAAAAGTATAAGATTCCCGCCAGCATCACCCTGGCGCAAGGACTGTTGGAAAGCGGGGCAGGCACCAGCTCTTTGGCCCGCAAAAGCAATAACCATTTCGGCATCAAGTGTCATAAGACGTGGCGTGGGAAAAAAGTATATTATGATGACGATGCTCCCAAGGAGTGCTTCCGGGCTTATCGCAAGGTGGAGGATTCCTATGAGGATCATTCTATATTCCTCACCGAGAGCCCTCGCTACCGTTTTCTTTTCGACCTGAAGATGACCGACTACAAAGGCTGGGCGAAGGGATTGAAGAAAGCAGGCTACGCCACCGACCGTTCGTATGCCAACCGTCTGATAACCATCATCGAAGACTACGAACTGTATAAATATGACTCGCAAGGCATGAGTAAGCGCGAGGCCCGGAAGTTGGAAAAACTGTTGAAGAAGAAACCTTGGCTGGCCAATCCGCATCAGGTGTATATAGCCAACGGGCTGGCTTATGTGGTGGTGCGCGAAGGAGATACCTTCAAATTGCTTGGAGGAGAGTTTGACATCAGTTGGAAGAAACTGGTGGATTACAACGACCTGCATAAAGAATATGTGCTTGAGCCGGGCGACATCATTTATTTGAAGAAGAAGAACAAGAAGGCACAGAAACCTTATGACATTCATGTGGTGCGCGACGGCGAGTCTATGCACAGCATCTCGCAGACTTACGGCATCCGTCTGAAGAATCTCTACAAGATGAACAAGAAGAAGGTGGAGGAATATGTGCCCGAAGTAGGGGATACGCTTCGTCTGCGGTGAGGGAATGTCTTTCTACGGCGCATGACGGACAGGAAGTGCGAATGAACATGTATATTTTTAATAGATGTGCTTTACTATGAATAAGTCAGTAAAAAAAGTATTGAAGATTTCCGGCATCAGCCTTGGGGGTCTTCTTGTGGTGATTGTGGCTGCTATAGCCATTGTCGTACATTTTATCTTTACCCCTGCCAAACTGACACCGGTAGTAGTAAATCTTGCCAACCAGAATCTGAATGCCAAGCTTGATTTGGGCAGTGTGGATCTTACGTTTTTTTCAACCTTTCCACGCTTCGGCTTACGGCTGACGGACGGCACGCTGGTATCTAAAGCGTTGCGTGACACCTTGTGGACGCGTCGTGATACGCTGGTCACTTTCAGCAAAGCCACCTTAGTTGTCAATCCCATTGACTATCTGCGGAAACAGCGTATATCCATCTACCGGCTTACGATAGACAGCGCACGTGTTTATGCCCATATAGACAAGGACGGACGAACCAATTGGGACATCATGCCGACTGCGGTTGAGGAAACGCCTGTCGATACCTCTTCTACGGATACGACACGCCTGGCAGCCGGAGGAATAGACATCCGCCGCCTGGCTTTACGTCACGCTTCGGTGACTTTTGATGACCGTCAGGCCCGTGTGTTTGCCAATCTGTGGGATGCCAATCTGAGACTGCAAGCCCGCCTGCATGAAGGTTACTCTATGTTGCGAGTGGACTACAGCAACCGGAATGTCCTTTTCTGGCAGGAGGGAGAGCTCTTGGCGCATCGCATGGCCACACGCTTACAGACGGACATCAGGCTTATCAGGAGTCAGCGTACTATAGAGTTGAAAAACGCTTTATTGGATATCAATGGCATACAGTTGGACTTGAAAGGCACTTTGCGTCGTGATTCCATAGCCCGGGCAGCCAATGTAGACTTGCAATATAGCCTGCATGCACCTTCTCTGGAGACCTTATTGCGGCTGATTCCTGCAAGTGTATTGAAAAAAGGAGATGTCAATGCCCAAGGCGAAGTGACCGTAGACGGCACTTTGAAAGGACTTTACGGCAAAAAACAAATGCCGCTCGCCACGCTTAAGGTCAACATCAATCAGGCATCGGCACAATACAAGGGCATGCCTTACGGTATTGACGAGATTTCCGCTGATTTCTTTGGTCAGGTGGATCTGATGAAAAAAGAGCCTTCGTATGCCGATCTCAAAATATTCCGTTTCCGTGGAGCCCACACCGACATCTTGGCGGACGCACGTATCGACGACCTGTTGGGTGATCCGGACATCACTTTTCATACGACATCTACCATTGACCTTACGGCTTTGTCCCAGACTTTCCCCTTGCAAGAAGGGGTGAGCATGGGAGGTAAGTTGGATGCAGACATCAAATTGCATTGTCGCCTCTCTACATTGAAGAAACGGGATATCGGACACATTAAAGCCGGAGGAAAACTGAATATGAAAGGGCTTTTCCTGCGTGATGTCAACAAGGATTTTGACTTTACGTCCGATGCCACCTTTGCCTTTATGGGCAATAATGTGTTGGGAGCCAAGGCGACTGTCAATAACATGCAGTTGCAATCCCGAAGGCTTAACTCAACCTTGCAAAACCTGACGGCAACTATTGGCACCACCAACCCACAGGACACAACCCGCATCGCGCACATGAAGTGTAATCTGAGCCTGAGTCGGCTGAAAGCGTCCATGCCTCTTGATTCCCTTCATGCTTATTGTGGCAAAACGACTGCAAGTATAGAGCTGAAACCAAGCGACCGCAATAAGGAACGTCCGCACATTACTTTTACGCTGAAAGCTGATACTCTCTTTGGAAACATGGGTGATTCTCTGCGCGCTTTTTGCCGGAGCACGTCAGGCACCATCGCCCTGCAACCCGGACGCCGCAATACCGACAAGCCACAGATAAGCCTGAAGCTCAATGCCGATACACTTTTCTGCCGTATGGGTGCCATGCGCATGGGTATGGACAAAGCGGGTATAGCTGTTACAGCTGATAAGTTACGTGACTCTGTATGGATTCCCCGTGGCATCGTGGGATTCAACCGCCTTTCCGTACGTACTCCTCAATGTGCTTTGCCTATCCGTATGATGAAGACTTCGGTTACCGTGGGCAATCGGGCAATCACCTTACGCAATGCCACCATGCGTATCGGACGATCGGACCTTACGGCCAGTGGTTCGGTTCACGACCTTTACGGAGCAATGAAATATCATAAGACTCTTCGCGCCAAGTTGGATTTGACTTCGCGTAATCTGAATTGTAATCAGCTGATACGCGCCCTGTCTTTCCCGACAGACACTTTACAGGCTGAGACGGATACTACGGCCACTAACTTAAAACTATTTGTCATCCCGCGTAATGTGGATTTTGAACTGACCACCAACCTGCGACGTGTGCGCTACGGTAAAATGCTCTTTACGGATGTAAAGGGTGATGTAGACGTGCGTAACCAAGCTATCCATCTGAAAGAATTTAGCATGAAAGGGATGGGGGCTACCATGAAGACTACGTTGCTCTATCGGGCTGCCCGTCCGGAGGCAGGTTATGCCGGTTTCGACTTCAAATTGCATAATGTCAACATCGGACATCTGGTGGATTTCGTTCCTTCGTTGGATTCTATTGTACCGATGCTCCGTTCGTTTGAAGGCGTGGTAGATTTTAATGTTGCCGCAGCTTCTGCGATCGATTCGTGCTTCAATCTCAAAATTCCATCCTTGCGCTCGGCCATTCACATCAAAGGAGATAGCCTGGTACTGATGGACGGAGAGACTTTTGCTGAGATATCGAAGAAATTTTTCTTTAAGAATAAGGAACGAAACCTGATAGACAGCATTGCGGTAAATATCAGTGTGCAGGATGGAAACGTCACCGTCTATCCGTTCGTTATTCAGATGGACCGTTATCGCGCAGCTGTCGGAGGCACGCAAGACCTTGCCATGAATTTCGATTATCACATCTCTATCCTCAAATCACCCATCCCCTTCAAACTAGGGTTGAATATCCGAGGTAACTTGGAGAAAATGAAGTTTGGCTTAGGTAAGGCCAAGTACAAGGATGCCGTGACACCGGTGGAGATACACAAGGTGGACAGCACCATTGTCCGCATGGGTGACCAGATAGTAAGAGATTTCCGAAGAATTATGCAACGGGAACAAAGAAAATGAAAATTGGAAATATGTATTTTAGGCATACAAAGTTGCCCTATGACCTCGTTTTCTGATGGAATTGCTTAAAAAAAGGACATCAAAATGTAGTTTAGACCTTGTGGACTTTTTGAAAAACGAGTTCATTTGCACGCCGATTTTTGTAAACAGGCGTTATAAGATCCTTATGTAAAGTATTGTTTTAATTTTATTTTTAATAAGATGAAAAAGAATCTGTTTTTATTATTCGCATTGATTTGTTCAATGAGTTTGTTCACGGCTTGTAGCGATGACGATGAGCCCGATTACACACCGGTGATTGAGGAAGAACTTGCCGGTAACTACAAAGGAACGTTGGACGTTGCCATTGACGGTACGACGATTGCCCAGGGCATGCCTCAACGTATAACTGTTACAGGTGCCGGTACTACAGCCATCAACCTGTCTTTGACGAATTTCAGCTTTTCCGGCATACAGGTAGGTGATGTTGCCTTGGAGAATTGTCCGATGACTCAAAACGGCACTACTTATGACTTTACCGGAACTACCAGTTTGAGTATAACCGGTCTGACTGCAGAGGTCAGCGCATCAGGTAATATCGGTGGCGGCAACGTGTCCATTACATTGGATATTAATGCCATGTTGGGTACAACGGAACAAGCTGTTACGGTAACTTACACCGGTACCAAGCTGGACGGTACGGAAGGCACGGCAGCTGAAATCACTGCTTTCACTTTCGATAGCGAAGCTGTAACGGAACAACCCACCATTGATGGCAATAATATCACTTTCAAAGTATTGGATGGTGCAGACATCACCGCTTTGGTTCCTACTATCACGGTATCGGAAGGTGCTACGGTGACTCCTGCAAGCGGTGAGGCTCAAGATTTCACCAATCCGGTAACTTATACAGTCGTTTCGGAAGATTATGGTACTACCAATACTTATACCGTTTCTGTAGCCGGTAGCCAGACCTCATTATTATTCTCTTTTGAAAGCTGGACAGATGGCGATAGCAACGATACATTACTGCCGGAAGAGATTTGGGCTTCGAGTGCAGCTGGTGCAGGTCTTCTAGGTGGTTCCTTATTGAAGAAAGAGACAAATGAAGACGGTACGTTTGCCGCTAAGATGATGACGTTTGAATATCCTGGTGAGGCTAACAGCTTGGTACCGAAGATCACGGCAGGTTCTATTTTTATAGGAGCATTCGATATGATGCCTGCTCTTATGGGTGATAGACTTTCTTGTACAAAATTTGGTGTACCTGCAGCTTCTGTAGGATTAACAGGTTGTCCGGTTCGTTTCAAAGGAATGTATAAGTATACTGCCGGTGAAACTTATTTGAATGCTACTGACCCGAGCAACATCATCGAAACGGAAGATGTAGATCAAGGCTCTATCGTAGCGGTTCTCTATAAAGCCAAGGATGCAAGTGGCGCTGAAATTACATTAACCGGTCATGACATTAATACGTCTGAACACATTGTAGCCTATGCAATGGTTACTGCCGAAAATACGGACAGCTACCAGACATTCGATGTGGAATTTACCACTAACGGTTATGAGGCTGGCGTTGATTATAAATTTGCTATCGTTTGCTCTTCCAGTATTCAGGGCGATACCTTTAAGGGTGCCGGTGGAAGTACATTGATTGTAGATGAGCTTGAAGTAATTGCCGAATAAGATTATTACAATCTGTAATATTAGGAAAGAGGGTATGCCAGTATAGCAACCCTCTTTTTTTATTTTCATTTGGGAAAGCATGGTTGCCATTAAAGAAAATGATGGTGTCACATTATATCACAAAAAATATCTATAAAATATTCCTGTGATTCTTGCACGGTTTTATTATTCTGTTTAATTTTGGCACCAAATAAAAAAAGAAGAAGATTATGTCGGTAAATAAAGTCATTCTGATAGGAAATGTCGGACAAGATCCGAAAGTAACATATTACGATAGCGGTAATTGCGTAGCACAGGCGTCACTTGCTACGACAGAAAAAGGATATACGCTGCAAAACGGTACGCAAATACCCGACCGGACGGAATGGCACAACTTGATTTTCCGAAACAAATTGGGCGAAATCGTGGATAAATACGTACACAAAGGTGACAAACTGTATGTGGAAGGTAAAATCCGTACCCGTTCCTACGATGACCAGGCAGGCATTAAACGCTATGTGACTGAGATTTTTGTAGATAATATGGAAATGCTTACTCCGAAGAATGTCACGCCGGTCGTTCCAACCGCTTCCCAACAACCCGCACAAACGCAGGCAGCCCCTGTACAAGATATGAATACGGCGAATGATGAAGATTTGCCGTTTTGAATTGTGTAACTAAATACGAATTCTTTGGACCCAGACGCTTATTTATGTCAGTTGACGACATGTTTTGACGGCTTGTATGTACAAGCCCCTTCTCTTTCGGCTATTATAGCCATTGTGTTAGCGGGATTGTTCCTGTTGGTTTCCGGTTTGATTTCTGCATCCGAAACCGCTTTCTTCTCTTTGTCGGCATCCGACTTGGATGCTGTTGCGGAGCGTAAGCATCCTTCGGATAAAAAAATCGGTAGTTTGTTGGAAGATCGTGAGCGGCTTTTTGCTACGATACGCATTACAAATGCGGTTGTAAATGTAGCTGTCATTGTATTGGGTAGTTTTTTCTTCCTGCATGTTTTTCATTTTTACTCGTGGGGTGCGGAACTTCTTACTTTAATACTTGCCCTGACATTTTTATTGCTGTTGTTCGGGGAAATTATGCCAAAGATTTATGCCTCACAAAAAGCGTTGGCGTTCTGCCGTTTTGTGGCTTCGGGCATTGTGGTGTGTCGATCCGTGTTCTATCCGGTAGAGTCATTGCTGATACATTTCACATCCTTTCTAAATAGCTGTATCGGCCGCCGGAATCATGCCATTTCTGTTGATGACTTATCGCAGGCCTTGGATTTGACGGATAAAAATGAAATATCTGAAGAAAGTAATATTCTGGAAGGAATCATTCGATTTGGAGGTGAAACGGCCAAAGAAATTATGACTTCACGTCTTGATGTGGTCGATTTGGAAATTCATACGCCATTTAAGGAAGTGCTTAAGTGTATCATTGAAAATGCTTATTCCCGCATCCCCGTTTATGACGAAACGCGTGATAACATTAAGGGTGTACTCTACATTAAAGACCTCTTGCCCTATCTGAACAAAGAGGACAATTTCCGTTGGCAGTCTTTGATACGTCCAGCCTACTTTGTGCCTGAAACAAAGATGATAGATGACCTGTTGCGCGATTTTCAAGCCAACAAGATACACATCGCTATTGTGGTCGATGAGTTTGGCGGAACATCGGGTATTGTGACGATGGAGGATATCATTGAAGAAATAGTAGGAGAAATACGTGATGAGTATGATGATGAAGAGCGTACCTACGTCTTGCTGAATAACAACACATGGGTGTTCGAGGCCAAAACCTTATTGACCGATTTCTATAAGGTAACTAAAATCGATGAAGAGGAGTTTGATGATGTGGCCGGAGATGCCGATACGGTAGCCGGTTTGTTGCTCGAACTGAAAGGTGAGTTCCCGATTTTACACGAGCGGGTGTCTTATAAGAATTATGAATTTGAGGTACTTGAGATGGATAGTCGTCGCATTTTGAAAGTGAAGTTTACCATCAAACAGCCACCAACCGTATTTTCCGAAACCAAGTAATCAGTGGCTCTTTTTGAACAATATAAGGAAGGTGGTATTTGTCAATGGGCAATTTGGAAAGTAGATGAAACTATTGAGCAGCTGCTTTCCATGCTTCCTCATAGTGACATATACCGTTCTGAGGCGAATCGTTTTGCATCACCCAGCAGGAGGCTGGAGTGGGTGACGGTTCGTGTGTTGCTATATGTGCTGTTGGGCGAGGAGAAAGACATCCGGCATCGTACTGATGGTAAACCTTATTTTTCTGACCATTCCCATTCGTTAAGCATCTCACATACAAGAGGCTATGTAGCGATCATAGTGGGCAGACCAAGCAAGGAGGTAGGTATTGATATTGAACAATATGGCGAACGGGTGTGCAAGGTGGCTTCCAAGTTCATGCGTCCGGACGAACGGGCTGGCGTTTACAAGGGAACGGATACGTGGGGACTGTTGTTACATTGGTCAGCCAAGGAAACGATGTTCAAATGCCTGAATGCTGAAGAAGTGGACTTTCGGGAGCATCTGCAAGTCTTTCCTTTCCAAATAGAAAAGGCAGGAACTTTCCACGCTGTTGAATATCGGACATCGGAGCAACAGCGTTTTCAGATACATTATCGCCTCTTTCCGGATTTTGTCTTGACTCTTGTCTTTTAGCTTTCGAGGGAAAGGGTATAATTTGTTTAGATTAACAGACATCCTCGTACGGTCGTTAATCATGAGTAGACGAAAAGTCTTTTTCCTGTGTAAAACATCATATTCCCATGACAAAATATTGCGTTGACAGCTTTTCTATTTCTATTAAGTAAATACGGATATTCACAATCATATTTTCGTGATTCGCTTAGTATCTCACTTTTTTGTATTATCTTTGCGCCAATTAGATAAAAATAAAATTATGGCAGCAAAACCTTGCATTCCGAAAGGAACACGTGATTTTTCGCCCGCGGAGATGGCGAAACGCAATTATATATTCGACACCATACGCAGTGTGTATCACCTGTATGGCTTCCGGCAGATAGAAACACCGGCCATGGAGATGCTTTCCACGCTGATGGGAAAGTATGGGGAGGAAGGTGACAAGCTTTTGTTTAAAATACAAAATTCAGGTGATTATTTTTCCGGTCTGACCGATGAGGAACTGCTGAGCCGTAATGCATCGAAGCTGGCCTGTAAGTTTTGCGAGAAAGGTTTGCGGTATGACCTTACGGTGCCCTTTGCCCGCTATGTGGTGATGCATCGCGATGAGTTGATATTCCCTTTCAAGCGCTATCAAATACAGCCAGTGTGGCGTGCCGACCGTCCGCAGAAGGGACGCTATCGGGAATTCTACCAATGTGACGCCGATGTGGTGGGTAGTGATTCGTTGCTGAACGAGGTAGAGTTGATGCAGATTGTGGATACGGTATTTACCCGCTTCGGTATCCGGGTGTGCATTAAGATAAACAACCGGAAGATATTGACCGGTATGGCCGAAATCATCGGTGAGGCGGATAAGATTGTGGATATCACCGTGGCCATCGACAAGCTGGATAAGATAGGGCTGGAGAATGTGAACGCGGAGTTGCGCGACAAGGGTATTGCGGAGGAAGCCATTGCCAAGCTGCAACCCATCATCCTGTTGAGTGGTTCGAATGTGGAAAAACTGGCTACGCTGCGGCAGGTGTTGGCTGATAGTCCTACAGGATTGAAGGGCGTGGAGGAAATGGAGTTTATTCTTTCTACCTTGTCTGATTTGGGCTTGAAGAATGAAGTGGAACTGGATTTGACGTTGGCGCGCGGCTTGAATTATTATACCGGTGCTATTTTTGAGGTAAAAGCACTGGATGTGCAGATAGGAAGCATTACCGGTGGCGGACGTTATGACAATCTGACAGGTGTATTTGGCATGGCAGGTGTCAGTGGAGTTGGTATTTCGTTTGGAGCCGACCGTATCTTTGACGTGTTGAACCAACTTGACCTTTATCCTAAAGAAGCGGTCAATGGCACGCAGTTGTTGTTCATCAACTTTGGCGAGCGTGAGGCGGCCTTTTCCATGCAAGTGCTGGCCAAGGCACGAGCGGCCGGTATCCGTGCCGAGTTGTACCCGGATTGTTGCAAGATGAAAAAGCAGATGAGCTATGCCAATGCCAACTGCATTCCTTATGTGGCCTTGGTGGGGGAGAATGAGATGAACGAAGGCAAGGTGACACTGAAGAATATGGATACGGGCGAACAACGGTTGGTGACACCGGAGGAATTGGTGGCCGAAGTGGGTAAGTGATATACCTGTTATTTTATTATACGTATTAAAAATGGGCTGCAAAGGCATCGCTTAAAAGGTGTTTTGGCAGCCCATTTGCTTTGTTTTATTATGATTTATATACTTTTGCAAGGTTATGTCGGATATTTTTTGTATATTTGTCATGTAAGCGTATGAGAAATGTAATATCCCCCTCGTACCTTTGTCCATATAATAAAAAAAGGAGGTTCGTATGGTTTCTATCGGTTTTAGAGAAGAAAGGCATAATGTTCTTGTCGGTGTCTTGATGATTGTTCTCTCGCTCTTATTCTTGTTCTTCATGGGACGCTCAATGGTTCATTCTACCCATAGTTTCTGGAAGAGCAGTGCCATCGAACGTGTGTTGGACTGACTTATTGTCAGTATGTCCTGCCATATTGTGTAGTTCCTTCTTTTGGCACAGTTTTCGTAGATTCTTTAGCGCTTGCACAAAGCAAGCAAAGAAAGAAAATAATGTATAACATAAAAATAGAAAGAACTATGAACATTAAACCATTGGCAGACAGAGTTCTGATACTCCCTGCACCCGCTGAAGAGAAAACAATTGGCGGTATCATTATTCCGGATACAGCTAAAGAGAAACCGTTGAAAGGTGAAGTAATAGCAGCCGGCAACGGTACAAAAGATGAAGAAATGGTACTGAAAGTAGGTGATCAGGTTCTGTATGGCAAATATGCAGGCACTGAAATTGAATTGGATAGTACTAAGTATCTGATTATGCGTCAGAGCGATGTATTGGCTGTGCTGGGATAAAAGGACAACAAGAATAAACAAACCCTATTAAATTTGATTTAGAATTATGGCTAAAGAAATATTATTCAACATTGATGCCCGTGACCAGTTGAAGAAGGGTATCGACACATTGGCAAACGCTGTAAAAGTAACTTTAGGTCCGAAAGGCCGTAATGTCATTATTGAGAAGAAATTCGGCGCTCCCCACATCACGAAAGATGGTGTGACGGTTGCGAAGGAAGTGGAATTGGCTGATGCTTATCAAAATACCGGTGCACAATTGGTAAAGGAAGTGGCCAGCAAGACAGGTGATGATGCCGGTGACGGTACGACAACCGCTACGGTATTGGCACAGGCTATTGTGGCTGAAGGCTTGAAGAACGTAACGGCCGGTGCCAGTCCGATGGACATCAAGCGGGGTATTGACAAGGCTGTTGCCAAGGTGGTAGAGTCTATCAAGAACCAATCAGAAATGGTAGGTGACAATTATGATAAGATAGAGCAGGTCGGTACTGTATCGTCTAACAACGACCCTGTTATCGGTAAGTTAATAGCTGATGCAATGCGCAAGGTTTCTAAGGATGGTGTGATTACCATTGAAGAAGCTAAGGGTACTGATACAACGATTGGTGTAGTAGAAGGTATGCAGTTCGATCGTGGTTATCTGTCAGCTTACTTTGTTACCAACACCGAGAAGATGGAATGCGTGATGGAGAATCCGTACATCTTGATTTATGATAAGAAGATTTCGAACCTGAAAGACTTCTTGCCTATTTTGGAACCTGCAGTACAGACAGGTCGTCCTTTGCTGGTAATCGCTGAAGACGTTGACAGCGAGGCATTGACGACTTTGGTTGTCAACCGTCTGCGTAGCCAGTTGAAAATTTGCGCTGTAAAGGCTCCGGGTTTCGGTGACCGTCGTAAAGAAATGTTGGAAGATATTGCCGTACTGACCGGTGGTGTTGTCATCAGTGAGGAAAAGGGCTTGAAGTTGGAACAGGCTACTATTGAAATGTTGGGTACCGCAGAGAAGGTTACTATCACGAAGGATAACACAACGATTGTAAACGGTGCCGGTGACAAGACGCTGATTAAAGAACGCTGCGAGCAAATCAAGGCTCAAATTGCTGCCACAAAGAGCGATTACGATCGTGAGAAGTTGCAGGAGCGTTTGGCTAAGTTGTCTGGTGGTGTGGCTGTCCTCTATGTAGGTGCTGCCAGCGAGGTTGAGATGAAAGAGAAGAAAGACCGTGTAGACGATGCATTGCGTGCAACGCGTGCCGCTATCGAGGAAGGTATCGTACCGGGCGGTGGTGTAGCTTATATTCGTGCGCTCGATGTCTTGGAAGGCATGACGGGTGACAATGCCGATGAGACTACCGGTATTGAAATCGTTAAGCGTGCCATTGAGGAACCGTTGCGTCAGATTGTGGCCAACGCTGGTAAGGAAGGTGCGGTAGTCGTACAGAAAGTACGTGAAGGCAAGGGTGACTTTGGTTACAATGCGCGTACTGACACGTATGAGAATCTGCATGCAGCCGGTGTGGTAGATCCTGCTAAGGTAACTCGTGTGGCCTTGGAGAACGCTGCTTCTATCGCAGGCATGTTCTTGACAACCGAATGCGTTATCGTAGAGAAGAAAGAAGAAAAACCCGAGATGCCGATGAACGCCGGTATGGGTGGCATGGGCGGCATGATGTAATTGGGCATAATACGCCTTTGTGCATCAGATGATATACGCGGCCGCGGTATCTCCTATGGGAGGTATCGCGGCTTTCATTTTTAGATGTGAGTGTTACTTAATTTAGTTTATTGGAAATATGGCATTTATAGACTACTATCAAGTATTGGGCGTAGACAAGACGGCCAGCCAGGATGACATCAAGAAGGCTTATCGTAAGTTGGCCCGTAAATATCATCCTGATCTGAATCCGAACGACCCTACCGCCAAGGAGAAATTTCAGGCAGTCAATGAGGCCAATGAAGTGCTGAGTGACCCTGAGAAGCGGAAGAAATATGATGCGTATGGAGAGCATTGGAAACATGCCGATGAGTTTGAGGCTCAGCAACGTGCCCGTCAACAGGCGGGTGGCTTTGGCGGTTTTGGCAGTGGGGCGCAAGGTTTCCATACGGATGGTAACGGTACTTATTGGTATTCGTCTGACGGTCAGGAGTTCACAAGTAATAATGCCGGCGGTTTCTCCGATTTCTTTGAAGAACTGTTTGGACATCGTGCTCGGAGTGGGCGTTCGGCCGGTTCGGGTTATCGTGGCCAAGATTATCAGGCTGAACTCAACTTGTCGCTTCGCGAAGCCGCTACGACACACAAACAAGTGCTTAACGTGGGCGACAAGCAAGTGCGTATTACCATACCGGCAGGTGTGGCCAATGGGCAAGTCATCAAACTGAAAGGGTATGGAGCGCCGGGTGTCAACGGTGGTCCTGCGGGAGATTTATACATTACTTTTATCATCCCTGACGATCCTGTGTTCAAACGTTTAGGAAACGATTTGTACGTTCATGTCAGCCTCGATCTTTATACGGCTGTATTGGGAGGTGAGGTATTGGTCAATACGTTGAACGGACAAGTGCGCTTGAAAGTCAATCCTGGCATACAAAACGGTACGAAAGTTCGTCTGAAAGGTAAGGGCTTTCCTGTCTATAAACAAGAAGGAAACATGGGTGACCTTATCGTGACTTACGATGTATTGATTCCTACAAACTTGACGCAGGAACAGAAAGACGCTTTCCGTCGCCTGCAAAGTATGAACCATTAAAAACTGTATTACTATGCAAAACGATTGGATTATCATTACCGATTATTGCGATAAGTGCCACATAGATACTTCATTCATTGATTTGTTGGAGGAAAATGGACTTATCGACCTGCGTCACGAGGAAGATGGCACATATCTTTGTACGGAGCAGTTACCCGATGTGGAGCGATACAGCAGGCTCTATTATGATTTGGACATCAACATGGAAGGCATTGATGTCATCAGCAATCTGTTGCATCGCATAGAGAACATGCAACGGGAGATTGACCGTCTACATGACCGCCTGCGATTTTATGGCGAAGTGTTTTGAGTGAAAAAATATGTTTGTAAATAAGAAAAGACCGATGTTGAGAATTTATTTTACATCGGTCTTTTTTATGTATGAATGATAGTTTTGCTTACTTACGGTAACAAGTCACTTCTTCCTTGTTGAAGTTTTGGATGAAGGCGTTGTGTTTGGCTATTTCGGCTTCCGCATAGTTCACGTAAACCTTGGCCGATTGGCTGAACATTTCCGGGGCACGGGTAGCGTCCTGAATGATGAGATGGCTCATCACGCAGTCGGCTGCCATCTCGTAGAGACGGCGGGCCATCAGGTCGTGCAACTCTTGGTCACCGGCTTCTTTCACCAAGTTGGTGCAAGCCTCAAACTTGTCGGCCATAGTTTTTACGCGTTCTAACAGCGGTTGCATCTCATCACTACACGGTACTTGTTCGTAATCGCGCAAGGTGGCGATGTAAGCACCATTGGTTACATAACGGATTGCGGCTACTGTCTGCAACTGGGTGGTACCTTCGTAGATGCTGGTAATGCGGGCATCACGGTAGATTCGTTGGCAGGCATATTCCATCATGAAGCCGGAACCGCCGTGCACTTGGATGCAGTCGTAGGCGTTCTGGTTGGCATATTCCGAGTTCATACCCTTGGCTAACGGTGTGAAGGCATCTGCCAGTTTGGCATATTTTTTCTGCTCTTGGCGCTCTTCGGGTGTCAGCTTCCGTTCGCGGGCAATATCATCCAATGCCTTATAGATGTCTACGTAGCGAGCTGTCTGATAGAGTAGAGCACGTCCGGCATCTAGCTTAGCCTTAATGGTGCTAAGCATATCGTACACAGCAGGGAACTCAATGATGGCTTTGCCAAACTGTTTGCGGTCTTTGGCGTATGCTAATGCTTCGTTGTAAGCGGCTTGGCTCAAGCCTACAGATTGCGCTGCAATACCTAGGCGGGCACCGTTCATTAAGGCCATTACATATTTGATAAGACCCAATTTCCGGTCACCGCAAAGTTCGGCGCGGGCGTTTTTGTAGACTAACTCACAAGTGGGTGAACCATGAATACCTAGCTTGTTTTCAATACGGCGCACATTTACGCCACCGTCACGTTTGTCATAGATAAACATGGAAAGACCGCGACCGTCACGAGTACCTTCTTCCGAGCGTGCCAGTACAAGGTGCAGGTCTGCGTCACCATTGGTGATGAAGCGCTTCACACCATTCAGTCGCCAGCAGTTATTGGCTTCATCGTAGGTGGCTTTTAGCATGACGCTTTGGAGGTCAGAGCCTGCATCCGGTTCGGTCAAGTCCATAGACATGGTCTCACCGGCACAGATGCGGGGGATGAAACGGCTGTGTTGGTCTTCATTGCCAAACTCGTAAAGCGTTTCAATGCAATCCTGTAGAGACCAAATGTTGCCGAAACCGGCATCAGCAGCGGCCACGATTTCTGCGCACATGGTATAGGGCGTAATCGGGAAGTTCAGCCCTCCGAATCGGCGGGGCATGGTCATTCCGTTCAGTCCGGCTTTCACCATGGCGTCGAGGTTCAACTTAGTGCCGCTAGCATATTCCACGCGTCCGCCTCCGCAATGCGGGCCTTCTTGATCTACACCTTCGGCATTGGCTGCAATTACTTCACCGGTGATTTCACCGGTAATCTCCAAAACTTTATCATAAGAGTCGATAGCGTCAGCATAGTCTTGCGGTGCATAGTCGTACTCATCTTTGTCTTTGTATCCGCGTTCCTTCAGTTCGCAGATGCGTTCCATCATCGGATTATTGAGATGGTATTTTAATTCAGGAATATCAGTATAGAAATTAGACATGGCTATTTACTGTTCTTTTTGTAGTACTTAATCATTTTCGGAATCACCTCCTCTACGGTTCCGTTAATTACGTAGTCGGCAATGCTGTTGATGGGAGCGTTCGGGTCGCTGTTGATGGAGATGATGATACCCGCGTCCTGCATACCGGCGATGTGCTGGATTTGTCCGCTGATGCCGCAAGCGATGTAGAGTTTGGGACGTACCGTCACGCCTGTCTGACCTATCTGGCGGTCGTGGTCGCAGAAACCTGCGTCTACTGCGGCACGGCTTCCTCCTACCTCAGCGTGCAATTCTTTGGCCAATTCAAAAAGCATGTCGAAACCTTCTTTCGAGCCCATACCGTATCCTCCGGCCACTACGATAGGAGAACCTTTCAGGTTGTGTTTGGCTTTCTCCACATGGCGGTCGATGACTTTTACCACGTAATCCGTCTCTGGCACATACTTGGCTACATCATGGCGGATAATTTCGCCTTCGTAGTTCTCGTCCAGAATTTCTTTCTTCATCACACCTTCGCGTACGGTAGCCATCTGCGGGCGGTGTTCGGGGTTGACGATGGTAGCCACGATGTTGCCGCCGAAGGCCGGGCGAATCTGGTAGAGCAGATTCTTGTAGACGGTGCCGCTCTTCTTGTCCTCATGGTCACCAATCTCCAGTTGTGTACAGTCGGCGGTAAGGCCGCTGGTCAGTGCGGATGATACGCGCGGGCCGAGGTCACGGCCAATGACTGTAGCGCCCATCAGGCAGATTTGCGGCTTTTCTTCCTTGAAAAGGTTGACAAGTATCGAGGTATGAGGCAGGGACGTGTATGGGAAAAGTCCCGGTGCGTCGAACACATGCACGCGGTCTACGCCGAAAGGCAGCACTTGCTTTTCTACATCACCCATGTCGGTGCCTGCGCAGATAGCTTCCAATTGGCAGCCCAATTCGTTGGCCAATTTGCGGCCTTTAGTTAATAGTTCGAGACTGACATCGGCTACGTGACGTCCGTCCATCTCACAATATACAAATACGTTGTTCATAGTCATTTATCCGATAGTGTGGTTTGCCAAAAGTTCTACAATCAGGTTTTCTACATCCGCATCGCTTCCTGTCAGTGTCTTGCTCTCTTTGGCTTGGAAAACGATATTTTCAATCTTCTTCACCTTGGTAGGCGAACCGCTGAGGCCGCATTGCGTGGTGTCTCCGTTCACATCGGCCACGCTCCACTCGGTGATGTTCAGGTAGGGACGTTGTTCATACAAAGCCGCGTAGGGCAGGGGAGTGGCGTCTTTGGTAAGTGCGGCTTTCTCTTGTCCGCCTAAAGCGCGTTTGTATTTCTGCACTAATTTGGCGTTGCGTGGGCGGCAGGGAGCGGCGCTTCCGTTTACAGTCAACACGATGGGTAACGGCCCTTCTACCGTCTCCACACCTCCGTCAATATGACGTTTTACGCGGATGCGTCCGTCTTTCACTTCTTCAATCTCTTCCACGTAAGTCACTTGTGGCAAGCCTAGCTTTTCGGCTACTTGCGGACCTACCTGTGCCGTGTCGCCATCGATAGCCTGTCGTCCACCAATGATGATGTCATATTCACCTATTTTGCGGATAGCCGTAGCCAGCGCATACGAGGTAGCCAACGTGTCAGCACCTGCAAATGCACGGTCGGTCAATAGGTAGCCGTTGTCCGCACCACGGTACAGTCCTTCACGGATAATCTCAGCGGCGCGTCCTGGTCCCATAGTCAGCATGGTCACGGTAGAGCCGGGATATTTGTCTTTCAACCGGAGAGCTTGCTCCAGTGCGTTCAGGTCTTCCGGGTTGAAGATAGCCGGAAGTGCCGCACGGTTGATGGTGCCGTCGGCATTCATGGCGTCTTTCCCCACACAGCGCGTGTCGGGTACTTGTTTTGCCAATACTACAATTTTCAAACTCATGATATTAATAATTAGGAATAAATAATATTCATTATTCATATTTGATTGTCGTGTGCAAATTTACGGAAACTGGTGGTTTTGGCAAGAAATAGAAGGCAAAAAATGCACATCTTCAGCAGAAATGGGCAAATTCTCCCAAAGAGATGGGGTGGAAAGTGTATGATATGGTGTGTACATTTGGCTTACCATTTATTATATCTTTGATTTCAATGCCAAATGGCGGAAGATAGTTGGAGGCATTGCATATCGGTCGATTTTCTTAGGAATTATTTTAATTTTGTCGTATGATGATGATTTTTGAGCCGATTTCATTTTTTAATGGGGAAGGTAATGGACTGTCTTTCGGCAGATAGAAGTGGATTTGTTTTTCTTAATGCATATGGAAATGTATGTATAGACGCGAAAAACTTTTGTAAGAATACAAAACGGATTTAACGGTACATAGCAAGCGGTTACATTGACCGTATCCGCTTTGACTGTCGCAGGCAAAGCAATATGGAGATGTTACGGTAGTTGGTATAAAAACGCCCGTTTACCAAGTGATAAATACATTCACCGGGCAAACGGGCGTTTTTCATATCCCTGCTTATCAGAGGCTACGTCCCTTGAATACCTGACTTTTGTGTAGCGGTAGGATGACTCCGTTCAGTGTCAATCGGTTGGAACTGAAATTAGGCAAAATGTCAACCGTAGCTTTGTTGCTGCCAGCATAGAGTGTAATGTCTACGCGGGCTGATATACCGGTGCCCATCGCGTTGAAGTTGAGCATGACATTGCCTTTCTTGTCGGTTTTGAGGTCATATTTAGAGAATTTGCCGTCTACGGTTACGCCTCCCAAACCGTTGAGCCCGTTTACAGGAATGTTGAAAGCGACTTGTACAGTGGCTTTATCATCTTGTACTGAAACGAAGTTGGTGTTGGGAGTTACATAGGCTGTTTGTCCGTATTTAAACACAACTCTGTCTGCTTCTAAAGTAAAAGCACGGTCGTTAAGTGCTTGTACGGCTTCTGCATATTCCAAACTGTCTATACGTTCTTGCAGGGCTTTCTTTTCGGCTCTGGTCAGTTCTCTTTCTTCTTGTGCTGTGGCGCTTCCTGCCAATACGAGCAGGAACATCGTCAGTAGAATGCTAATTTTTTTCATACGCATCTTTTTTGTAATTTTATAAATATGTTGTGGCTAATCAGATTACATGAAATAGCCTTTCCTACAAAGATAGGAATTTTAATTGGTATTTAATTGCTTCGTTTGGATTATTTTTTAAGCGGAGAATAATTTGTAGGTTATTAGCGGTTTTAATGGAATTTATGTATTCCCCTCAAAAGAAAGGCTGCCCAAAAGAACAAATCAAGTGCTGAACTTTCGAGCCTCTTGTCGGAAGATTTTCTATGGGCTTTAGGAAGAAGTCTGTTAACTGACATAGTGAAAGTTGCTTTTTTAGATTTTATAAACTTTTATTTTATATATTTTGTTGCGTATTGAGGGCATTTTCGTAATTTTGGGGCGTTTCTTACAAGTGGGAAGCAAACGACCTTAATAGATAAGAATATATCATAATAAACTCCGATAAAGTATGGAAAACAAAATTCAAGAGCTGACCGATAAAATCTACCATGAAGGGGTGGAGAAAGGGAATGAAGAAGCTCGTAAGCTTGTAGAACAAGCACAGAATGAGGCTAAGAAAATCGTGGATGAGGCTCAACGGCAAGCCGAAGCGATTGTGGCCAATGCACGTAAGTCAGCTGATGAGTTGACGCAAAACACAAAATCAGAATTAAGACTGTTTGCCGGTCAGGCGGTGAATGCGCTGAAGTCTGAAATCGCCACCTTGGTGACGGACAAGCTTGTAAATGCCGATGTGAAGGCGTTTGCCGCCAACAAGGATTACCTGAACGCTTTCATCGTGGCTCTGGCTTCCAAATGGAGCATGGACGAGCCGATAGTCATCTCCACGGCCGATGCGGAAGGCTTGAAAAAGTATTTTGCCGCCAAAGCCAAGAATCTGTTGGACGGGAACGTGAAGATAGAGCAAGTGAACGGGCTGAAGACCCTCTTCACCGTATCTCCCGCTGATGGTTCCTACAAGGTGAATTTTGGCGAAGAGGAGTTCATGAACTACTTCAAGGCATTCCTGCGCCCGCAGTTAGTGGAAATGTTATTCTGAAAACACAATGAGCACTTATTATTATTTGGTAGCCGGATTGCCCGACCTTACCTTGGAGGACAGCAAGCTGAGCTATACGGTGGCCGACTTCAAGACGGAGTTCTACCCCCACTTGTCTCCTGCGGACAAGCGGCTGGTGGACTTGTTCTACTTGAAGCATGACAATGCCAACGTCCTGAAACTCTTGCGAGATAAGGATGCGCATCTTGACACGTGCGGCAACTATTCACCGGACACGCTGGCGGAGTATATCGCAGCGTTGAAAGACGGCGACCACTTGCCGGACAGCGTTTTCCCGTCCTACCTATCTACTTTTATAACCGAACACTTCAGCCAGTCGGTCGAAGGCGCAAACCAATTGCCTGAAGATCGCCTGGCTTCGTTGTATTATGCCTACGCCATGCGCTGCAAGAACCGCTTCGTCTCCCGCTGGTTCGAGTTCAACCTGACCGTAAACAATGTATTGGTGGCTCTCGCGGGGCGTAAGTATAAGATGGACGTATCCTCCTTGATAGTGGGAGATACGGAGGTGTGTGAAGCCCTTCGCACGTCCAATGCCCGTGACTTTGGCTTAGGAACGGAGTTGGACTACCTTGACCCTGTGATGAAATTAGCCGAGGTGGATGACTTGGTGGAACGCGAGAAGAAGCTCGACCAACTGCGCTGGGCATGGATGGAGGAAGCCACCTTGTTCGATTACTTCACCATCGAGCGTCTGTTTGTCTTCCTGCTGCAGGTAGAGATGATTGAACGTTGGCTCTCGCTGGACAAGGAGAAGGGTAACCAACTCTTCCGCCAACTGATAGCTACGCTGAAGGACGAGGTACAGATACCGGAGGAATTTAAATAAGAATAAGATAAATACCTATATAATATGGCAACAAAAGGAACTGTTAGTGGCGTTATCGCCAACATGGTAACCCTTGTGGTGGACGGACCGGTGGCCCAGAACGAGATTTGCTACATCTCGACGGGAGGCGACCGTCTGATGGCCGAGGTTATCAAGGTGGTAGGCTCCCAGGCTTATGTGCAGGTGTTCGAGAGCACCCGCGGGCTGAAGGTGGGCGCCGAAGCCGAATTTACCGGACACATGCTCGAAGTGACCTTAGGACCGGGCATGTTGTCGAAGAATTACGATGGTCTGCAGAACGACCTTGACAAGATGGAAGGCGTCTTCCTGAAGCGCGGCCAGTACACCTATCCGCTGGACAAGGAGCGCAAGTGGCACTTCGTCCCCTTGGTAAAGGCGGGCGACAAGGTGGAAGCCTCGGCATGGCTGGGGCAGGTGGAGGAGAACTTCCAGCCGCTGAAGATTATGGCACCCTTCACCCAGCAGGGCGTATGCACCGTGAAGTCCGTCGTGCCCGAAGGCGATTACACCATCGAGGACACCGTGGCCGTGCTCACCGCAGAGGACGGAACAGAGGTACCCGTCAACATGATACAGAAGTGGCCCGTGAAGCGTGCCATGACCAACTATAAGGAGAAACCACGCCCCTTCAAGTTGCTGGAGACGGGCGTGCGCGTCATCGACACCGTGAACCCCATTGTGGAAGGCGGAACAGGCTTCATCCCCGGCCCCTTCGGTACGGGTAAGACAGTGCTGCAACACGCCATCTCGAAGCAGGCGGAGGCTGACATCGTAATCATAGCCGCCTGCGGTGAACGTGCTAACGAGGTGGTGGAAATCTTCACCGAATTCCCCGAACTGGTAGACCCGCATACAGGCCGCAAGCTGATGGAGCGAACCATCATCATCGCCAACACGTCGAACATGCCCGTGGCTGCCCGCGAGGCTTCCGTCTACACCGCCATGACCATTGCCGAGTATTACCGTAGCATGGGCTTGAAGGTGTTGCTGATGGCCGACTCCACATCCCGTTGGGCACAGGCTTTGCGTGAGATGTCCAACCGTATGGAGGAACTTCCCGGCCCCGATGCTTTCCCGATGGACCTTTCATCTATCATCTCCAACTTCTACGGACGGGCGGGCTATGTCATATTAAATAATGGTGAGACCGGCTCCATCACCTTCATCGGCACCGTGTCGCCCGCCGGTGGTAACCTGAAGGAACCTGTGACCGAAAACACCAAGAAGGTGGCCCGATGCTTCTACGCCTTGGAGCAAGACCGTGCGGACAAGAAGCGTTACCCCGCCGTCAACCCCATCGAGTCCTACTCGAAATACATCGAATATCCCGAATTTGAGGATTATATCACCAAACGCATCAACGCCGAGTGGCTGGGCAAGGTGAACGAGATAAAGACCCGTCTGCAACGTGGTAAGGAGATTGCCGAGCAAATCAACATCCTGGGCGATGACGGCGTGCCCGTAGACTATCACGTTATCTTCTGGAAATCGGAGTTGATAGACTTCGTTATCCTGCAGCAGGACGCCTTCGCCGAAGTGGATGCCGTGACGCCCATGGAGCGTCAGGAGGACCTCTTGAACATGGTCATCGACATCTGCCACACGGACTTCGAGTTCGATAACTTCAACGAGGTCATGGACTACTTCAAGAAGATGATTAATATCTGCAAGCAGATGAACTACTCGCCCTATAAGTCCGAACAGTACGAGGAGTTCCGCCGCCAGTTGCAGCAATTGTTGGATGAACGAAAGAAATAAAAAAGATAAGTTATGGCAACAAAAGCATTTCAAAAGATATATACCAAGATAACTCAGATTACCAAAGCCACGTGTTCGCTCAAGGCCACGGGCGTGGGGTATGACGAGTTGGCAACCGTCAACGGCAAGCTGGCACAGGTGGTGAAGATTGCCGGAGACGATGTGACTTTGCAGGTATTCGAAGGCACCGAGGGCATCCCCACCAATGCCGAAGTGGTATTCCTGGGCAAGTCGCCTACGCTGAAGGTGAGCGACCAGCTGGCCGGACGCTTCTTCAACGCCTTTGGCCAACCCATCGACGGAGGACCGGAGATAGAAGGCAAGGAAGTGGAGATTGGCGGTCCGTCCGTCAACCCCGTGCGCCGCAAGCAACCCTCCGAGCTGATAGCCACCGGTATCGCCGGCATCGACCTGAACAACACCTTAGTGTCCGGCCAGAAGATTCCTTTCTTCGCCGACCCCGACCAGCCGTTCAACGAAGTGATGGCTACCGTGGCCATGCGCGCCAAGACGGACAAAATCATCCTCGGCGGCATGGGTATGACCAACGATGACTACCTCTACTTCAAGAACGTATTCTCCAACGCCGGAGCGCTGGACCGCATCGTCAGCTTCGTGAACACCACCGAGAACCCGCCCGTAGAGCGACTCCTGGTGCCCGACATGGCGCTGACCGCCGCCGAATACTTCGCCGTGGAGAAGAACGAGAAGGTGCTTGTCCTGCTGACCGACATGACCTCCTACTCGGACGCCCTGGCCATCGTGTCCAACCGTATGGACCAAATCCCTTCGAAGGACTCCATGCCCGGCTCGCTCTACTCCGACCTGGCCAAGATATACGAGAAAGCCGTGCAATTCCCCACGGGAGGCTCCATCACCATCATCGCCGTGACCACCCTTTCGGGAGGAGACATCACGCACGCCGTGCCCGACAACACCGGCTATATCACCGAAGGCCAGCTCTTCCTGCGCCGCGACAGCGACATCGGCAAGGTCATCATCGACCCCTTCCGCTCCCTGTCCCGCTTGAAGCAGCTTGTCACCGGCAAAAAGACCCGACGCGACCATCCGCAGGTGATGAACGCCGCCGTCCGCCTCTATGCCGATGCCGCCAACGCCAAGACGAAGCTGGAGAACGGTTTCGACCTTACCAACTACGACGAACGTACCTTGGCCTTTGCCAAAGACTACTCCAACCAGTTGCTGGCCATCGACGTCAACGTGGACACCACGCAGATGCTCGACGTCGCCTGGTCGTTGTTCGGCAAATATTTCAAGCCCGAAGAGGTAAATATTAAGAAAGACCTCATGGACGAATACTGGCCCAAGGCATAAGGCCTCAGAGACCATCCAGAGACCCTTCTGGAGGGGGATTGACACTTATCAGAAGTGTCAATGACCTTCTTGATACCCCCTTGCCGGAAGTAACGGATT
>CALUOV010000024.1 GCA_944322275.1 uncultured Bacteroides sp. | reverse complement strand
ATTTGCTGAAGCAATAGATTGGTCAAACAAATTATTAGTCATTTTTTCTGTTTCAAAAGCACAGATATTAGTAAAAATGCTATTAACGTTCGTTAGTACATTTATCACCACACGGAGAATATCTTTCCATGAAAGAGTTGTTCATCGGTAAGGTCCTGAAACATGGTGCTGCATTCCATCATTATAACAAGTGGAGTAAGAAAAGTGAATGGAAATCGCTTTGGCACGACTATAAGAAACTGGGAATCAGAGAACTATATTACCTGTTATACCATTGAGAAAATGATCAAGGAAAGTTTAAATCACATCAATATTCCAGAAATGGAAAAGTTTAAAGAATTAGTAAAGAATGCAAATTGAGATGTAAATATTGTTACAACAAATATGATATTCATATCTTTATGCACACATACAATCCCATGTTGAAATGAAATTGGCAAAGAAAATAGTAATAGCAGTCCTGGTTGTATTCGTCATAGGAATGCTGATACCTCAGCATCTGAAAATGCCTGTTGAAGGTGCGACTACAGCCGATTTCAATCCGCAGTCGTTCTGGTATTATCCTTGGGGAAGTTCCATCGTGCACAAAGGAGTAGACATCTTCGCACCAAAAGGTACAGTTGTCTATTCCTCCACACCGGGCATCGTCCTTTTTACGGGGAATGCGGGAAAAGGAGGAAATGCAGTGCTGATATTGGGACCGAAATGGAGGTTACACTATTATGCACATTTGGACAAGATAACGACTTCACCTTTTGCCATCGTGACCCGCCACAGCCGGATAGGAACGGTTGGAAATACAGGTAATGCGGCGACAACTCCTGCACATCTTCATTATGGCATCGGTACAATGCTGCCTTATCCTGGAAGAATCGACCAGTCACCTTTGGGGTGGCAGAAAGCTTTTTACCTGAATCCGATAGAATATTTGAGTAAGTGAAGAATTAAGTTCAATAAAGCTCAAATAGAATAAGACGGGAAAATATAAAGATATCAAAATTCGCATATATTGTTAATATTTATCCATCAAGACAACCGCACCCTGTAGGGAAAGGGGCTAAATGCAGACAAGGGTGTGTCGTAATGCACGATGCACCTTCTTTTTGAAAAGAAGCCCGCCATTGACGTTAACTTTGTCAATGACGGACAACTGGCTATTTTCTAATTTTATATCGCACTCACGTTATTGTAACATATTCTGCTTGTAGGATAAAAGTGGTTGAAACACCAATAGAATGCCTTTCTATTCATCAGTTGAATGATCAATAGATCACTGTCCAAGCCGTCTATTATTCATTGAATAAGTGATTAATAGATCACTTGGCAAGTGGTTTATAGTTCACTCAACAAAGGACTTATAAAGATTTTACGTTCCAGTAATCGTCTGAATATAAGTATCATACAAATAATCATTCATGACCTTGGCAGCAGTTTGTGAGAAGAGAAGAGAGGACAGCCAAGGAGGAGCCAACACCCTTCCATCAAATATCCGTTTTTTTCTTCTACAGAAGAGTTGGCAAATGGTAAAGCTGCTCAGCGTATAAAGCTATTCATCTTGCGAAATAAAAGATGCAACAAAGTCTTTTCAATCAGCATATCATCGGGAATATCCTTGATTGATGTTGCACACATCCTACCATCAAGTTTATCCTATCACGATATATCGGATCTACATCAGCTATTGCGCTTCAGGCAAAGCCGATCCGTAATGGTTGCAGGCAACTCATTGGCATAATGGGTCACCATAATCAAAGTCTTGTCCCGTCGATGGCAGAAGGCTTCAATGACGGCTTTTACCCGACGACGGTTGTACGTGTCCAATCCGTGTAATGGCTCGTCCAATATCAGCAATTCGGGGTCTTTGACAAAGGCACGCGCTAACAGAGCCAAGCGTTGCTCACCGCTGCTCAGTTGTAGGAAAGGTTTGTCTTTGAGCGTAGCCACACCAAAGATGTTCATCCACCACTCACATACAGACATTTCCTCCGGCTTGGGACGCTTGTACAGGCCGATGCTATCATGCAAGCCACTAGCCACTATGTCTATAGCCGGCAGGTTTTTCAAATAGGCCCGATGCATCTCGGGACTGACGTAGCCAATGTGACTTTTTATCTCCCAAATACTTTCACCCGTACCGCGTTTACGACCGAAAAGGCTGATATCGCAAGCATAGGACTGCGGGTTGTCGGCACATATCAAGCTCAACAACGTAGACTTGCCCGCACCATTCTCACCACTTAACGCCCACTTCTCACCTCGCATCACCGTCCAATCCAAATCCTTCAAGATAGTACGTCCTCCGTAACGGATACTTACCCGATTGAGCTTCACCACTTCGGGTGATGTGTAATTAGTATGACTGTAAGGCAATTCTTCCACCTGGCGGCACAGGTTCGCTAAAACCAATTGCTCTTCCCCCCTATTATCCAACTCAGACAAACGTTCCAGCCATTTGTCTCTAGCCACTTTAGGCCCCACTGTTCTATCACTCACCGGCACAACGTGAGTAATGAAAGGAGGAACATCGTCCAGCATAGAAAGAACCAGCACTAATTGCAAAGTCCCCATCGCTGCAATGCGTGTTAACAAGTCTGCCAACAAGTCACGGGTAGCCGCATCCAGTCCGATAAAAGGATTATCCAATATCAGAATCCGAGGCATGGTAAGCAACGCTTTGGCCAATTGAAATTTACGCAACTCCCCACTACTGAGCAGAATGATTTTCTTATCCAACAAAGGTTCTATATTAAATAGATCGAACAGGTGATGACGATACTCTTCGTTCTTCACCTCTCCCAATTGCTGACGAACGGTAGGAGCTTCGTCCTGATCGTGAGTGTTCCATCTCTGCTGGTAGTAATAATTGGCATCGGCACTACCATAGGTATCACGGAAGGCGATATAGCGAATATTTTCGTACACAGATGTCGAAGTGAAAGGACGGAAATCATATGTTATATTCCCTTTCAGCAACGGATACTTACCCGTCAGCATATCTACCAGCAGGCTTTTCCCCGCCCCATTGGGTCCAACTAAGGCTATCTGTTCATCAGCGCCGAATGCCAAGTCTACCGGGGTGCTCAATCGCACTAAAGGGTTGCGCGCAACGGCCGCAGTTACACTTATTGTCCTTTGTCCAGTCATAATAGTTTCCTTTCGTAAATTTGCTTTCGAATACAGTGACGAGTACAACCTATTCCTACATCGCTCCCAATCGTTTTACCAACGAATCACACACATGCGTAAATGCGATACGGTTGGCATCGCTGATGGGTTTCTTGGGTTGTGACTTGATGGTCAACGGATTAATGGGTCGGCCGTTCTCATGCACCCGGAAATCGAGATGTGGACCAGTAGAAAGTCCCGTAGAGCCTACATACCCTATCACCTGCTTCTGCTGCACGCGATCACCCACCTTCAGCCCTTTGGCGAAACGAGACAGGTGCATGTAGGTGCTGACGTAGACACTGTTGTGCTTTATCTTCACGTAGTTGCCTCCGCCCCCTGCCTGATAAGCTTTGGCTATCACCTTACCGCTACCAATAGCATAGACGGGGGTACCCGTAGGAGCAGCATAATCCACACCATGATGAGCCCGATAACGTCTGAGTACGGGGTGGTAACGGCTGTTACTGAAACGGGAGGAGATGCGATAGAAGTCGAGCGGCGCTTTCAGGAAAGCTCCTTCCAAGCTATTGCCATGCTCATTATAATAAAGTTCCTCACCGTCCTGTACAAAGGGGATAGCATAGTAAGTGCTGTCCGATGCGCGGAAGGAGGCGGCCAGTACATGGAAATTCTGCAATGGTTTATCATCGACATACTCCTGTTCATAAATAACTCGAAATTCATCCTGTTTCTGAAGGCCGAAGAAGTCGATACTCCACCCAAAAATATGCGACAAAACGACAGCCAATTGAGGCGAAGTGTTACAACTCTGCATAGCCACCCACAACGAAGACTCCACTTGTCCCTTGACCTCCCGCTGACGCCACTCTACAGGATTCTGTCCACGAGTTACGCAATAATCGCCCTGTAGATTGAACACAACGTAAGATTTAGGATCTTCCTCATAAACAAAATATTGCGGAGAGCTTAAACTATCCTTCTTTGAGTAGAACACCGCATAAGCCTGTCCGCTACGGATCTTGCGCACATCGAACACGTTCTTGGACTTTTCGTTCAAATTGTGCACATCACGCAAGGAAAGTCCATGGTCGGTCAAGATATGCGACAGATTCTGCCGGGGCTTCACGATGCCATACTTCACGTTATAATCATCCTCCGGAATGCCATATTTATAAGAGATGTTTTCCACCTCTGTCGAATCAGTCACTGCCACTTCGTCCAACGGTTCATCCGCCTCTCGACTGAAAGGAATAAGTAATGCAGCCAACACGACCAGCACAAATAGGGGCAAAGCCACCAACCAAAGTTTCTTTTTATTGAACTTGAATACAACCATCCGTTTTTGTCACATATGATGTTAAATGAAAAATCCCATTTTACTATTTTACTGATAGAGAATCATGGCCGACTGAGCGGGTACAACAACCTCCGCACCATTTACACGACCCAACCCCTGCTCGTTAATAACTCCGTCCTTGCACACAACAGTATAAGTGCCTTGAGGAAGTGACACGCGGGCAGGTTCACGACGGGAGTTAAGCGCCACGATAATGTTTTCCCACGCATCGCCTCCGGCATGCTCTTTCAATCGCCATGCCAAAAGATTATGCCCTTCTACGGGCAAGAATTCCAAATGACGGCGTATCAAGTCGGCATCGCCCAAACGGAAAGCGGGATGATGCTTACGCAACTGTATCAGACCTTTATAATAAGCGAACACATCGGCATGAGCGGCCTTGCGGCTCCAATCAATGGCATTCACCGAGTCTGGACTTTGAAAACTGTTATGCACGCCTTTCTTGTCACGCATAACCTCTTCTCCAGCCTGCATAAACGGCACTCCCTGAGAGGTGAACACCGCTGTCTGCGCCAGCTTGTCAAGCCGTGCCAACTCATCAGGCTTAATGCCTGGCACACTGGCCTTCAGACGATCTACCAGACACATATCGTCATGGCAGGACACATAACTGATCATCTGCGTAGGCTGCTCCGCCCAAGGAGCCTGGCTATAGTTGACAGAATCATTGTTGACCTGCGGATGACGCACGGCACCCACTATACCAAACTTGATGCTTTCCTCCCCTCCGGGCAGCCCGGCCAGGAAAGCGCCTTGCTCATTGTTATTGAAAGGCCCGCGCAAAGCATCGCGCATCTCGTCACTAAAAGCCGCAATGCCTGGCATGCGGTAAGTGTTCACCTTCATGGCCAGTGAGTCCTGAGGCAACTGGGGCGCCTGAGCCGCCCATCCTTCACCATAGACATAGATGGTGGGGTCCACAGCGGTAAGCGCACGGCGTATCTCGTTCATCGTCTCGATGTCATGAATGCCCATGAGGTCGAAGCGGAAGCCATCAATGTGATATTCGTTCACCCAATGAAGCACGGATTCTATCATGAACTTACGCATCATAGGGCGCTCACTGGCCGTCTCGTTGCCACAGGCCGAAGCGTCCGCATAGGTGCCATCAGGCTTCTGACGATAGAAATAGCCAGGAACGGTGCGTTCGAAATTGCTTCCATCGATATTAAAGGTATGATTGTACACCACATCAAGAATAATGCGGATACCCGCCTTATGGAGAGCCTGCACCATCTGTTTGAACTCGCGGATGCGGGTGGCGGGATCATAAGGGTCGGTAGAATACGAACCGTCAGGCACATTGTAATTCAATGGGTCATAGCCCCAGTTGTATTTGTTTTCATTGAGTTTGGTCTCGTCCACCGAGGCATAGTCGTAAGAAGGTAGGATGTGGACATGAGTCACGCCCAATTCCTTCAGATGGTCTATACCCGTAGCGAGCCCTTCGGGCGATCGGGAACCTTCCTCCGTCAAAGCCAAAAACTTGCCTTTATACTTGATGCCCGATGTGGGCGAGATAGAAAAGTCACGGTGATGCATCTCATAAATGATAATATCGGCAGGTGATTTCAAAGGCGGGCGACGGTCTTCACTCCAGCCTTCGGGATCGGTAGTCCGCATGTCTATGATAGCCGCCCGATGCCCGTTCACGCCAACAGCTTTAGCATTGATGCCCGGTGTATCCCCCAGCCAACGGTCGTCTATCTTTACATTGAACGCATAAAACTTACCTAACAAGTCTCCTTCTATCTGAGTATGCCAGACACCTTCCTCACCCGCTTCCATCACGACACTCTGGTAAGCATGGCCTCCTTCACCTTCTTCATAAAGCAGCAAACGGACCTCGTCCGCTGTCGGTGCCCACACTGAAAAGCGCGTAGCCTGAGGAGCATACTCCATTTCAGTCAAATCCCCCGAGCGCACAGGATAAAGTTCATAGGACGCATATTCATTCTTTGCCGATGTGCAACCCACGGCCGTTGCCGTTGCCACACTTACAATGACTAAATCGTTCAGACTCATAATTACACCATATTATATATTACTACCTATATTCAAATACCTCTAACCTTATCCCGATTCTTGGCCACAAAATCCTTCCAACCGTGATAAGCCTTATCGACTACCGGGCGCCCCATCTGCAAATAGTGACAATAAGCCGCTCCCAACGCATCGGTGGCATCCATGAAAGTGGGCATATCGCCTTTGCTAAAATGAAGCATCCGCTGCAACATGTCCGCTACTTGCTCCTTCGAAGCCTGCCCATTACCGGTAATAGCCATCTTGATTTTCAGCGGAGCATATTCCGTAATGGGAATATCCCGGCTCAAAGCTGCCGCAATGGCCACGCCTTGCGCCCTTCCCAGCTTCAACATAGACTGTACGTTTTTCCCATAAAAAGGCGCCTCAATGGCCATTTCATCCGGCAGATAGCTTTCAATGATGCCTAACACTCTTTCCTGAATGCGCTTCAGTTTCAAATAAGTGTCGTTCACTTTGCGCAAATCAATAATCCCCATGGCTATCAATTCGGGATGAGTTCCAGCCACTCGCAGTACGCCATACCCCATGATGGTGGTTCCCGGATCTATTCCCATAATTATTTTCTCCTTCACCGATACTATCACACCACCACCTCCATCAAAGTGGGAAATCCCACTACCTTATCTTTAAAAATCTTCAATAATTCCTCATTCAATTTCACTCCTTGCTCACGATGCCAACGATGCAACACAGCCGAGTTTTCCACTTCAAACTGAACAGAATAACACTCGCCGTCTTCTTCCCGATGACTCAGTATACGCGTTATGCGAGGCGCATGCAAAACTCCGTATTTTTCCACTTCCGGCAGATAGTATTCTTGCATCCAAATAAGAAAATACTTTTCCTGCCCATCCTCCACATGATAAGTTGTATTATATACCAACATAAAGATTTTCTTTATTTTTTCTTGCAAACATAGCAATTATTTCAGAAATATCCATTATCTTTGTGGCACCAAAAACAAAAGAAATGTGCAAACGTTTATTGTTGGGGTATTAGCTCATCTGGCTAGAGCGCGACACTGGCAGTGTCGAGGTGAGCGGTTCGAGTCCGCTATGCTCCACAATGTAAGGCCCTCTAATCCAATAGAGGGCTTCATTATTCTCAGACTTTCTGCAAAAGATTGCTGAAATTCTTTGTAACATAAGGAATAAACAGATGAAGAAACTTATAATAGGGATGTACCTAACCTTTATGGGAGTTGCATCTATGTTTGGACAAACGGCTAAAGATTGTTTTAAATCAATGCCAGACAGCCTAATGCCCCTACTGACAGAAGTGAACCGGGCGGACTTTATAGATTTTCTGGAAAGTGGTATGCGTGCTGAAGTAACAAACCGTTTTAACCGGAAATCAGAAATGACACGTCTGACTTCAGACTATATCCGCATACAAATGACTGAACGCAGTTCCTGGCAGATGAAAGTTTTGCCATTAAATGACTCTGTACAAGTAATTTGCACAGTAACTACCGTACAAGGGCCCGTAGCAGATAGTGATATACAATTTTATGACACAGATTGGAAAGCGTTATCCAACAACAAGTTCCTACAACAGCCTTGTATGAGAGATTTCATAAATGCGCCTGATTCATTGCAGGATAACCGTATATGTCCGGCCTTAGCCCAAATAGATATGTCGCTGACATCAGCTGAACTTTCCGACGCCAACGACACATTAACATTAACTTTTACAACACCTCATTATCTCAATACCGAAACGGCTGATATGTTGAAACCTTATATACGTCCAATACGGAAGTATGTATGGCGCAACGGACATTACCAGCCCCTCATTTCCCTTTAATACGATCAAATCCTTCACCATACACACCAATAACAGCACTTTGCGATACGAAAGCATGAGGATCGATTTCTTTAATAAGATGGAAAATGATGCCCGACTCACGTTTTTTGGCTAGAATAAACAGCATTTTGATCTCTTTACCTGTATAAAAGCCAGAGGCATTGATAACTGTTACGCCCCGATGGGGGTATACATTGATGCGATGACCGATTTCTTCGTATTTATCACTAATAATAAAGAATTGTACTGACTGACGAGCACTGTTTACAACCTGATCGAGCACAAAACTGCTGATGAAAAGTGTTACATAACCATACAATACTTTTTCCCAATCATGTAAAGCGAAGTAGCTGGAAGTAATAATGATGAGGTCGGTAATACGAATGACCTGACCCAATGTAACATCACGATATTTATTAATGACGGCAGCAATGATATCCGTCCCCCCCGTACTACCATTGGAAGAGAAAGCCAATCCAATGCCGCTACCACAGAAACAAGCACCCAACACACATGCCAAAAAAGGCTGATCCTGCAAGAGTTTCAGATCGCCCGTGAACTGTTGGATTATGGACAAGAACATTGTCAGAACAATAACCGCAAATATAGTCTTAATGCTGAACTTCCATCCTAATTGCCAAATGGCTAACATCAGCAACAAGGCATTGATAGTGAAATAAACATACTGTACGGGTAATCCGATGGCAAAATACACTATAGAGGCGATACCCGGCACACCGCTAGCAGTAATGTCTTGCGGCAATAGGAAGACGGTCCACCCAATACCATACAGAATCATGCCCAAGGCAATCATCACATAGTCTTTCACTTCATGAATAGTTGCCTGTCTGGAAGGCAACTTTAGCTTTGTTTCCATATTTTTCAGATAAAAAGTTAGAGTCTCAAAAAATCGGGCGCAAAGTTAGTTTTTCTTTTGATTAGAAACAACAAAAACTTAAAGATACACTCATAAAAACGGGAAGTCCCCCAATACTCAAACCGCATTCCTGAAAAAATCACTCAACATCCATATACATTGCACGAATGAACATCTGAAGTTTCCGATAAAAAGCATGGCGGGTCAAAGTTGCAGCTTCACCCAAAATGACCAACTTCATGCGGGCACGAGTCATCGCAACATTCATACGCCGAAGGTCACTGAGAAAGCCTATTTGCCCTTCTTCGTTGGCTCGAACCAAGCTGATAAAAACAACATCGCGCTCTTGTCCTTGAAAGCCATCTACAGTATTGACTGTCAACAAAGGACGGTAGGAGCGAAAAAAAGACATAGACTTAATTTTACTACGCAAATACTGCACCTGAGCCTTATATGGGGATATAATGCCAAAATCAATGCGCTCCTCCAAAATACGCTCCCCGCCAATACGCGTGATGTATTTCTGAAGCTCATCCAACAACATATCCGCCTCCTGACGGTTGATACGACCAAAACTTTCACCCACAAACTCTTCTTTAAACTCCATCCCTGAAGTGTCTATCCATGAGATAGGTGAATCCCAATCAAGGATTCCCCGGTTACGTACTTCGGGAGAAGCCTGCAGCAATCCACCGTAAAACCACTCGGACGAAAAACGCATTATGTCCTCGTTCATACGATATTGAATGGTCAACAAAGAAACGACTTCCGGTTTCTTATCCGCTATCGTCTCCATCAATGTACGGCCCAATCCTTCTTTCAGCGCCTCATAACATTTAACCGTAGGGGGCAATTGCTGATGGTCACCAGCCAAGACCACTCGGTCGGCCTTGCGCATAGCTATCCAACAAGCCGCTTCAAGCGCCTGTGCGGCCTCATCAATAAAAAGTGTGCCGAATCGAAGCCCGCTCAGCAGCCGATGATTGCTGCTTACCAGAGTAGAGGCTATGACGTGGGCGCTATCCAATAAATCCGCATTGATCTGCACCTCCAACGCCGTAGCTCTATCACGAAGACGGCTCACACGGCTTCGCAAAGCTTCGCGTTCACTATAGCTGCCTCTTCTACCCTGCCCTTTGAGAACGCGCAATTCCTTGCGTATGCTCCATAGCTCGGGATAAGAGGGATGAGACTCGAAACGCCTTTCGTACGTAAAAGCCAACATTTTATCATTTACACGAGTGGGATTTCCGATACGCAACACGCTTAATCCTCTATCCACTAATTTCTCGGCTATCCAATCTACGGCTGTATTGCTTTGGGCACACACCAATACCTGAGGCTCACGATGCAACGTCTCATAAATCGCCTCGACAAGGGTAGTGGTCTTCCCCGTGCCGGGAGGGCCATGAACAATGGCGACATCACGAGCACAAAGCACCCGGTTGACCGCTGACTCTTGCGTAGTGTTCAGCCAAGGGAAACGAACGGGATAAAGTTGCCGGAAGCCGGGCTTCAAACTACCTAAAAGCGTATCTCGCAACTCGGCCAGTCGATTTCCTTTGGCACGCAGAACATCTTCCAACGCCTCGAACATCGTCCGATAACTCGTTTCATCGAAATAGAGCTGCACACCTAAACGTTCAGCATTTTGCACATCGACAACAGCTCCCATACCGGGCATTATCAGCACCATACGAGTGTCATCCGCATAGCTCACGGTGCCTTGGAAATTATAATACTCGAGGCTTCCATCAGCCGCTTGACGGAAGAAACAAACCGGACGTCCGTATTCAAAATTATGCTCGATATCCAAGTCTTCGGTGCGCATTACCTCCACAACCAACTGATTTAGAGAATTATAATAATTCCTCCCCACTGTGACAGGATACCAGCATAAGCCACGCTTCACCTTGCGAGGCACACCCATGGTTTCCGTCTGCCTACGAAATTCCTCTTTTTCGTATTCATACTCCATGTGCAGCAAATGCTGTTGGCGCTGAAGGTGCAATATGGGATTATCGGGCATGGTATAAAATCACGTTTTTTTATTTCTTAAAATCGTTTATCAGCCCGTCACGCATCCAATTGGCCAAAGCCTGACGGTTATCGCTCAAAACAAAACGGCGCTGATCGGCCGTGTTTTGTATATTGCCCAACTCCACATACAAAGCGGGAGGCGTGGAATGAAGCAAGACATAGAGCTTACGTGCACTGACCGTCCCCTCAAATCCCCGCTTAGGCTGATGTCTGTCGTACTTCTGCTGAAAAAGATTTTTCATGCCACGGGCCAAGCGTTCGCCCATTGCACTTCCCGGAGCATGATAGAAAAACACATCTATCTGTTCACCCTTTCCACGGCTATCTACATGCAAAAATATCGAACGGCAATATTTATACCGCTTACGGTCTTTAGCGTAAAGGCCGTTTATCTTATCACAGCGTTGCTGAAGGCGAGCCACTTGATTCAAAGGAATGTCATCCCCCATACACGTCTCCCGCTTGCTGTTCTTCAGATAATGGTCATCGCGTATGCCGTCCTTCTTGTCCTGGATAATGATACGCACTGTCGCCCCTTCCTCCATCAGATTGCGGGCCAGGCGCAAAGCCACGTCATAGGCATACTCATCTTCGTGAAGCTCATGCCTCCCTACCCGCCCGATGGCACCCGGATCGGGACCTCCATGGCCGCTCACAATATAGAAGCACGCGCCCTCCAGGCTGTTGCCTTTCACATTTACTTTCCTTAGTTTCTTACCAAAAAGCGGCTCCTCCAAGGTTTGTGGCTTACTATCTCCCGCGGAGGCATCGACTTTTTCCCGCAAAGGCGGAAGAATGTATTTCACCCCCAACCGTAACTCCTGCTTGCCCTTCAGCGTCTTTTCATTCAGACGCAGGAAATCCCGATAGTAAGTACGGCTGGGGCGTCCGTTACGCTCCAGAAAGGCAGAGATGCCTTCACCCGGACGGGGAGTATCGGTGGTTTGCTGGGCCTGCAAGGCCACGGACACAGTCAGAAAAAAGAATATCACTAGGGTGCGTACCATAATTAATATGAATAATCGTGCTAAAAAACAGTTTTACGTGGACAAAAGTACATTATTTTCCTTACTTTTGCGCCATATTTCGCATTTAATTGATAACAAACATAGAATTATGACCAAACAACTGAATCCTGAAACCATCTGCGTACAAGCCGGATGGTCACCTAAGAAGGGTGAGCCGCGCGTGCTCCCAATCTATCAAAGTACCACTTTCAAATATGACACAAGCGAACAGATGGCCCGTCTTTTCGACCTGGAAGACAGTGGCTACTTCTACACCCGCCTGCAAAACCCCACGAACGATGCCGTAGCGGCCAAGATTGCCGCATTGGAGGGTGGTGTGGGCGCCATGCTGACATCTAGCGGACAAGCCGCCAACTTTTATGCCATCTTCAACATCTGCCAGGCGGGCGACCACTTTGTATGCTCATCGGCCATCTATGGAGGCACGTTCAACTTGTTCAACGTCACCATGAAGAAGCTGGGCATCGAAGTGACTTTTGTCAATCCCGATGATTCGGAAGAAGAAATCGCCAAGGCTTTCCGTCCCAACACCAAAGCCTTGTTCGGTGAAACCATCTCCAACCCCGCCCTAGAAGTGTTGGACATTGAAAAATTTGCCCGTATCGCCCATTCTCATGGCGTACCTCTCATTGTGGACAATACATTTCCCACACCTATCAATTGCCGTCCTTTCGAGTGGGGAGCCGACATCGTGGTGCACTCTACCACAAAATACATGGACGGACACGCTACTAGCGTAGGTGGAGCCATCGTAGATAGCGGAAATTTTAACTGGGACGCCCATGCCGACAAATTCCCCGGTCTCTGCACGCCCGATGAATCATATCACGGATTGACCTACACAAAGGCATTCGGCAAGATGGCCTACATCACTAAGGCCACAGCTCAGTTGATGCGTGACCTGGGCAGCATCCAAAGCCCGATGAACGCTTTTCTTCTGAACTTAGGTCTGGAGACCTTACATCTGCGCATGCCTCAGCATTGCCACAATGCTCAAAAGGTGGCCGAATACCTCCAGAAGAATGAAAAAGTAGCATGGGTCAACTATTGCGGCCTGCCAGGCAACAAGTATTATGAATTGGCAAAAAAATACATGCCTAACGGATCGTGTGGTGTCATTTCCTTCGGCTTAAAAGGAGGACGCGACGTGGCCATACGCTTCATGGACCATCTGAAACTGGCCGCTATCGTAACCCACGTGGCTGATGCCCGCACCTGTGTGCTCCATCCCGCCAGCCATACACACCGCCAGCTTACGGACGAGCAACTTATCGAAGCCGGCGTACGTCCCGACCTTATCCGCTTCTCCGTAGGTATTGAGAATGCAGAGGACATCATCGCGGACATTGAGCAGGCTTTGAACGCATAACAATAGCCAACGGCTTTATTCACAACTATTTTCGGCGCGAAATGCAGGGATTTTTATTCTCTAAAAAATCCATGCACTCCGTGCCGATCTTTTTTTGCCTTTCCATGTCACGTTTTTCTTTCTCAAACGTCTTATAGGTGTAAATGGAACTCAACGAATTTAAAATAGCCGTCCTACCCCTCAGGAGCAAGCTGCTGGCTTATGCCTGCAAACTGAGCGATGACAAGGAGGATGCCGAAGATGCCGTACAGGAAGTATTGCTCAAACTATGGGAGAAAAGGTACGAACTGGAACAATACCGAAGCATCGAAGCATTCTCCATGACGTTGACGCATAACGTCTGCATGGATCTGCAACGGAAGCATAAAGATATGCAAGTCATTGACAATCTGCCAGACGCCACACACGGCAACACACCCGAGCTATTACTGGAGGCAAAAGACGAAGTGAGGCTGATACGCATCCTCATCGACTCACTCCCTACCTTACAACGCACCATCATGTATATGAAAGATATAAAAGGATATGAGACCGAAGAAATAGCTCAAATCACAGGATGTAACGCCGAAGCCATACGAAGCAACCTCTCGAGGGCACGCAAGAAAGTGAGAGACATTTATCTGAAGATTATTCAAGAAAAAAAGAGGAGGAACCAATTATGATGAAGATAGAAGAATTGCTGGACAAATATTTTGAGGGTCTGACCACCTGCGATGAGGAGCGCTACCTACGGCGTTACTTCACCAGAGAAAAAAAATTACCCCACGAGTGGGAAATATATCGCCCATTCTTTACCTACCTGGAAAAAGAAGCTGAAGCCCATCAGCAGACATTGCAGGAAGAGACAAAGCGATCTGTCCTCCTAAGCTTCCACCGCAATAAGTTAGTTTATATCACAATGGGCATAGCCGCCACTTTACTACTTTGTATCGGCCTCGGCATCTTGTTGCCTCATATGGGGGAAAATACGACACCAGGCTTCGTCATTATTAACGGCAAATATTATGACGACCCTAAGCTAGTGCAAGCCAAAGCGTTGGAAGCCCTGCAAAACGTAGGTTTCACAGACGAAGAGCTAAAAGAGAACATTATCATTCCAAAACTATTATATTAAGAAAATGCCATGACAACAAGAAACGTTATTTTATACCGCATATTCGGCACTATCATACTGTTGGCCGGTTTCTGCCTGACCATGCATGCTCAAAAGGACTTACGAATAGCATCTCTCTTCGAAAAATATGGCAAGCAGAAAGACGTAACTTATGTGGAACTGAACGGAAGCATTCTGCGGTCCTACCATATGACAGCTTACAAAAGTCTGGTATTCAAGAACGTGACACCTTATAAAGCTGACATTGTACAATGCCTTAGGCAAGATGTCGCCAGCCAACAGGTCATGAAGACACAAGAAATAACCGAAAGCGGAGAATTGCTCAGCGCTTATTACCGTCTCAATCAAAATGAAGAGTTAAACCGCTACATTTTATACAAAGTAGGGAAAAAACATTCGGCCACACTTATTTACATTGAAGGAAAGTTAAGTGAAGACGAATTAATGGAAATGCTATATCAACCATAAAATGAAAATTTAATAGTAACACACTTAAATAGACGAACAATGAAAACAAAAATCATCGGGACACTCGGCTGCCTCCTATTGGCTACGATGAGCCTACATGCCCAACAAATTGAAAAGAACGATCGTTCTGCCACCGTCAGGACACAAGGAGATTCTATCATCATACACAAAGGCTCGGGCGATATGCGTATCCGAATTTACGAAGAGCAAACGGATGGCGAAGAGCCCAAGGAAGTGGAAATTTACGAAGGTGTATGGTTAGAGGAAGTGGATGCCGACAAGCGCACTTTTCTTGACGCACTGCCTCTCATCCCCAAAAAGAAACGTAGAAATGAGTACGAACCACATGTGTCGGGCATATACCTCGGTTTTTCGCGCATGGCAGATAACTTCATGGGGTTTGGTGCCAGTTCAAAAGCACATTTGGATTTATCCCAGTCATGGGAATTCGGCTTCAACCTGCTTTGTACCTACCATAACTTCAAGAAAAATCCACATTGGGGTTTCAATGCAGGAGTCAGCTGGGGATATCGCTCCTTCAGCATTGACGGAAATTATGCTTTACTCAAGCAAGATGGCGCCAGCATCTATCAGCCTGGAGGAAGCGATGATTCAGATGCCGCTTACTACAGTCATAGCCGCCTGCGTCATTTCTTCTTCCGCATCCCCGTACAATTAGAGTGGCAACAAAGATGGAACCGTCACTTGGCATTCTTCAACTTCGGCCCGGAGTTTGAAATACGTCACAATGTAAAGTCCTTCAGCCATGTAGACGGAGGCAAGAAGCAAACCGTGGGCAAAGGCATGTATGTCCGCCCCGTAGGCGTCAACCTGTTGGTACAAGCCGGCTATGGCAACATCGGCTTCTACCTGCGCTACTCCATGAACAGCATGTTTCAAAAGGACAAAGGCCCCGATGTCATGCCTTACTCTTTCGGCTTGGCCTGGTATTGGTAAAACAAATTAGGAGGAAGCCTTGCTTAACGCACGCAAGGCTTCCTCAGTTTCTACTTCTATTCTTTCTCCAGCTTGACGGTAAGCAGTGAGGCGGTCTCGACTTTGGCCGTGGCGAAGCCAACGTAGGATACTTCCAACACGGAGCCCTCGGGCGCTGCGAGGCGGAACTTGCCATCCGTGTCGGTAACGGTCCCCCGGTTCGTTCCTCCGATCACGATGATCGCTCCGATAATCGGTTCACCCTGTTCGTCCGTCACCAAGCCCTGCACTTTCAGGTTGCCCTCGGCATCGTAGGCCGACGCCTTGGTGCTGACTTCGATAACACCGTCCTTGCCTTTCTCGCCGTACTTCCTTACAGCTTCTTCATCTTTCAAGACTATGATAGAGGATATTTCATCCGCTTTCAGCTCATTCCTCTGCATGCCTTCCTTCACCTCGCCATCGACTACGAGCAACGCCTTATCGGCATCCAGCTGTTTGGGCGGATTACCCTTTCCTCCGCCTACCACGATCACATCACCTTTAGCCAGCCCCCAACCGGACGTATTCGCAAAGATAACAGGCACCGTATATTTCACCGCCACGGCCTTACCATCCTGCATACCGGGCTTCCATCGGGGCATGGCTTTCACTACCCGGATGGCTTCGGCGTCCATCTGCGAGTGTACGCTGCGAAGGACTTGTACGTCGGTGAGGCTTCCTTCCTTATCGACAACGAACTGCACCACCACATTTCCCTGCGTGCCCTTGGCTTTCAGCTCTTCGGGATAGCGGAGGTTGTTCTTCAGGAACTCCATCATCGCTTGCATGCCTCCGGGAAACTCCGGCATTACATCCACCACGGCGTAGATGCTGTCCTTTGGCGCGATTTCCGCCCGGCTCGTTTGGAGGTTTTCTACTAAATTCGTAACTTTGGCACTCGAAATCTCATGGGTAACTTGAGAGACTTCAGGACGGGCAAAGGCGGTCATTGTCAACGCCGCCAACGGGAGTACGTAAGCGTACTTCATCCGTGCCCACGGATTGGATTTTTCTTTCATCATCATAGTGATACGTTTTTTAAGTGAACTGTGATTTAAGCTGTTGGCCATAGAGTAGAGCCTTGTGCCAACAGCTTTCTTTATTAATAATAATTGGTATTCTTTCGCATTGACACCCTCACGGAGCACGGCTTCATCAGCTTCGTACTCGTGAACACTTTGCAACTCACGCTTCAAGAGCCACGCTGCGGGGTTAAACCATTGCACGAAGCAACACAAGTCGGCCAGCAACACGTCCCACGAATGTCCCAATCGGATGTGCGCCCGCTCATGAATCAGTATCTCACGCCCGTTCTCCTCCAAATCTTTGCGGGAGATGACGATGAAACGCATCCAGCTAAACGGAGCTATCTGATGTTCGTGTACCACCAATTTCATACCCCGTCCGGCTCCCGGCAAATAATCCTCTACCTGCCCGAACCGACCCGCACGAAGCAACAACACCAGCCGCCCCAACGACCAAAGGTTCCGCAAGAGGAAAAAGACAACGCCTACACCATATAATATAAGCAACGTCTGTAGCCAAAGTGGGGTGTCGGGCTGAGCAACGTTGACCTCTTCGGACACACTGACAGGCATCAACCACTGCTCCAGCGTCAGCAAGGGTTGTTGCATCGGCACCGGCCGCTTCACACCGACTTCCACCAGCGGCAACACCGCCGACAACATCAGCAAGCCCAACAAGGCAAACCGATTGAACCGATGAAAGGTCTCCCGACTCAGCAGCCACTTGTAGAAGAGGTAGAACGCCGCCAGACAGAGTGAAGACTTTACTGTATATATAAAGAAGATTCCCATCATTCCACTCCTTTCTTATTTTTCTTTCTCAACCAGCTTCACGCACTCCAGCAGTTCGTCACGTTTCTGTCGGCTGGTTCCTTCCACCATCTTACGGATGATGCCTTTCCGGTCTACGACTACCGTCAAAGGCGTCGGCCCCACACCGAACTTCTGAAACATGTCCATCGCATCGGGCACTTGGACAAACCGAAACTTCTGCCGTTCTACAATCCGCCGGATATCCTCTGCCGTATTCCAGGTCACGGCCAGATAATTCACCTTCGGACAAATGTCGAGCCACGTACTCAGTTCGGGCATCTCTTTGATGCAAGGGCCGCAACCGGTGTACCAAAAGTTCAGCACCAACGGCTTACCTAGCGTAGACTGCTCAGTCCACACCCGTCCCTTCGTGTCCGTCAGGCGGAATGTCCCTATCGCATCGCCCGGCTGAAGTTTGAGTGGAGTATTAGCCGTAGCCATGGAGACAAACCGGGTCGTCTGGCTCGCCCGCTTCAGCCAATCATCGGCATCACAGACTTTATCCATCGGAATGGCATAACGCTTGCTCTCTTCACTCAATGCAACGCCCGTAATGAAAATCGTCTTCTCGCCCTTTTCGTTCCGCAAAATAGCCATGTTGTAAGACCGACGGTCCAAATCCGAAGGCAGTTCACTGAAAAAGAGCCCGTCTATCAGATACTTCGGTTTGATCCTATCAGCATGTAACACCTCACGCAATTGCCTCATCATTTCTTCCACTCCGGGAAAGCCGAGATGTTGATAAACGACTTCTCCGTTTTTCCCTAAGATGAGATATGCAGGAATTCCCTCGAAACCATACAATTGCATCAAGGAACGATGCTGTTCATCGCTTAAGTAATAATGCTCGCCATGAACATCGGCAATCATCTTCTTCCACAATACTTTCGGTGAACTTTCATCGGTCAGGAACACATAATCAATAGGTTCTGCTTTCAGACTATCCTTCATCGGTTCCATCATCTTCATGGCTCGGCGGCAAGGACCGCACCACGTTGCCCAAAAGTCTATAAGTACGATTCTTTCTTTATGTTTGGTAGCAATGGCTTGCAAAATAGCTTCCCCTCTCAACGCAGTGTCCAACTGACAGACGGTATAACCCTGTCCGATTGTATCAGTAGCAAGAGCCGTTGTGTAATCGCGATGCTTAGCATAAATATATTCACGTATGGCAGGTGTATGAAGTTCGTCTACTTGGGCCAATAACGAATCTGGAAGCGGCATCATTCTACCCAGCCTGTCACTAATTTGTTTTAAATCTCTGTTTCTTAAATCCTTGCACCAAGCATATTCTTCCCGTACCAATCCTACTTTTTCCAATTGCTCCAGAATCACTTCATACCCGGTCGTCATCATCATACCGGCCGAACGAATGGAATCCATAACCAGAATCTCATCCCGGAAATGTTCTCCCTCAGTCAGATCTCCCCGTTTCTGCCCTTCACCCCTGGGCGAGTAAGCTATGATATATTTAGCACTTGATACATTACTGAATGTCTTCGCCTTTAGTTCGAGCTGCAACAGTTGCTTGACAGGTATGCTCAGCGAAACATCATCTGCAATTTTCTGTCGCATACTTTCATAATAAGCAAGTGATTTCCGCTTTAATTCCTCAACGGACATCGTTCCTATATTTTCGAGTCCTTCCGTCACATCCAATTGGTAACGGTCATCAGCCAATATCGTATTCAGTCCGTCATAGTCTCCTTCAAACCATACTTTCTGCACCTCTTTATATTCGTCAGCAAAAAGATGGGTATCCGCCATTTGCAGGGCATGATAATCCACCGTCATAGTAACATCACTGCCCGGGACGACAAAGATTGAAAACTGATGCTTTCCAATGAAAATGGTCTTTAAACCCGGATGAGTCAGATAATCGTTTATCACACAGACACCATCCTTTGCTTCAACCGGATAAGGTAAAAACCAAGCTCCCCACTCCTTCAGCTGATAACGGATACTGCCGGGAGAATATTCGCCAAGAAAACGAACCGTGATACGGAATTTCCCAAAACAGGGAACAGCTTCCGGTAAGGGACGTTCATAATCAAGCTGATGGGTAACCAGATGTTCCGGCAATTTCATCTCCGGCTTTTGCCCATCCAGATGCACCTGCATCACCTTCCATCCACCGGCTACTTCTTCCAAGAAGTCGAATGTTTCTGTCGTAACCGGAAGAGGGAAAAATGTCAAAGTCATACCGACCTTGGCACCACCCGATATTTTCCTTACCCGGTCTGTTGATATACCTTGAGTACCTTTCAACGCATACCGCTTACCCGCCGAAACCAAAACGGCTGACGAGTCCACCCTGATTTCATCACCTAAAGCCCGAGCATAAAAGTCAGCCTCCAACACGGTACTATCTTCATAAAGCGTCACACGGCGTATCTCCAAACTCGTATTGCTCCCCAGGAAATGCGGCTTCTCCACCACCTTCACTTGCGCTACAGCAGAAAGCATCCACGCGAAGAACAAGCAACTGAACCCTATTCTATAACCCTTCATTTCCCTTCCTCCACCTCTTTAATCAGCTGCTTCAGCTCGTCCAGCGAAATATCCTCTTCCTGAACCAATGACGACACGGCACTCAGATAAGAATTATTGAAATACTTGCCGATGACACCCCGCAGAGTGCGGCGGCTGAAGTCCTCGCGGCTCACCACGGCATAATATTGATAGGTGTTGCCATACGCCTTATGCGCCACGTAGCCCTTCTCCTCCAGTCCCCGCACGATGGTAGACAGTGTGTTGAAGTGAGGCTTCGGCTCATCGTAGAACGCCAATATCTCTTTGACAAACAGCGGGCCTTTCTCCCAGAAGTAGCCCATGATTTCTTCTTCTTTTGCGGTCAATCCTTTCATACTTCCTCCTTTTTTTCGCAAATAACGAGATAATTTAGTTCATAAACTAATTATTCTAGTTAATTATAACTAAAGCTTTTAGTTTTTCTTCTTTTCCCCTTCACGCCCCCCCCTTTATTCCCTCACGCCCGTACCTCATCGATGCCTATCCGCGGAGATAAGCGACACAAGTCTTTACCCCATGATTATATATAAGCCTTTTTATTGTTCTAAAAAAGCCTTTTTTACCACCTAAAGAAGCCTTTTTTACCTGGTAAATAAGGCTTTTTTCCAATAGAGAAAAGGCTTCTTAATAAAAGAGAGCCTGGGACCTGTCTCATCCAAGGCCGTAGGGGGAATTGGAGCCTCTCCGGGAGGAGGTGGAAAATACCTACAAATGGGGATTGCCTATCTCGCAAAAAAAATGTTATTTTGCGGCAAAAAAGGAAACGTAAAGAGTTATGAACGAGACGCATAAATACCGGGCTACGGACAAGATGAGCGACCTCATCTGCGACAACTACTCGCTGCTGATGGTGATGAGCCGCTTCGGCCTGTCGCTGGGATTCGGCGACAAGAGCGTGAAGGACGTCTGCGAGGCACAAGGGGTGGACTGTACCACCTTCCTGGCTGTGGCCAACTTCATCAGTCAGGAACCTTACACTTACACGGGCGAGGAAGAGGCATTCTCCATCCCGGCCTTGATGGACTACCTCAAGCGGGCCCACACGTACTTCCTGGACTTCAACCTGCCGGCCATCCGCCGGAAGCTCATCGAAGCCATCGACTGCTCGGGGGCAGACGACGTGGCCTTCCTCATCCTGAAATTCTTCGATGAGTACGCCAAGGAGGTGCGGCGACACATGGAATACGAAAACGAAGCCGTATTCACCTATGTGGACGGTTTGCTCCAAGGCCACCTTTCGGACGATTATAACATAGCCACCTTCGCCAGCCACCACAACCAGATAGACTTGAAGCTGAAGGAGCTGAAGAACATCATCATCAAATATTATCCAGAAAAAGGTAATAACAACCTGCTGAACGCCGTCCTGTTTGACATCTTCAATTGCGAACAGGACCTGGCCTCTCATTGTCAGGTGGAAGATTACTTATTTGTGCCCGCCGTGGCACAGATGGAAAGGAGAATGAGACATGAGCAATAACCGTGCGCTGAACATTGTCGTGGCCGAGACGGCCGTCATCATCCGCAGCGGGCTGTCGGCCGTATTGAAGCGCCTCCCCAACATGGATGTTCATCCGGTAGAGGTGACTTCGGCAGAAGCCTTGTCTAATTATGCCAACCTGCACCAGCCGGATGTCATCATCATCAATCCGGCCTTTGAGGGCGGCTTTAACTTGAGCTCATTCAAAGCCGCCCATTCCCGCTTAGGACATACGCGCTATGTCGCTCTGCTCTCATCGGTCACCACCAACAATCTGCTGAAAGAATACGATGATCATTTCTCCATTTGCGATGACCTGGACATCATTGCCCTCAAACTGAATAACCTGACGCATTCACCGGAGGAGGAGGAAGAAGAAAAAGACTGCGAGACGGAGGCACTGAGCCAACGTGAGAAGGAAATCATCACCTGCGTTGTGAAAGGCATGACGAACAAGGCCATTGCGGACAAGCTCTATCTTTCCATACATACCGTCATCACTCATCGGCGTAACATTGCCCGCAAACTTCAAATCCACTCACCTGCCGGGCTTACCATCTACGCCATTGTCAATAAGTTGATAGAGCTGAGTGACATCAAGGAGAAACTATGACCGATGTCCGCTCATCCGATAGGAAACCAAACAAACACCGCGGCGTCCCACAAGGCATGAGAAACCACAAGCGCTGAAAGACGCTGGGGGAAAAGGCGGTACAAGGCTCCCCATACGCATCCGGCTACTAAAGCAGCCATCAGCAACATGAAATTGCATGAAGGGAGGTGCACCAACGCATAGAGTCCGGTCGATATAAAGAAGCCCTTATCAGGATTCAAACGCTGTGAAAAAGTATGCTGCACATAGCCCCGCCAGAAGACTTCCTCAGCGGGCCCTATCAGCAGAAGCAAAAGGGCGGAAAGCAGCCAAGGAGACTCACCCGACTTCATGCCGTATATTAAATCAACCTGTGGACGGGCAAAGTCGAAGAGCCACGATGACACACGGTCACCCAACCAAAAGACTCCCCACAACACAACAGCTATCCCTATACCGAAACAGAAGTTGGAAACATCCCACCGCGTATCCTTCCACCAACGGGGCCGGAAGAAGGTGGCAAGCACAGATAATGTCAAAGCCGAGCCTGTCATCATCCACCAGAAAGACACATGAGGAGCCGTCCAAGGCGAAAACATCACCGTCCACAACGCAGCGGCCAACAAAAGAGAAGGCACTAGCCGCTTCATGACAACAGACCGGCTATGACAAACGACACGATAAGCAGCAGGCTGAACAGCAATTGCAACTGAGCCGTACGCTCATCCACTCCAACTATGCCTTCCCGCCCTACCGAGAAGAAACGGGACATCTGACGCACATTGCCCCATGCCATGAACAAAGCCGGCAAAGTCAGCAACGACCACCAAGGAAGTATACCTCCTGCCGCACATCCGGCTATCCATCCGAAGGGGAACAGCACTTCGAAAGCGTAGAGGTAAACCGATATACGCCCACCCAAAGCCATGGCAAATGTACGGATATGCGCCCTACGGTCAGTAGGCATGTCACGTGTATTATTGGCATGAAGAATAGCCACCGTAATCAGTCCTACCGGCAATGCTATCCACATGGTGCTCCAATCCATCACACCGGTTGCCACGTATGCAGTCCCTAACATCGGCAAGAATGCATAAGCCACAAAAATGACCGCATCGCCTAATGCATGATACTTCAATGGCGGATAAAGCAACGTACAGGCCAATCCGCCTATACCTATATATAATAAAGGTAAGCCCGTACGACAAAGCAATCCGACTCCTCCGGCTATTGCTACGACCAGCAGCAGTAATGACAAACGCATGATTTCCGCCGGTTCAAAGATATGCTCCGTCAAGCTCGGCACACTGGAAGACTCTTTCGTATCCACCTTATGTCGAAAATCGAAATAATCGCTCCATGTATTGCCTGCGGCATGAAACACAATGATGTTGAGCAATGCCCATACACCGTTCACCCAATCCACCTCTTGTCCTACCCATGACAAATAAGCCAGCGTCACCGCCACCGGCATGGCCGAAGCGGGAAATGACCAAGGCCGTACCGCCATTATCCAGTCTTTCGTCGAATGCTTTTTCATCCTGTCCATTACTAAAAATTAGGCGGCAAAAGTACAAAATATATTCGCATTTTAGGTATTTTTGCGCCTAAGATAAAGAAAAGGCCCATGACAAAAGCATTATTTCTCGATATTGACGGCACGTTGGTCAGTTTCCACACACATGAAATACCCGCCTCTGCCATCGAAGCGCTAGCCGCAGCCAAGGTTGCGGGACACCGTATTTTCATTGCTACGGGACGCCCCCGTATCCTCATCAACAACCTCGGAGCACTGCAACAACGAGGCTTGATAGACGGCTATGTTACCATGAACGGTGCCTACTGCTTCGTGGAAGAGGAAGTGATATATAAACGCCCCATTTATACCCCAGACGTCCTCTTATTGACTACGTATTGTTTTGAACGGAACATCCCCTGCATTGTAGTAGGCGAACATACACTCAGCGTCTGCCAACCCGATGAACGAGTACGCCACATCTTCAACGAATTCCTCAAAGTAACGGTGCCCATGCCTACCGCTACGACAGATGAAGCCATCAATGGGAAAGAAGTCTTTCAGCTCTCCCCTTTTATCACCATCGAGGAGGAAAAGGAGATAGGGCCACAAATTACGCATTGCGAAATAGGACGCTGGCATCCGGCCTTTGCCGATATCACCGCCAAAGGCAACACCAAGCAGAAAGGTATCGATGAAATCTGCCGCCACTTCGGCATTCGCTTGGAAAATACCATTGCTTTTGGCGATGGAGGCAATGACATCCCTATGCTACGTCACGCAGGCGTAGGGGTAGCAATGGGTAATGCCAACGAAGAAGTAAAAGCCGCCGCAGACTACATCACAACGTCCGTAGACGAGGATGGCATCGCACAAGCCTTTAAGAAATTACTGTAAAGTCAATGAAATTCGTTCCCGATACAAGTAACCGTGAGTTTCAGGACGCACTGAACCTCGTGAAGTATACCCGCCAATCGCTCTTTCTGACGGGAAAGGCGGGCACGGGCAAATCAACCTTCCTGCGTTATATTACGGACAACGTGAAAAAGAAATACGTAGTACTGGCACCGACAGGCATCGCCGCTATTAATGCAGGAGGTTCTACGTTACATAGTTTTTTCAAACTGCCTTTCCATCCCTTATTGCCCGATGACCCCAATCTCAGTTTGCAAAAGGGACGCATCCATGAATTTTTCAAATATACGAAGCCACATCGCAAATTGCTGGAAAAACTGGAGCTGATCATCATTGATGAGATTTCAATGGTACGGGCGGACATTATCGATACCGTTGACCGTATCCTGCGCGTCTATAGCCACAATCTGCGTGAGCCTTTCGGAGGCAAGCAACTGCTTTTAGTGGGAGATGTTTTCCAATTAGAGCCGGTGGTAAAAAACGATGAGCGGGAAATCCTGGAGCGTTTTTATCCTAACCCTTATTTTTTCTCAGCTCGTGTGTTCAACACAATGAGTCTGGTTTCCATCGAACTCAAAAAGGTCTACCGACAGAGCGACCCTACGTTCATAAGTGTCCTCGACCATATACGTGGAGGTGTTGCCGGAGCCGCCGATCTTCAACTGCTCAATACACGTTACGGTGCCATGCCCACCCTGGCAGATACCGACCTCTACATTACCTTGGCTACCCGACGGGACAATGTAGATTATATCAATGAACGGCGACTGGCCGAACTTCCGGGAGACCCGCAAACTTTCGAAGGAGAAATACGAGGCGACTTCCCCGAAAACAGCCTGCCCACAGCACGGGAACTTATATTGAAGCCGGGAGCACAAATCATCTTCATCAAGAACGATTTTGATCGTCGTTGGGTGAACGGCACTCTCGGTACGATAAGCGGTTTCGACATGAACGGCGATACCCTTTACGTAACAATGGATAACGGACGCGAATGCGATGTCAAGAGAGAATCGTGGCGCAACATACGCTATACCTACAACGAAGAGAAAAAGCAAGTGGAAGAAGAGGAGCTAGGCACATTCACCCAATTTCCCATACGACTGGCATGGGCCATCACCGTACACAAAAGCCAAGGACTTACTTTCAGCCGAGCTGTCATAGACTTCACTGGGGGAGTCTTTGCCGGAGGACAAACGTACGTAGCACTTAGTCGATGCACATCATTAGAAGGCATCAGCCTAAAGAAACCTATCAGCCGAGCAGATATCTTTGTAAAGCCGGAAATTACAGAGTTCGCCACCCACTTCAATAATCAGCAGGCCATAAGCTCTGCCCTGAAACAGGCGCAAGCCGACATGCACTATGCAGCCGCTGTCCGAGCTTTCGACAAGGGCGATTTCCAGACTTGCATAGATGAATTCTTCATAGCCATCCACGCACGTTATGACATCGAAAAGCCAGCCGTCCAACGACTCATCCGACGCAAGCTGAACATCATCAACCGCTTGCGCCAGGAGAATCAAGCGCTGAAAGCCGCCGCGTTGGAAAAGGAAAAAACATTAGTGAAATACGCCCGCGAATATATCACCATGGGCGACGAGTGTCTGAAACACGACATGAAAGAAGCCGCCATGCGAAACTACGAAAAGGCAGTGGCCCTTTGCCCCAAATTCAAAGAGGCATGGAAGAAAATTAAGAAATTGGATAAAGAGTTGAGAAAACAAAATGAATAATTAACGTGAGTTCGATGAATTTAGAATAAGGCAAGCTGTGTATCCAATGTGCGTTGTACATGGATGCAAGGCT
>CALUOV010000023.1 GCA_944322275.1 uncultured Bacteroides sp. | reverse complement strand
TACCACGGGGACGCTCCCCGCACCAACCTCACCGGATATGGCGGGGCCAATTTGGAGTGGGGACGCAACCGCAACATCGATGGCATACCGGGACTGATGGTGGAAGGTGAATACGAATGGTGGGAAGCGCGGGTGAATCCTGCCCTGGCCTTCCGCATGATGTATCCGGAGAGCTGTATCTCTTTCCTCTGCGATGCAGGCCGGGGGCACTTCGACGTAGCCGACCGTACGGCTGCTTACATCGCGTTGTTCTTGCAAAAAGCACTTCAATGGAGGCTGCCCGATGCTTGGGACGGGACTTCCGCCGTGAAGTTGGAGAAGGTCAATCCGCGTGAAGGTTGGCTGGCCGAACGTTGGCGGACGGGGACTCCCGAGCCACAGGGCGAAGTCCGCACGGCCCGGCTGCAGAAGCAACCCCGACGGGCTCGTCCTGCACCTTATGCCGACTACCAAGGAGACCCTCACGATGCTTTCTGGTATTTCGACCGCGAGATGGCTCTACTGACCGAGGACATTTACCGGCAGGAGCATGATCTCTTGCCACAGTACTTGAGCTTTGAGCAGGACGGACAGTTGCTGCCCTACAACCCACGGGCTCATGTCACCTTTACCGCTCCTTTCCGTCCCGAGGCCGATGGAGTGACTTTCCACCTGAAGGCCGTCCATACCGATAGCCTTCGTGCGATGCGGACACAAGACCATGCCCCGGCTGCACCCCGGATTGAGCGGATTTGTGGCCCCGTCCGCCAAATGGATGATACGACTTTTGTCCTCAGCTTCTATCGGATGGGGGTAAGCAACCGCAAGCGTACAGATAGTATCACGTTGGTTGCCGCTGCCGAGGGAGACCATCGGTACAAACCCACCGTACAAGAACTGACCCTCACCGTCCCTTATCCACTGGCCGATGGGAAGCGGCAGAGCATCTTGTTCCCCAGCTTGCCCGATGTGCCTGTCGGTACGGATACCTTGCTTCTGCCTGCCACTTCGGATAGCGGTCTTCCTATACATTATTATATAAAGGAAGGACCGGCAGAAGTCGTAGGCGACAAGCTGGTGTTCACCCCGGTTCCGTCCCGAAGCCAATTCCCCGTGAAGGTGACGGTCGTGGCCTGGCAATATGGCCTGCCGGGAAAGGTACAGACCGCCGAGCCTGTGGAACAAAGTTTCTATTTGTATCGCAAATAAGAGAATAGTACAAGATAGACTGAATGGCTGAAAGATAAAAAAAGTGTTTTTAAGATTGAGTAAAGCAGAAGTATAGTTCGTATTAACGAATAAAAATAAAACGAATAGGTATGAAGAAGATATTTTTCTTGTGCGGGATGTTGTTGAGTGGATTCCCACTGATGGCCGACAATACCAATGTGTTGAAGCTGGCATCTCCGGACGGTACTCACGAAGTAATGTTCCGTCAAGTCAAGACGGCGAAAGGGACAAACGAAGTGAACTATGACGTCAAGTTCCGGGGACGTCCTGTCATCGTTCATTCACGTGCCGGACTGGAAATGGACAACTGGGTGTGGGAGATGGCGATAGGGATGCGCAATCTGGAGCAACCCGCTTGCTGGATGGACCGGTTGGAGGTAGACTCCATAGTGACGCATCCATCAGTGGACCAAACGTGGACACCTCTTTATGGGGAACGAAGCATGGTACGCGACCGCTACAACACGGCTACTTTGTATCTCTCCCGGAAAGATGACTCCGCTTATCGGCTAAATATCGAGGTACGAGCCTATGACGAGGGCATCGCTTTCCGCTATTTCTTACCGGAACATCCCAAGGCACTTTTCCATAAGGTAACAGACGACTTGACGGAGTACACTTTCCCCACAGGGACAAAGGCGTGGAGCGAAAAGTGGGCGCAGGCACGGTTTGACTATCTACCCGTGGACAGTTTGAAGTGTCCCGTAGAGCGTGCCTTGACATTGGAGCTGCCGGACGGTACCTGGGCGGCATTGACCGATGCCGATGTAGACGATTGGTGTCTGACCAAATTCCGTACTTCGGCAGATAAGCCCCATACACTGACCTCGGTGATGTATAGTCCGGTAGACATCGTCACTTATTATGCCACGCCCTGGAAAGTCATTATGGCTGCGGACAAGCCCGGCGATTTGTTGGAACATAACGACATCTTGCTGAACTTGAATCCGCCTTGCGAGATAACGGACGCCCCTCAGTGGGTAAAGCCAGGAAAGATTATGCGCGAAACAACCATTACGACTGAAGGCGCTTTGCAGACCATCGACTTCTGTGCAGCACACCGCATACCGTACATGCTCTTCGACTGGTTATGGTATCTGCCCTGCACTTCGCATGACGGAGACGCAACGAAAGTGGTCAGCAAACTCGACATGCCCCGCGTAGTAGCCTATGGCAAGGAAAAAGGAGTAGGCATCTGGCTCTACGTCAACCAACATGCCTTGATGAAGCAAGCGCGTGAACTTTTCCCCTTGCTTCGCGATTGGGGCATCGTAGGCGTGAAATCGGGTTTTGTACAGTATGCCAGCCATCGCTGGGCTACGTGGTTGCACGACCTGGTACGTCTGGCCGCCGAAAATCATTTGATGATGAACATTCACGATGAATTCCGCCCTTCCGGATTTAGCCGGACCTATCCCAATCTGTTGACCCAGGAAGGTATCTGCGGCAACGAGGAGTTTCCTGACGCTACCCATAACACCATCTTGCCCTTCACTCGCATGATAAACGGCGCGGCGGACTATACCATCTGTTACTTCGACAAGCGGTTGAAAACCACCCATACTCACCAGTTAGCGGCTTCGTTGGTATTCTACAGCCCGTTACAAACCATTTTCTGGTACGACCGTCCGTCTTTCTATCAAGGAGAACCGGAAATAGAGTGGTTCGAAAACCTGCAGACGGTGTTCGATGAGTCCCGTGTGTTGTCCGGTGCTCCGGGTAAGGGTATTGTGATGGCCCGCCGAAAAGGGAATGAATGGTTTGTAGGCGCACTGACCAACAACGAAGGCGCTACAGAGTCCATCGACTTATCATTCTTGGACAAAGGCAAGAAGTATAAGGCATACGTCTACACGGATGGAGACGAACGGATAAAGACCCGTACACACGTCAAGTGTTCCTATTTAATAGTAAACGCCTCGCAGATCTTGTCATTCCATTTGAAGCCCAGTGGCGGAGCAGCCATCCGGTTTGTCCCCATGGACGAGAACACGAAAGGTTGGAAGAAATATAAAGGAGAGACATTATAAATAAACAACATAAAAGCTGAACATAACTAAACACAAAAAGAATATGAGTCTAAGGAATTGGATGGTTGGTGCGGGACTCCTGCTGCTGGGGGCTTGCACATCTGCTGAAGAAAGTTTTGAAGAAAAAGCCTTGCAATATTGCGATAGTCAAGTCCGTCGCACGCTGGCCGAACTGAAAGAAACAGGCGGTGGCAGTATCGACTACACGATGATGCCCCGTAACATTGAAGACAGCCTGACGGTGTGGCATTGCCGCAAGGCCGTCAAAGAGGAATGGTGTAGTGGCTTCTGGCCTGGCATCTTGTGGTACGATTATGAGGCAACGGGTGACGAGACTATCCGGCAGGAAGCCGAGAAGTTTACGGCATCACTGGAATTCCTGTCATTCACGCCGGCCTTCGACCACGATTTAGGTTTTCTGATCTTTTGCAGCTACGGGAACGGATATCGGTTGACGCATAATCCGGCCTACAAACAAGTGATATTGGCTACAGCTGATACGTTGGCCACACTGTACAGCTCCACAGTGGGTACCATCCTTTCCTGGCCTCGCAATGTGGGGATGTTCGGAGGGCACAACACCATCATGGATAACATGATCAACCTGGAGATGCTGATGTGGGCATCGAAAAACGGCGGTGACCCTTCGCTGGCCGACATCGCCATTTCCCATGCCGACAAGACCATGAAGTATCAGTTCCGCGATGACTATACCTCGTATCATGTGGCAGTTTACGATACACTGACGGGCAACTTCATCAAAGGGGTGACCCATCAAGGTTATGCTGACCACTCAATGTGGGCGCGCGGACAGGCTTGGGCCATCTATGGCTATACGATGATGTATCGGGAGACGGAGTTGCCCCGCTACCTGGACTTTGCGCAGAAAGTGACCGATGTGTACCTGCAACGTCTGCCGGAAGACTATGTACCCTATTGGGATTTCGATGCACCGGGCATTCCGGACGCGCCTCGTGACGCCTCGGCCGCAGCGATAGTGGCTTCAGCACTGCTGGAGTTGTCGGGATTTGTTCCGGGAGAGAAAGGGCAAGGATATAAGGAGGCTGCCGTTAAGATGTTACAGTCACTCAGTTCAGAGAAGTATCAAAGCCGTGCGGGCAAGCCCTCATTTCTGTTGCATTCCACAGGGCATTGGCCATGCCATTCGGAAATCGATGCTTCCATTATCTATGCGGATTATTATTACATCGAAGCGTTGTTGCGGTTGAAAGCGTTGGATGGAAAGAAATAAAAGGAGATTGCCACGGAAGCGATCATTCTTCCTGTTGAATTTTTAGTAGCGTTCTTTTCCAGTCCTCCTTAAGAAGGACTACAGTCCTAGTTATATAGGACTCGAGTCCTGGTTAAGGAGGACTGTAGTCCTGGCTAAGAGGGACTGGGCAGGACTCTAAACTCAACCTGGGAATGTAAATATGTTATTGATAATTCAAATGGAATTCCACAACAGCTTCCATGCCTTTGCGTAGAATCTCAAGTGGCATGTTCTCATTGGGTGAGTGGATGGCGTTTGACTCCAGCCCGAAGCCCATCAGTACCGTCTTAATACCTAACACTTGTTCAAAAGTTGCGATGATGGGGATGCTTCCACCGCGTCGTACTGCCAAAGGCTTCTTCCCAAAAGCCTTTTCAAAGCCCTTTTCTGCGGCTTGATAGGCGGGTAGGGTAATGGGACATACATAGCCTTGCCCTCCGTGCAGTGGGGTAACTTTGACTTCTACGGTAGGCGGAGCGATGTGGCAGATATAGTCAGCAAAAAGTTTTGATATCTTGTGGTGGTCTTGATGAGGTACTAATCGGCAAGATACCTTAGCATATGCTTTCGAAGGAAGAACTGTCTTTGCGCCTTCGCCTGTGTATCCGCCCCAAATGCCGCATACATCGAATGACGGACGGCAGCTGTTGCGCTCTAACGTGCTATATCCTTTTTCGCCAAACAATGCTTTCACGCCAATGGCTCGTTTGTACTTTTCTTCATCGAAAGGTATGTGGGCTATCATTTCCCGTTCGGCTTGCGGCACGTCTTCCACTTCATCGTAAAAGCCCGGCACGGTGATACGTCCATCCGCATCTACCACCTGACTGATCAGATTGCAAAGCACGTTGATAGGATTGGCTACCGCTCCGCCGAAGTGACCCGAATGCAGATCACGGTTAGGACCTGTCACTTCTATTTCCCAATAAGCCAGACCGCGCAGGCCTGTGGTGAGAGAAGGCAGTTCGGCACCCAACATGCTGGTGTCCGATACTAAAATGATATCGGCTTTCAGTAAATCCTTGTGTGCTTGGCAGAAAGCCTCCAGGCTGGGTGAGCCGATTTCCTCCTCTCCTTCGAAAATAAACTTCACGTTATGGGTCAGGAGGTCGTGCTTCACCAAGTATTCAAAAGCCTTTACCTGGATAAACGATTGTCCTTTATCATCATCGGCTCCTCGTGCCCAGATGCGTTCGTCCCGTATTTCAGGCTCAAAAGGTGCGCTTTTCCATAACTCCAAAGGTTCAGCGGGCATGACGTCATAATGGGCATATATCAGTACCGTCTTGGCTTGAGGGTTGACGTTCTTTTGCGCAAAGACCATCGGGTTGCCGTCCGAAGGCATTACGTAGGCTTCGTCCACACCGGCTTCCAGCAGCAATTGACGCCAGCGTTCGGCACAAGCCAGCATATCTTCATGATGTTCTGGCTGAGCGCTGATGCTGGGGATACGAATCAGGCTGAACAGTTCGTCCAGCATCCGTTCTTCGTTCTCTTGAATATATTTTTTTATCATAACTGGGTAGTTCTGTCTATTAAATAAAAATCCAATATAGTCAGGGCGGCCATTGCTTCTACGATGGGGACTGCCCGGGGCAATACGCAAGGGTCATGACGTCCACGGGCTTTCAAGGTTGTATCTTGCCCGTCAAGATTCACCGTGTGCTGTTCCATCAACACCGTAGCTACCGGTTTGAAAGCTACACGGAAATAGATATCCTGTCCGTTGCTGATGCCTCCCTGTATGCCTCCGGAATGGTTGGTGTGTGTAGTGATGCGTCCGGCATTGTTGTAGAATACATCATTTTGTTCCGAACCTTTCAGTTTCAGCCCTTTGAAACCATCACCGTATTCGAAGGCTTTGGCCGCATTGATGCTGAGCATACCCGCTGCCAGTGCTGATTGCAGTTTGCCGAATATCGGTTGGCCCAAGCCTACGGGGCAACCGGTAATGACACAAGTTACAACTCCTCCTATCGTGTCCCCTTCTTTTTTCACCTTTAATATATATTCTTCCATCTCTTTGGCTTTGGCCGGGTCGGGACAACGCACCGGATTGCTTTCCGTCAGGCTTAAGTCATAAGCCGTGTAGTTTTCTTCCAGACGGATGGAACCCACCTGCGAAGTATAGGCGGTAATGCGTATGCCTAATTGTTTCAACGCCAGTTTGGCCAATGCGCCTGCAACAACTCGGGCGATGGTTTCGCGAGCTGACGAACGTCCTCCGCCTCTATAGTCGCGTATGCCGTATTTTTGTTTGTAAGTATAATCCGCATGAGAGGGACGGTAGACGCTTTGCATCTCGCTATAGTCACTGTAACGCTGGTTGTGGTTCCATACAATGAATCCGATGGGGCATCCGGTGGATTTCCCTTCGAAGATGCCCGACAAAAATTCCACTTCATCTTTTTCCTGTCGCGCTGTAGTGATGTCCGACTGACCGGGACGCCTCCGGTTCAGTTCGTTCTGAACAAAATCCATGTCGATAGTGATGCCTGACGGAAATCCGTCCAAGACACCTCCGATTCCTTTCCCGTGTGACTCGCCGAAGCTGGTCAGGCGTACGATGTTTCCAAATGAGTTGAACATAATCAATTTGCTTTAAATGGTTGTGAATAAGTCTTATACGCCTTTTCCTTGAAGGCTTGGCTTTATTTAATTCCTAAAGATAAGGATTTTTTCTGAAAAAACGAAAGATAAAGGCAAGAATGTGATTTATTTTATAAAAGCGTGGTTGACGACGGTGTTCGCTTTTAAATGAGGAAGGCTTCGCTAAAAAGTCGGAAAGTGAATTGTCAGAATGAATGCTTTTTCTCCTTAATGTGCGGTGAAAATGTAGAGAATTGCAATTGCTTGATTTTGAATTGGGCAATTGCAATTCTTTTTATACGAATGTGTGCGGCATCCTTGCTCATCAATGGCAACAGCCTCCGCCACAGCCTTCTTCACTGCAGTCTCCATCGCCACAGCATCCACCACCGCATCCGCCGCAACCTCCACTCATCATGTGAGCGGCTTCGGCCAGTTCCTCATTGGTTGCCGGACGGCTGGTTACAATTTTGCCTACGAAATTCAGGTCACAGCCTGCCAAAGGGTGATTCATGTCCATAACCACTACATCCTCTTTAACTTCTACCACACTGCCGTTGACGCGTTGCCCGTCAGAAGTCATAAGCGGGATGACAGCTCCTTCTACAATATGCTCGTTGTCGAACTTGCCGTCTATCAGGAAAATGTTCTTGGGCAAGTCAATGACATGTTCTTCGTCATATTCACCATAAGCGTCGGATGCGGTGATGGTGAAGTCGAATGTGTCGCCCGCGTTTAAGTCTTTGAGCTGTTCCTCGAAAGCCTCAAGCGTCAGTCCCAGACCGGAAATGAATTGAAAAGGATGTTCTACGGTCGCTTCTTCTGTCAGTTCACGCTCATCGTCTTCAATGGTGTATAGCTTATAAGCTACGGTAATGTACTTGTTTGGTTCCATATTCATATAATTTGTATGCTTAGAGGTGGCAAAGATACGAATTATTTCGGGATGAAGCCAATTTCTTGCGGAGAGAAGCCTTTTCTCTTGCAAAGATGCGGTCTTTGTTTTGCGGAGATGCCGCCTTTTTTGTATTTTTGCAGCGCATCGAGGTGACATCAGGTGCGTAAAACGGTTAGAAAAGTTAGTTTGTTTTGTATGTACACAGTCATCAAACGTATGGAGGTGTCGGCTGCCCATAGCTTGCGCCTGTCTTACCCCAGTAAATGTGAGAATCTGCACGGTCATAATTGGATAATTACGGTATATTGCCGTTCGCGTGAGCTGAATGCCGATGGCATGGTGGTCGATTTCAGTCATATAAAAGAGGTAGTGAAAGGAAGGCTGGACCACAAAAACCTGAATGAGGTGCTTCCCTTCAACCCTACAGCTGAGAACATCGCCCGGTGGGTGTGCGAGCAGGTGCCGGCATGCTTTAAAGTGGAAGTGCAGGAGTCGGAAGGAAACAGAGTCGTCTATGAGAAAGATTAACGAGATATTTTATAGTCTGCAAGGCGAGGGATACCATACGGGGACTCCCGCTGTATTTGTCCGCTTCTCCGGTTGCAATTTGAAGTGTCCCTTTTGCGACACCCGACACGAAGAGGGGGTAGAGATGAGCGATGAGGAAATCTTAGCTGAAATTGAAAAATATCCAGCCCGTGTGGTTATCCTGACTGGTGGGGAGCCTTCGTTGTGGATAGATGATGCGTCGGTGGACATGCTTCACCGGGCCGGGAAATATGTCTGCATCGAGACAAATGGGACCCGGCCTTTGCCGCAAGGTATTGACTGGGTGACGTGTTCGCCCAAGCAGGGCGGAGAGTTGAGGCTTACCCGGATGGATGAAGTCAAAGTGGTGTATCAAGGCCAGGACCTTGCTCCTTACGAGGATTTGCCCGCCACGCACTTTTTCCTTCAGCCTTGTTCGTGTCTCAATACGGCGGAGACCGTGGCTTGTGTGTTGGCTCATCCGCGTTGGCGGCTCAGTCTGCAGACGCATAAACTGATTGATATCCAGTGAGTATCGGGTCGGCTTCATGCTTTCCCGTACATGGCCATCGGGTCGTATAGCTCTAACGCTTCCTAGCTTATTTTGCCATTCTTGAAAATAAAAGGGAGGCTGCCTTCCTTACGAAAAGCAGCCTCCAATCAATTTATACGTTGTATGAATCAGAGAAGATTAATTGTTTCTCCAGCGCGGGTCACCGACTTGGTAGAAAATCATATCTTCGTTCGTGATGGTCAAGTCTCCGTTAGCAGCATCTACAAAGCTCGGATCGGCTTCGGTAGCAACATCCGCATCGCTAGGATATTCCGAGCTTGCATTCCATAAGTTCGGACTATTAAACCAGTAGTTGTTGTTGTATACGGTGCTGTTGACCTTCATTCCTCCGCTTCTCGCCCATACGCCGGCATTGCCGCTTGCACCTTCATAGCCGATGCCATAGAATATACAGTTCGTTACGGTGAATGTATAGCTTTCACCATCCGTGATACGGAACAGACCGTGGTTGTTACTGTTGTTGAATGAGCAAATGTTGTAGAAAGTACAGTGGTCAAAAGTTACATTACCGCTCAGTGAAGCCTGGCAGCGCAAGAAGGTGCGGACACCGTTGCTGAACGTACTATTTGTTACTGTCAGTGAACCCAATGAATCTCCTTCACGGAAGTCGAATCCATCACCGCCATTACCTTCAATATTGCTCCAAATACAATTATTGATCACGATGTCTCCGATTGTGGCTCCTACACCATTGTAGATAAGGTGCTTCTTCATGTTAAGGATTTCACAGCCTTCAAACGTAACTGTCCCTAAGTTTGCTGTAGCGCCACCCATCTGTAATACATTATCCAATTCACCTTCACCGTCAAAGATAAGGTTGGTCAATGACAACGAACTGATAGCTGAATTTACGAGGAAGCGTCCGTGTATGGTCGGTTTGCTGCCCGGAGCTGCTGCGATAGCAACGGCTTTCGTTAATGTATAGTCTCCTAACTCATATGTGCCACCGGCCAAGAACAGGCCTTCACCATTATCGGCGTCCAATGCGGCAACCAAGTCACCGCCTTCACCTACCAATGTCATACCACCGGTATCAATAGAAGTTGTGAATTCGATGGTTCCTCTTGTACGTCCGCCATATGTCAATACAGCTTCATAATCTGTTTCCGGAGTCAGACCTTCTATTATAGCATATCCGTTGGCTACATCTTCAGCGGTTACCGGGTAAGTCACGCTGGCTGCTGTACTGCCTTCTTCTACCGGAGTAACGGTTATCTGATCGGCTTCCTCCCCAGCCGGCCAACGCAGGGTTACAGAAGTAGCCGCAATATCCGCATCAGCCACAGTCTGGAAGATTTGCTCAGCTTCTGTCGTGAATACGGTAGTCGTCCAATTGGATTCTTTTGTCTCACCTACTGCCTTGATGCGGAACGAGTAGGTTGTTTCGCCATCAAGCCCGGTAATTACATAGGGATTTTCTGTGATGTCCGTATAAGTTTCCGGCGTACCTTCGCAAAGCATGTTCGGGTCGTTGGCAAACAATTCGATAGTGTAGGACTTCGCATCATCAGCTGACAGGCATTCCCAGCTTGCGCGAATGTTGGTCCTGTCTTGGATACGTATCTCCAAGCCGGTGGGCGCAAACAGACGGTCGTATTCCACACTTGTCAGTTCTTCAGCCTCATCATCGCAAGAGACGGCAGAGAGTGCCACGGCACACATGCCCAATGTATAACTGATTCGTTTTAATATCTTGTTCATAATCTTTCTTTATTATTATATGATTAATAACCATAGTAGTTTACTAACTGACCGTTGCTACCGTCAATGAATACTTTCCAGATGGGCCAGAACATTTTGGAGTTCGGATCATTAATGTACAGGTAGTCAATGTAACGTTGAATACGTGTATTGTTCTCCTGAATATTCTTGTTGGCCTCATCGTCACTGCCACTTCCTTCTTCACGGAAAGTGAACCAATAGGAACTTTCGGCAAAATTCTCTTCTCCATATTCGTCCGTGTCACCTGCTTCCAGTCCGTAAACAGTGTAGCCATCGGCATCGGTAGGAGTGGCATCCAAACCTTCGTTATAGTAAAGCTTTTGCGGATAATTGGCATATTCACCGGTACGGTTGGCCAGACGTTCCATCTTAGCTTTAGTTTCTGCCAAAGCATTGCTCAGTTCACCCCAACGCATTAAGTCCACCTTACGGATGGCTTCACCCGCAAATTCAAATTTACGCTGGTCCATGATTTCCTGTTGGAAAGCATCTTGACTACCCGATGCTGTGCTAAGGATGGATGAGGCTTTATCACTTGGATAAGCACGATCCAATATTGGTTTCAGGTATTGGCCTGCGTTAGCTGGACCATTCAGGACATTTTCTGCTTCGGCTGCCATCAGATAGATGTCAGCATAGCGCATTACTTGGAAGTTGATACCATCATCATTCGTAGAAGTCACAATGCGGTTCATCCATTCGAAACGAAGTTTACCAAAGTTCCAACCGCCACCTGAAGTACCGCTAATGGTTTTGACAGACTGAGCATCGGCTGAGTTCTCCTTATCCCATGTGTAAGGGATGCATGTGATGTCTCGGCGTACATCATCTTTGTCGAAGTCGTACCACAGGGTAGGTGTAGGACCATTGACACCACCTTTGTTCAATTGGGTCCATTGGTCCACTTCTGCGTGTTTGCCACCCCATGTATAGAGTACACGGCCACGGCCGCTGGAGAAAGGTATTTCCCAAATAGATTCCTGTCCAGCTGATACATTCTCTTGGCACAGGTTGCGGAAGTTCTGCTCAAAGGTGCCTAACTGATTGCAGCCTTGGTTGATGATGCTGACGCATTCGTCCAAAGCAATCTGATACATGCTGCGGCGTTCGGTTTCGTCCTGAATGTTGTACCGCAAGCCTTCGTTAGGCCATTCGGAATAACCGGCCAGAAACAAAGCTACACGGGCACGAAGGCCTTTGGCGAAAGCTTTGCTGCAACGCTCTACGGAAGTCGTATAGGTGTTCTCGTTTGGCCAGCCCAAATAATCCTCGGCTAGCAACAGGTCTTCCAATACTTTTTTCAGTACAGTCACACGGTCTGTCTGGGGCAGATAAATGGTCTCGGAAGTGTTAGGCTCGAAGCGATAAGGAACATCACCCCAGGCTTTTACCAAATCGAAATAGATGAAGCTGCGTAGTGTCAATAACTCGCCATAAAGTTGCGCCATGTTGGCATCTGTCAGATCAGCATTGGCTTCCATTCCTTCAAGAGCTTTGTTGGCGCGCTCGATGGCTTCGTACATGTAGTTCCATGCATTATTAGTCGTATTCATATACGTATTATCGGCACTGGCTGAATAAGCCGCCAAGGAGATTTCTTTGTCTGTATACGGGTCTTTGGAATCGTCTGCGTAATTGTTGTATATTTCGCAGTCGGTATTGATGCCGAAATACGGAATAAAACGTCCGCGGTAGGAGTTGGTTTGGCCAAAGGATTGATGAATAGCCATGACAGCGGCATCTGCTAAACCTTCAGTCGAGAAAATTAAGTCTTCACTCATGGTAGACTTAGCAGGTGCTTCCAAGTCGCAGGAAGTCACGGTCAGTAAACTTCCGGCAAACAAACTGAAAATATATGCTAATTTTTTCATTATCAAATTTTGCTTTTAGGTTATTAGAAATTAATGTTCACACCGATTACCCACTGACGGCTCTTCGGATAAGCTGAATAATCTACACCGGGAGTCAGGTTTGTACGGCGCATGGTCGATACCTCGGGATCGAATCCTGAGTAGTTCGTAATACAGAACAGATTGTAGGCTGTAGCGTAGAAACGCAAGTTGCTGATGTGTATCTTTTGCAACAAGCTCTTGGGTAATGTGTAGCCTAAAGTCAGCGTGTTTAAACGCAGGAATGAGGCGTCTTCTACATAGTAGTCCGTCAAGACATACTTGCTGGTGTAGGGTGACCACATAGTAGTGTTGGCATTTAAAGCAGCCAATGCATCTGCATTGTTCCAATCCAGGAAGTTGCCATCGGCATCTACATTGGTCCAACGAGAACCGGAGGCCATGGTAGAAATCAGGTTACGATATTGGTACTTAGATGTCTGCGTGTACTCAATGGCATTAGCATTATAGACATCATTACCGATGCTGAAGTTGAAGTTAGCGCTCAGGTCAAAGCCATACAGACGGGCGTTGAGATTGAAACCGCCGATGGCTACCGGATTGGTGTCACCGATAATCTGACGGTCGGCTGTAGTAATCGTACCGGTCTTTTCCGCTTTTGTTTCTTTCAGCTTCATCGAACCGGGACGTACGGCACCGATGATACCGCTGGCATCAGCTACACCTTCTTTTAATACCCATGTTCCGGCAGCTTGAGAAGCGGCGATATCAAAGTCGGACACTTCATAGCGGCCATCGCTGACATAACCCCAAATCTGACCAATGGGTTGTCCGGTCTGGATAACAAAGTCTTGGTCGATTTCCGTAGAAGCCCATTGGGTAGCGATGTTGTCGATAGACTGGAGATCACCCAAGGAAACCACTTTGTTCTTGTTGAACGAAACGTTGGCACCGATACTTAAACCGAAGTTTTTCTTGTTGACAGCCGCCCAGTTGATGGTGAACTCAAAACCGCGGTTCTGCGTTTCACCCATGTTGCGGTATTGATAAGAATAACCGGTTCCGGATACAGGGTACTCAATCAACAAGTCTTTCGTATTGTTCCAATAACCTTCGATAGTACCATTGATCTTGCCTCCTAAGAAACTATAGTCCAAACCTAAGTTACGTGTATAGGTCGTTTCCCATTTCAAATCCGGGTTGGCCATCGTCGAAGTGGCTGCCAATACGTTTTCATATCCATTAATCCATTGGGTATTAACAAACTGATAGCTTTGGTTGATCACATCGGCGGGAATGTTGTTATTACCGGCTGTACCGTAGCTGAAACGCAGTTTTAAATCGTCCAGCCAACCACGGGTACCTTCCATAAATGGTTCGGAAGAAATACGCCATGCGACAGCTGCAGAAGGGAAGTAGCCCCAACGGTTTCCATCGGCAAACTTGGACGAACCATCGGCACGGAATGTTGCACTAATCAAGTACTTGCTGTCAAAGTCGTAGTTGACGCGGGCAAAATAAGAGAGCAGAATATCATCCGGATCATAGAAGTTCGTAATTTCCTGGGCTGTAGTTCCCGCCATATTGGTCAGTTTCCATGCATCTTGAGAAGTAACCCATTCAGGGAAACCTACAACAACGTTGGTCAGTTCTTCATTTTTCTCCAATACGTATTCGTGTCCTACCAGTGCATTCAGATGGTGCAGGCTACCTTCAGCAAACAGTTTCTTAAAGTCATAATTCAACGTGTTGGTGTTGCGGATTTTCGAACGGTATTGTTTGGTCAGTTGAATGGCAGGTTTACCTTGATTCTCTGCAGCCACATTGTTTCGTACATAATAAGTTGTAGTTCCATAAAAGCGATCACGGTCATACTTGTAGGTGTCATAACCCAGTTCGGTCTTGAACTTCAGGTTATCAATGATTTCCCAAGTTACGGCGCCTGCCATATTCAGCTGTGTACGGAAACGACGTTCGTCATTGTCGCGTAGGGCAGTCAGCGGATTGTAGAAGGAAGAGTTGGTACCATCGTCATCACCTGCATCAGATACGCCATCTACCGGGAACGGAGTGTATTGGATAGAGTAACGCAGGCGCTTGTCGGTATTCAGCGTACTGCTGGTTTCATTGGCACCGGCACCATTGATTTTGGTCTTAGACCAGCGAGCCTGCAAGTCCACTGAGATGCGTTTATTGATTTTGCCATTCAACTTCAGACTTAAGTTGTCACGTTTGAAGTTAGACATCTGCATGATGGCCTTGTCATCCATGTGAGCATAGTTGAATGCATACTTTACTTTTTCACTACCTCCGGTGATGCTGACGTTGTGATTGAATGTATGTCCCGTACGACCGAAAGTTAAATCTTGCCAGTCGTTTGTAGCTACATTATCATACAAATCAATATCATTGTATCCACCGAAATGTTCTTCATAGCTTTCTACATCACCTAAAATGTTAGCTAATTCATATTGCCACTCAGCATAATCGCGTGCTCCAAGTACATCCAATGTCTTGGCCACTTTCTTCCAGCTGTAGTAAGCGTTATAACTTACGTTCACCTTGCCTTCCTTACCGGACTTGGTGGTTACCAGAATTACACCGTTGGCGCCACGTGAACCGTAGATAGCGGTTGAAGAAGCATCCTTCAGCACAGTGATATCTTCGATTTCCGAAGCGGGAATATCGGAGATGGATTCTACCGGGAAACCGTCTACAATATATAATGGTTCGTTACTTTGCGTGATAGAACCACCACCACGTACACGGATGGTCATTTCGGCATCGGGCGAACCTTCGGTCGTAGTGATCTGCACACCGGCCATCTTACCGGTCAAAGCCTCTGTGGCATTGGCTACCGGTACGGCGGTTAACACTTCAGAGTTGACAGTAGATACGGAACCTGTCAAGTCTTTCTTCTTTACCGACCCGTAACCGATGACTACTACTTCTTCCAACGCCTGCGAGTCATCTTCCAAAGTCACTTCCACATTTGTCCGTCCGTTGAGGGGAACTTCTTGTGTCCTCATACCCACGTATGAGATGACCAAGGTGGAACCTGCCGGAACAGAGAGGGAAAAATTACCATCGATGTCAGTGATAGTACCGACGCTGGTATTTCCTTTTTGTACTACGGAAGCACCGATCACGGTTTCTCCCGTCTTGTCTTTCACGGTACCTTTTACGGTCACGTTCTGCGCTGATACGCCAAGCGATATCACAGCCACTAATAAGAATAGTAGCATACTGCGCATGGTTTGCATCTTGTTAGACATCCTTTGCATGTTATTAAATTAAGTAATACATATAATTAATATTGGCTTTTTGCTTGTGTGTCCGAACACACTGTTAATTCTCCAATGCAAATGTATCCGAATGTGAAATGACAAGTGTGGAATAATTGTTTTTTAGGGTGGTATTTTTTGTTTTCTATGGCGTCTGTGTGGCTTTTCTGTTGCAGTTCGGGGCAAATATTGCTATAAACATGTTGTAAAGCATGTTTTGTGTGTATGAGTTCCAGATTGAGACGGCCTTTTTCATACTGTCTGTCATCCTGTAATTGCGAAGAATCTTCCGCTCACGGGATGCAAATGAGAGATACTTCATACCCCCTTTTTGCTCTTCTGTCTGTCGGGGAAGAGCAACGTTCAGCATGACAAGGCAAAATGAAAGTTTCCCGAGAATTTTCTGACAACTGGGAAGGAAAATCTGCTTTGTAAAGAATGCTTGTTGAGACGGACAGGCTTTGAAACGTTTATTTACGGGAGGCTGAGTGATTAGTTAATCACTGTCCGCCCGATTAATTAATCACTGGAGGAGTGGTTAACTGATCACTGGAGGAGTGATTAACTAATCAGTTGGAAAGAGAGTGAAAGACTGCGGACGTTGTTTGTAATGACTGGATTATCAGTGTGTTGTAAAATAGAGTTTTGTACTGGTGCTGTTCCGTCAGGGCTCTCCTTACCAGGAGGAAGGGGCGATACCCACTTGTACCCTGTCCGATAAAATGATAAAGGAAAATGTCCGGTCTAGTCCGGTCTAGAGTTCCCAGGTAGTCGGGTTGGAAAGGAGTTGGAAGTAAGGCGTATTACGATTTGCAATAATTTCACTCATTAAACTATTAATATGAAAGCATAATATTCTTTTAGATATCCAAATAATAACAAATGGTTTGTTTTAACAGATAAATGATATAAATATCGGTAATACGTGATGAATATGCTATAATTTTGCGGCATAATAAAGCAAAAAGATATAATAATCGCGATTTATATATCAGAATGCTATATCTGTGGAATGGAGTATAACGTATAAATAAGGTGAAAAGATGAAAAGGTTGTTTTTTAGAATTGGAGTGGCAATGGCTTGTATAGCTGTGTCACCGTGTGCGCTTCAGGCGCAGGATAAGGTAGAAGCCGAGATGGGCGCTGACTTGGTAAGCGGTTACATTTGGCGAGGTCAGGACTTGGGAGATGTGAGTATACAGCCCACCTTGTCCGTCAGTTACAAAGGTTTCTCGTTGGGGGCATGGGGATCGGTAGGTTTTGATGCAGACCAAACGAAGGAGTTCGACCTGACGTTGGGGTATGCAACGGGAGGTTTCAGTGTGTCGGTTACGGATTATTGGTTTTCAAACGGTGCCGGTTACTTTCATTACGGGGCACATCATACGGCACACGTATTCGAGGCACAAGTGGGGTATGATTTCGGATTCTTGGCTTTGAACTGGTACACTAATCTTACCGGTGCGGATGGAGTGACAGAGGAGGGAGACCGGGCTTATTCTTCCTATCTGGCGTTGTCGGTTCCTTTTCGCTTAGCGGGATTGGACTGGTCGGTGGATGCGGGAGCGACTCCGTGGGGCACTTCTTTTTATAATAATGGTGCGGGAGGTTTCGAGGTGTGCGATGTCAGCTTAGGAGCAGCTAAAGAAATAAAAATCACCGATCGTTATTCGTTGCCTCTGTTTGCCAAGGCCACTTGGAATCCGGCAACGGAAGGAGCATACTTTGTGTTCGGGTTGAGTTTTTAAGATAGAGGTTTAGCGTGGGACATGCTTGGGCTTATATGAATAAGTTTATGAAATAGAAAAATATAAATTGGGTTTGTTTCTGGGGAATTGAATATTCGGGAGGGTAAGGGGGGATATAGGATAATATGTCAGTAATAAGTTAAGTAATATTTATATAGTGATAATTTATGAAGAAAATTGAAGCAATCATCCGTCGAACGAAGTTCGAGGATGTAAAAGAAGCATTATTGGCCGCAGACATCGAGTGGTTCTCCTACTATGATGTACGCGGTGTGGGCAAGACGCGTGAAGGCCGTATTTATCGGGGAGTGATGTACGACACCAGCTCCATTGAACGTATCATGCTCTCCATCGTAGTGCGTGACAAGAATGTAGAGAAAACTGTGCAGGCTATTCAGCATGCCGCACAGACGGGCGAGATAGGCGATGGGCGAATCTTTGTCATCCCGGTAGAAGACTCTATACGTATCCGTACCGGTGAACGGGGTGACATAGCTCTTTACAATGCGGAACAGGAAAAATGAAATGAATAACCGACTTTAAACTTTTAACTATTATGGATATAACTACACTGAATAGCGGGAACACCGCTTGGATAATGATTTCTACCATCTTAGTGTTGCTGATGAGCATTCCGGGCATCGCCCTCTTTTATGGCGGACTGGTACGGCGAAAGAACATACTGAGTATTGTGATGCAGACACTGTTCATCGTAGGTATTGTCAGCATTCTGTGGATAGCGTTCGGATATAGCTGGGCGTTTGATACCAGTTTTGCCGAAGAAGGCAATCCGTTGGCTTTTCTCATGGGTGGCTTTGACAAGGCGTTCCTGCATGGTATCGATATTCATACATTGACTACGGGTAACATTCCGGAGTTGGTTTTTGTCATGTTCCAATGTATGTTTGCCATCATTACTCCGGCGTTGATACTGGGCGCTTTTGCCGAGCGCATCAAGTTCTCCGGTTACATAGTATTTATTACCCTGTGGGTGATATTGGCTTATTTTCCCATGGCACATTGGGTGTGGGGAGGTGGCTTCCTGCAGCAGATGGGTGCCATAGACTTTGCCGGAGGTACGGTGGTACATATCAATGCCGGTATCTCAGCTTTAGTAATGGCTGTTATGCTGGGTAAGCGCATGGATTATCGTATCGGACATCCTATTACGCCGCACAATGTGACGTATGTTTTCATGGGTACTTCTTTCCTTTGGTTAGGATGGTTCGGCTTCAATGCCGGTAGTGGATTGGCTGCCGACGGATTGGCTGCCAACGCTTTTCTGGTTACGCATATCGCTACGGCCATGGCCGCTATTACCTGGATGGTGATGGATTGGATCTGCAACAAGAAACCTACCACCATTGGTGCTTGTACGGGTGCTGTAGCCGGACTGGTAGCCATTACACCTGCTGCGGGTACGGTGGATTTGCTGGGTGCCTTCTTTATCGGTATCATTACACCCATAATCTGCTTCTTCATGGTAGCCGTTGTGAAACCTCACTTCAAGTATGATGACGCTTTGGATGCATTCGGTGTGCACGGTATAGGCGGTATCATTGGTTCGGTACTGACTGGTGTGTTTGCCACGCAGTTCATTACGGGTGAAGGCGGTGTGCAGGGCGCGCTTTATGGCGACTGGCATCAGTTGTGGGTACAAGTGTTTACTACTGTAATCTCTATTGTCTTCAGTGCGGTGATTACCTATATATTATTTAAAGTGGTGGATGCCACGATAGGACTGCGTGTAGACAAACGGGTAGAGGAAGAAGGACTCGACATTTACGAACATGGCGAGTCGGCATACGGCCATTAACACATCCGTTGAATGATGAATCATTTCAATAGCCGCTGAACCATGGTTTCAATGGCTATTGAAACGTTTCTGAGTCAATTACTCATCCGGGTTTTGTTTACGCTCAGCGATTTTCTTTTGTACAAATTGAATTTTTAACCGGGCTTCCTCTATGTCTTTTTTCACTTCAGTAATGGAGGATAGCAGACGTGCCAGGTCATAAACCTCTGCAGCGGCTTTGCGGTCGGTCGGCATCATATTTGTAGTGAATGTGCGGTCGCCCCGGTAATCTACCCGCAGATTTTTATCTTTATTGGAGGCTATAAAACCGATGACACCTCCGTCTTCTCCCAGTTTGTAGTCGGCTTTTTCTATTCGCTCACCGAGGTCGGTCGTTTCGTAACTGTCTCGTGTGACCGGTGTTTCGGCAAAATGACCGTCGGGCGCAGTTACTTTTACGCTGGTGTGGTGAATATTGTAATTGCCGCAATAGATGGAGGTCATGCTCATCAGCCCAGTTTCGTCCGTTTGAAAGCGCAGGTAGGAACGGTGCAAATTGCGCTCGATGACTTGCGCGGGAGCCAGATAGTGCCCGATACGTTGATAGGCTGTATCTTTTTCAAGAACGAATTTACTTTTCAGGGCATTCAGCTCTTCTTGTTTTTCGGTTAGCACGCTGTCCAGATAGGCTACCGTCTTATGCTGTTCGGCCAATTCTACATCCTGCATCAGATAGATACCTTCCCGTCGGATGTCGTAAGCTTTGGGATAGAGTATCTTGATGCTGTCTATCTGCATTTTGGCTTCGTTGTAGTTGCCGGCCTCATAGGCAGCACGTGCTTCGGCTAGTTTGGCTTCGGCTTTTTTCTCTGTGTTTCCACAGGAGGCGAGTAAGCAACCTATGGCTATCAGGGTCATTGCTTTTTTCATATTCTTTCTCTTATTCAGGTTCATGTCTGCAAAAATAGGAATAATATCCATATCTTTGCACCAAAAATGAAAAGAACATCATCGTGAAACGAATCATTCTAATCACCGGAGGATCCCGTTCCGGCAAAAGTACGTATGCTGAACGGCTGGCGCTTTCTTTGTCTTCCCATCCTATATATATGGCTACGTCACGCATTTGGGATGAGGATTTTAGGGAACGTGTCCGTCGTCACCAAGAACGCCGCGGACCGGAATGGACAAATGTCGAGGAAGAAAAATGCCTGAGCAGACACGATGTAGCGGGACGTGTCGTACTTATCGATTGTGTGACTTTATGGTGTACCAATTTTTTTTTCGACCTCCAAAGTGATATAGACCCGGTTCTCGAAGCTGTGCGAGGTGAGTTTGATGCCTTTACCCGCCAGGAAGCAACGTTCATTTTCGTGACGAACGAGATTGGTATGGGAGGCACATCGGACAATGAGTTGCAGCGTAAGTTTACGGACTTGCTGGGGTGGGTGAATCAGTACATCGCTCAACGGGCTGATGAAGTTATCCTGATGGTTTCCGGAATTCCTATGGCAATAAAAAAGTAATATTAGAATTTATGATACAGACTTTCCACATCACCCGACCGGATGAAGGACTTCGGCCCCTGCTCAAGGAAAAGATAGATAACTTGACCAAGCCGAAAGGTTCATTGGGCCGTTTGGAGGAGTTGGCTATGCAAATAGGACTTATCCAGCAGACTTTGTCGCCCATTCTGACACTTCCGCAGAATCTCCTTTTTGCCGCCGATCATGGTATTGCCGATGAAGGAGTCAGTGTGTCTCCACGGGCTGTTACTTGGCAACAGATTCTGAATTTCCTTCGCGGTGGAGCGGGCATTAATTTTCTTTGCCGTCAGCACGGCTTTACATTGAGGATAGTCGATGCAGGTGTCGATTATGATTTGCCTTATGAGCGGGGCATTCTGAATAAGAAGGTGCGTCGAGGCAGCCGTAACTTTCTGCATGAGGCGGCTTTGACGTGGGAGGAATTGGAGTTGTGTATTAAGTATGGAGCGGAGGTGGTCAAGCAATGCCATGAGGAAGGAAGCAATGTGCTAAGTTTCGGTGAGATGGGCATCGGCAATACTTCTCCTTCGTCTGTCTGGATGCATTTGTTTACGGGCATTCCTTTGGAGCTGTGTATTGGTGCGGGCAGCGGATTGGATTCTCCCGGTATCCGTCACAAGCGGGATGTCTTGAGCCGTGCCGTGGCGAATTACACCGGCGACGGTTCTTCGTTGGATATAATCCGTTATTTTGGCGGACTGGAAATGGTGATGACTGTAGGGGCAATGCTTCAGGCGGCTGAGTTAAGGATGGTTATTCTTGTAGATGGCTTTATTATGACGAACTGCATATTGGCGGCTTCTCGGCTCTATCCCGAGGTGTTGGATTATGCCGTCTTTGCTCATCAGGGAGATGAGGCCGGCCACAAATTGTTATTGGATTGGTTGCATGTCCGTCCTTTACTCAATTTAGGACTGCGTTTGGGTGAAGGCTCCGGAGCCGTGTGTGCCTATCCATTGGTCGATTCGGCTGTGCGGATGCTGAACGAGATGGACAGCTTTGCCCATGCGGATATAATTAAGTATTTTTGATATGCGATGAAAAAACTGCTTGCTGCTCTGATTTTTTTCACCCGGCTTCCGTTAGGGCGAATCGTTTCGGTGCCTGCTGAATGCTTTAAGCATGTAGTGCCTTACTGGCCCATGACTGGATGGCTGACAGGAGGTGTTTTGGCTGTTACATTCTGGCTGTTGGCACAAGTGTTGCCGGTGCAGGTCGCTTGGATAGGAGCTGTAATCGCCCGATTGCTGATAACGGGATGCCTGCATGAGGACGGATTGGCAGACTTTTGCGATGGATTTGGAGGAGGCGTAACGCGAGAGCGAACTTTGGCTATCATGAAAGACTCTCACATCGGAACTTACGGGGTAGTCGGATTAATTGCTTATTTCCTACTATGGTCTCAAATGTCAGTTTTGCCGGTTGCTACTTTGTGTGCTGTGGCTTTTTGTGCCGATGTCTATTCCAAATGGTGTGCTTCACACATCATCAATCTATTGCCATACGCACGCAAGGAGGAAGAGAGCAAGGCCCGGGTGACTTATAGCCGGATGACGGTGGCGGAATGTGTAGGGGGGGCGTTAGGCGGAATACTGCCTTTGCCATTCCTGCTTCCTTCGGGTTTGGGATGGGCCTGCCTTTGTCCTCCGGTGGTATTTCTTTTGCTTTGCGGATGGATGAAACAACGTATTGGCGGATATACGGGTGATTGTTGTGGGGCTGTATTTTTGCTTTGCGAATTATCTTTTTATATAGGTATAATGTTCATGGTATGGAACTGATTTTTGTTCGACATACATCGGTAGATGTCCCGCCGGGGACTTGTTACGGACGCACTGATGTGCCTTTGCGTCTTACATTTCCTCGTGAAGCGGATGAGGTGTGCAGATTGTTGGCTGCATACGGCCCGTTTGATGCGGCTTATACAAGTCCTTTGAGTCGTTGTACGCGCTTGGCTCTTCATTGTGGTTATCCGGCTGCAGTACGGGATGTCCGTTTGCTTGAGTTGGATTTTGGTGCCTGGGAGATGCAACGTTATGATGAAATACGTGACTCCCGTCTGCAGGAGTGGTATGCTGATTACTTGCACATTCCGGCAACAGATGGCGAATCCTTTGAAGAACAATTACATCGGGTTTCTCAGTTCCTGGACGAGTTACGGGCTAAGGCCTATCGTAAAGTCGTAATTTTTACCCATGGTGGTGTTATAGCTTGTGCACAAGTCTATGCCGGTTTGGTTTCTCTGACGGAAGCGTTCAGCTGGGTGCCTTCCTATGGCGGTGTTGTCCCTATCCGATTGACTTGATAAGTAAAACAAGGCATGTGAGGATAATCATGGAAAATTCAACTTTTCGGTTGATGCGGACAGCTTGTCGCATATCTTTTGTCGCAAGCAGACGGGTGTTTGAACCAATGTAAGGTTTCCAGACCTCTTCACCGAAATAATTGTGCGGTCCTCCGAAACGGCAGTCCAGAATGCCGGCCAAAGCAGCTTCCGGATAGCCTGAATTCGGGCTGGCATGCGCCTTCCCATATCGCAAGACGAATTTCAGCAGATTGAGATGTCCCGTTACCAGTATCATCAGCAGGGCGGTAAGCCGGGCCGGCAGATAGTTGGCCACATCGTCCAGTCGGGCGGCAAAGCAGCCGAACTGTCTGTATCTTGAATTGCGATAGCCTATCATTGAATCTAACGTATTGATCATTTTGTACATCATCATACCTGGTACGCCTAACAGCAAATACCAGAAAAGAGGTGCAATGACTCCGTCGCTCAAATTCTCTGCTAATGTCTCTAATGCGGCCGTTCGGACTTCTTGGGCAGAAAGAGTTTGTGTGTCGCGTCCTACGATACGTGCTACGTGGCGGCGTCCTTCGGTCAGCGAGCGGTCAAGAGCGCGAAACACTTCGCGTACCTCGCGCACCAATGTCGTTCCGGCCAGGCAATAGAATATGAGTATTGTTTCCAATGCGGCTTTTAACCACGGGGAAATATAAGTTCCGGCACTCTGCAATAATGCGTATGTCAATAAATAAGTGCCTGCAACGAGCACGATAGTAATAACCGTACCTTTGGCGAAGCGTTTATGTCCTTTGTTCAGTGCATGCTCACAGGCAGAAATAGCGTTCCCGAAAGCTACTACCGGATGAGGCAACCATGTGGGGTCACCCAGCCAACGGTCGAACATCCAGGCTGTCAATAAGGGTAGTATTAGAATGATCTGTTCCATCGGGCTTACATTTCCAACCATAGTCTGATGGCATTAACCAATCGTTCATTTTCTTCCGGCCGTTGTGTGGAAAGGCGGAAATATGTAGCGTCCAACCCTTCAAAATTGGATGCATCTCGTATCAGAATTCCGTGTTCGTTGGCAAGATAGTCTTTCAAAGCAGAAGCGTATCCTGTACGTAGGCGTATCAGCATGAAGTGGGTATGGGTATCCCATACATCCATGCCTCCTATTTGTCGGAGTTTGGATTGCAGGCGGACGGTCTCGTCCAGGCAGTCTTGCAGATTGAAAGGAATGGTTTCGGGATGCTTCATCAGAAACAGGCCGGCCATTAGGGCTATTCCATTGACTGCCCATGGCATTCGGTGTGTACGCAGTTGGTGTAATAAGGCCGTATTTCCCGTTAAGTAGCCTAGACGCAAGCCTGGCATGGCGTAACGTTTCGTTAAAGAGTGTAGCAGCAGCACGTTGGGCATCTTCATCACTTCTTTTGCAGTGAAGAGTGGCTCCAAAGTGAAATCTTCGTAAGATTGATCAATAACCAAAATTACGTGAGGGTTTTCTTCGGCCAGGCGGATGAGTAAGGACTTGTCTGTGACTGATCCGGTAGGATTGTTCGGGTTACAAAGCCAAAGTAAACGCAAGTCTTTCGGTAACCTGCCTTTTGCAGGTAGCTGAAAGAAAGACATGACTCGGTGTCCGTTGATACGGCAGGCATCCGCGTATTCGCTGAACGTAGGTTGCAGTATGGCACTCTGCACTCCGGCAAAAGACTGGGCAATGAGGTAGATTGCTTCGGTGGCGCCATTGGTTACGCATACTTGGTCGGCTTGTATGCCGGATACGTTGGCGATACAGGATTCGAGTGTATAAGGTTGTGGTTCCGGATAGACGGATACCGCTTCACCAACATGTTTGTGCAGGTAGGCTTTCAGTGGTGTCGGGTCTATCCAGTTGGTGAGGTTTGAACTGAAATTGGCAGTTATCTGTCGGCGGTATTTGTAGAGGTCGTCTCCATGTCCTTCTATCATAGGGCGTCGGCGGTTAGTATATTATATAATAATGGTATATTCGTATGAGCGCGGACGTGCGCGGCCAGTTTGTCATATTGCTCTTCCTTGAAAGCACGATAGTCGAAAGTAATCCGTCCTTTCAGTTTTTCAATATAGGGAGCAAGCAGCGAGTCAATAAAAGCTTGATTGTCCAGAATGCCATGCAGGTAAGTACCCATACAGCGGGAATCGGCCATGTATCCGTCCATCGTGTTATCTTCCAGGCGGGCTAAAGGGGATGGTGATGCTTCTGCATCGGGTTGGGTGACACCCATGTGTATCTCATAACCTTCCATCCAAAGGGGGGAGATCTGACTGTTCAAGCGGAAACGGACTTGTCGGGTTACTTTCTTTTTTGTCAGACGAGTGCGTACAGGGAGCAGTCCCAAACCGGGTAAGCAGGTGATGTCTCCTTCCACCTGTTCAGGGTCAAGTATTTCGAGACCCATCATTTGGTAACCGCCGCAGATACCCAACAGGGTTGTCCCTTTGCGTCGGGCACGCAATAAGACTCCTGCCACATCGTTGCGGCGCAATTCAGTCAGGTCATCTATCGTGTTTTTACTGCCGGGCAGGATGATGATGTCTGCTTTTTCCAGCTCATGAGGGGTGTTGCTATAGAAGAGGTGGACGCGCGGGTCTTGCTCCAATGCGTTGAAGTCCGTAAAGTTGCTCATGTGGCGCAAGAGGACAACAGCCACATTTACCTTGTCTTGCCTTGCTTCAGCCGATTTGGCTGCCAACGATACGGAGTCTTCTTCTTCAATGAAGATATCTTTATAATAAGGTATGACTCCAAGGACAGGGATACCGCATAAGTCTTCCAACATTTTGACTCCCGATTCGAACAGGCGCAAGTCACCTCGAAACTTGTTTATCAGAATACCTTTTACCAGCTTTCGTTCTTCCGGAAGGAGTAATGCCAACGAACCGTATATGCTGGCAAAGACTCCTCCCCGGTCTATGTCACCTACTAAAAACACGTCTGCTTCTGCATGGGTTGCCATTGGCATGTTCACCAGATCCGTATCACGCAAGTTGATTTCGGAAATGCTCCCTGCTCCTTCCAGTACAATGGGGTTGTAGCGTGTGTTCAGGCGGTCGTAGGCTGTGCATACTTCCCGCTGTAGTTCCTTGTGCCCTTCTCGGTGGAAATACTCGTAAGCGCTGCGGTTCCCTATTGGGCGTCCGTTCAGCACCACCTGCGAAGTATGGTCTGACAGTGGCTTTAGCAGTAATGGATTCATGTCTGTATGGCAAGGCACCCCTGCGGCTTCTGCCTGTACGGCTTGTGCCCGCCCTATTTCTAAACCTTCAGGCGTGGCAAAAGAGTTGAGCGCCATGTTTTGCGCCTTGAACGGTGCGGGATGATAACCGTCTTGCCGGAAGATGCGGCAGAAAGCAGTGGCTAAAATACTCTTACCCACATCGCTTCCTGTACCGACCAGCATCATGGGATGAAGTTTCTGCATAGTCAATGTTGTTCGTTAAAAGCGTAAACGGGACAAAAGTACGCAAACTATTCGGATTTTAGCCTTGTTTGTCGTTTTTTTGTAGTATTTTTGGCGGCTAAAAAAAGTACCTGATATGATAGAACTGACAGCAGACGAGTTGAAACAGCGATTCAGCGATAAAATATTTGGCCAGATTTCAGAGGTTGCCGACCGTTTGGGGATGGAGTGTTACGTGGTGGGAGGCTATGTACGCGATCTTTTCTTGGAACGTCCGTCTAAGGATATAGATGTGGTGGTGGTAGGTAGCGGTATCCGCATGGCCGAGGCTTTGGGACAGTTTTTAGGACGGGGGGCGCATGTATCCGTGTTTCGTAATTTCGGTACGGCTCAAGTGAAGTTTCGTGATGTAGAAGTAGAGTTTGTG